>JAYFQJ010000030.1:0-59443 GCA_034927165.1 Oscillospiraceae bacterium
CAGCGGCTTCTGTCTGCTCCGGATGACCTGCCTGAGTTTCCTGCGTTGTTTCGGTCGTAGCGTCAGGGGAAGGAACAGATACACTATGGACGAGATAAAGCCGAACGGTAACAACTTCATGGCGGCTATGCGTGTGGACGCTCTGAAGATAGCGCCTTTGGTTTTTGATTATCTGAAGGCGGTGCGAGGTTTTGATTTTGATTCGCTGATGCTTCTTCGCCAGCCGGACGACCCTGAGAGAAAGAGATACTGGAGAGTGTTGCAAAAAGCAGTGAATGCCCTTTGCAGAAAGCGCTACTCCCGAAGCTGCGTGGAGGACAGGCGAACAATGATGCTCGAATCCATCACAAATCATACGATGCGGATTTGGAGGATGTGCGGCAGAGCTATGACCGGCTGTGGGATGCGGCCAGCAAAATCCTATCCTCGCTGGCCGCCATTCAATAGCATACGGGCGGCATCGCTTTATCGGGCGCGCCGCCCCTTTTTATACAAAAGTTAGCCGATTACTTGGCGCATATCCCGCATCCTTGCGAAAAGGGATGTTTCCCGGTATTCTTGCAGTAGAACAGGGCGTGAAAGGAAGTGACGTAATCATGTTGACACACGAAAAAGTCTTGGAAATCTTCAAGGACTATCTCCGTGAAGATACGGAATATGAGGTAGTCTTGACCAGCCGGGGTTACACACTCATGGAGTGGGAAAGCAAGGGCGAAGAATGGAGCGACGCCCGTTTCTGCAAAACGCCGGAGGTTCTGGCCGAAGCCCTGCTGGACGCTTACGAGGGGTATCTTGAATATAAAGCCGCATACGGGCGGCGAGACCTGACCCCGCAGGAGGAACAGGGCATACAGGAAAAGCGGGCCGCCCTCGCGGAGAAATGCCGGAAAGCGGGTGAAGAAATATAAGGTTCTTACTAAAAATCTTTGCCGCGCCCATTGTGGCGATACTGACGGTGCTCGTCTGGATTTGCTCCGGCCTGCTCTACTGCTCCGCGTGGATATTTTCTCTGGCCTCCACCATTTTCGGTATTCTCGGCCTTGCTATTCTCATATTGGATTCGGTGAAGAACGGCATCATCGTTTTGGTGATCGCTTTTCTCGTCAGCCCCGTGGGATTGCCAATGGCGGCAGCGTGGCTGATAGGTCAGGCGCAACGGCTGCGCTACGCTATCCAGGATAGGGTTTACGGGTAAAAATAAAGCGCGGAGCGTAATGATCGCTTCGCGCTTTATGGTTCCTGACTTCAACAGTTATTCTTTTTGTTCAGAAAGCGGAATTGTTCCGTGCGATTCTTCAAACTCACCGACGCATTTGCGGACGAGCGACAGCAGGAGCCAGTTCATTGAGCGGTCATCATATTTTGCCACATAGTCAAACTTCTTGAGCAAATCCTTATCTATCCGCAGAGACAAGTGCCTCTCATTCTTTTTCATAATTGCCTCCACCTTGAACCTATTATGAGTTTATTTTAGGTTCTGTATGCGTTATAATGCAGACATGAACCCATGTTGGGTTCACAATAACTTGGTGGTGGTGATGGATACGCTGGTGACGCTCTGTGGACACAGCGAAATATCTCAGCCGGATGCGGTAAAGGACTGGCTCAATATTGTAACGCGCGAGCTGCTTTCAAGCGGTGCGGATATATTTTATTTTGGAGGATATGGTGCGTTTGACCGGCTGGCGGCGTCTGTCATACGCGAGGTAAAAGCAGGACAGAATAATGTGAAAGCGGTGCTGGTATTGCCGTATCTCAATTCCAATATTGACGCTACGGGCTATGACTATACCGTTTACCCTCCGTTGGAATCCGTACCGCTTCGTTTCGCCATTTCAAAGAGAAATCAATGGATGGTATCCTTGCCTTGTAAATACTGCTCTTGACTGCCGGAAAGGAGGATTTGTGAAACAGTCAAGTAGTAGAAAAAACCGCGAGGATACCGCGTTTTTGTATCCGCGTCTTTCCCGCGATGACAACCTCGATGGCGACAGTTACAGCATCCAGAACCAAAAGAAACTGCTCACCAAAGCAGCGAAGGACATGGGCTATACGAACCTTGTGACATTTTGCGATGACGGTGTTTCCGGCGTCACGATGGATCGCCCCGGCTTCAATGCGATGATAGCAGAATTGGAGAAAGGTCACGCCGCCGCTGTTTTTGTCAAGGATATGTCGCGCTTGGGACGCAACTATATTGAAGTCGGCAGGCTCATGGAAGAATTTTTCCCGGAACACGACATCCGGCTTGTGGCCGTTTCCGATGGCATCGACACCGCCGAGGGTGAAAGCGAGATGGCCCCGATAAAAAACCTGTTCAACGAATGGTATGCGCGGGACATCAGCAAAAAGCGGAGAATTAGCAACAAAATCAAGGGGAACGCCGGTGAGCCGATGGGCCAGCCGCCTTATGGGTACATGAAAGACCCGGACAACCTGAAGCATTGGCTTGTGGACGATGAACCCGCTGCCGTTGTTCGCCGCATTTATCGCATGACGATGGATGGCCTTGGAACGGAGCAAATCGCCACACGGTTGGAGGAAGAAGGGGTGCTGACCCCGATGGCTTACTGGCAGAGCAAGGGCATCAACCGCCCCGGCAAGCGCAAGGACGCGCCGCCTACCAAGTGGAACAGCTCCTCGGTCATTAAAATCCTGTCCTCACAAGAGTATTGCGGCGACATTCTCAATTTCAAGACCTACTCAAAGTCCTACAAGCTCAAAAAGCGGATTGAGAATGACCGTGAGAACTGGGTAATATTCCGCGATGTGCATGAGGCCATTATCGAGCGTACCGTATGGGAACAGGTACAGCAAAAGCGCGGGAAGCTCCGCAAGCGCAAGACCAACGATGGCGACACCTGCATGTTTTCCGGCCTGCTTGTCTGTGCCGACTGCGGGAAAAACCTCCACTTCCACTTCAACCAGGGGAACCCGGAGATTAAGTATTTCAACTGCTCCAACTATAAGGGCAACCGGGGTACTTGCAATTCAACCCATTATATCCGGGTGGACTTTCTGGAACAGGTCGTACTTGGGGAAATCCGCAGGCTCACCAAATTCGCCAGCCAATACGAGAAGATGTTTGCGGAGGCAGTCATGGGGTATTCCCAGCAGAGCGCCGTTACAGAGCGCCAGTCTATGCAGAAAGAGCTATACGCGCTTCAAGCCCGCGACAGAGAGCTGGATACGTTGTTTGAGAAAATCTATGAGGACAATGCTTCGGGAAAAATCTCAGATGAACGGTTTGCCCGCATGTCGATCAAGTATGAGGATGAACAAAAAGAACTGACCGAGAAAATCAAGGCGCTCAGAAACGCGCTCGATAAATCGGTCAGCAAGTCCGTCACAGCGGATATGTTCATCTCCACCGTCCGCAAATACACACGGGCAAAAAAGCTCACGCCCCGGATGCTCAATGAGCTTGTAGAGCGCATCGAAGTCCATCAGGCCGAGAAGGTCAACGGCGTTTGGGAACAGCGGCTGACGATTCGCTATAACTGCATCGGCGCAATCGACATTCCCGACATGCTGCCCTTGCCTTATCCCGAAGTCTCTGTGAACACCAGAAAAGGCGTGATTGTGAACTACGTTCCCAACACGCTGGCGAGTTGAGGGAGGGATACAGGATGGCGCAAAAGCGAGTGTGGATATATTGCCGGATAGCCCATCAGTCTCCCGATAACGATTTCGCCATGACCGCCCAGGTAAGATGCCTGACGGAGTATGCCGCCAAGTAAGGGCTTGCTGTTGCGGGTATCACCACCGAATACGGAAACGGCCTTACGCTCGACAGGCTGGGGCTGAAGGAAGTAACGGATGCCGTGAAAGACGGAAAAGCAGAAGCAGTATTGGTCAAAAATCTGTCGCGCATCGTGCGTAGCTATCTGCTCATGCCAGAGGTCGTAAAGACGCTCAATCAGTACGGTGCGGAGCTTATCTCGGCAGACGAGGGCGTTTCCCTTGGACAGCGGGAACACTTTTGAGCATAAAAAAGCGAGTGTTCTTACAGCATTTTTCAAATGCTATAAGAACACTCGGCATGGTGCGGATAACAGGAGTTGAACCTGCATGAACTTGCGTTCACTGGAACCTGAATCCAGCGCGTCTGCCAATTCCGCCATATCCGCTTATTGTGTAAACGCGGTTTTCCGCGCGTACAGGAGCACCAACCGAACGGTGCCTAAACATGATAGCATTTTGCGGCGCGCTTGTCAATTGCTCCTGCACAAAAAGAGCGGCAATTTCGAGCGGACACTAAAGAGATCCGGCCCCGCCGGATCTCTTTGTCTCTCCTGATCTACCAGATCTTGCGATACAGCTCAACGACCTCCGCCTTCGTCGGCACGCGCGGATTGGTTTCCGTGCAGGAATCGTTGAGCGCCGCGTCCGCCATCGAGTCGAGCTCCGCTTCATATTGTTCTTTTGTGATCTTCAAAAACTCGCTCAGATGCATGGGGATATTCATATCGTCCGCCATAAAACGCAGATAATTACACAGCGAATGGATCGTCATGACCTCGTTTGTGCCGTGCAAACCAAGCGTTGTTGCGATATTGCAGTAGCGGAAAACACAGCCGGCTTTCATATCGCGGTCGCGCGATATATTGGTAATGCCGCTGTTGTATTCGATGACTGTTGGCAGCAATATGGCGTTCGCACGGCCGTGCGCGATGTGAAAATGTGCGCCCAGCTGATGCGCCATGCCGTGGTTCAGGCCGAGGCTTGCCGTGTTGAACGCGAGACCCGCAAGACACGCCGCAATGTGCATTTTTCTGCGCGCATGAATGTCTGTATTATCCGCGTAGGAGCGATACAGGAACTGCCCGCAGATATCGGCGGCTTTTTCCGCGAGCGCGCCGGAGAATTCATTCGTCTTGGTGCTCACGTATGCCTCGATCGCGTGGGTGAGCACGTCCATGCCGGTGTCCGCCGTGACGCCCGCGGGCACGCTCATGACGAGCGTCTCGTCGAGGATCGCCTCATCCGGCGTCATATCGTCGGAAACAAGCGGGATCTTTGTTTTTGTCTCGGGATCGGTGATGACGGCAAAGGACGTGACCTCGCTGCCGGTGCCGCTTGTTGTGGGAATGGCGATCAGGCGCGGATGCAGCTCCGCATTGACCTGCTGCGACATTTTGCGCACCGCTTTGGACAGATCCAGCGCCGAACCGCCGCCTACGCCAATGATGCCGTCGCAGCCGGAGGCGATAAAGGCCTTGACGCCTTCCGCGACCTTTTCGATGGGCGGGTCGGGGACGACATCGGTGAACAGCTCGTAGCTGATTCCTCCTGCCTCCAGCGGCTTTTTTATGTGACGGATAAGTCCGCTGTCCACGACGAACGGATCGGTGATGATAAATACTTTTTTGCATTCGATCTCGCGAAGACGCTGCAGCGCGTCTTCGCCGAAATAAATATCCGTGAGGACCTCAAATTTGTTCATGCCCAATCTCCATAACCAACATTGTTAATTATATAACAGTATAGCACGAAATGCGCTGCTCGTATAGGCGCAGAGCGTCGCTTTATCAGAAAATAATCCGCAGTGCCGGAAAAAAGATTTGTAAAAAGTGCTATACGGGATCCGTCCAGTCGATGACGACGCAGTGGTAGTTTTCCTTGTCGTACATGAGCCCGTAATAGGCATCCTGTACCTGCGCCGGGCGGATGACGTGGCTGATGAGCGCGCGGACATCCAGCTCACCGCGGGAAAGCAATCCGCAGATAACGCGGTAATTGCGTTCAACGCAGACGCGCGAGCCCTCTGTCTCATACACGGGATCAAGGCTGTTGAAGGCGCCCGTCACACGCAGCATATTCATATGGATGGCGCTCAGCAGCGGCGTCAGCTCGCCGCTGAAGGGCGCGCGTGGAGAGCTAAGCAGGATCACCTGTCCGTATTTCCCGCAGCTCATCAGAGCGTTCGCGATGGCGGGCGACGCCCCCGTCGCATCCGCCGCGATGTCGACGCCCCGGCCGCCGGTCAGCGCCTTCAGCGCCGCGACCTGCTCCTGCGGCGGACAGTCGAGCGTCTGCTCAATGCCGAACTGCCGCGCGAGCGCGCAGCGACTGGGCACGGGATCGACGCCGATGACCCGCGCGCCGCATTTTTTGTAGAGCGCGCCGCGATGAGGCCGATCGCGCCGAGACCGAATACGGCGAGCGTGTCGCCGAGCTTCACCTGCGTTGCGTTGACGCCGCTCATGGCGACAAGGCCGAGCGTGATGAGCGCAGCGGCCTGTGGATCGATGTCGGCGGGCAGGGGAAAGAGCATCGGCTCCTGCGTGCGCTCCCCGCGGTAAAGGCGGCAGACCGACGCGTGCGGACCGCTGTAAAAGACCCGGCCGCCGACGTCAATGTCCGTGAGCGCGCTGCCTTTTGCCAGCACGCGTCCCACCGCGCAATAACCGGGCCGCACCGGGTAGGTGAAGCCCTGCTTGATCGCGAACACGCGGGACAGCTCGGTGCCCGCGCTGATCATCGTCGCTTCCGCGCGCAGCACCGCCTCATTCGGCAAAAGGCCGTCGAGACTGACCACCTCGCTTGCGACGGCTGCGCGGCCCTTTTCAGGAATCACGATATAATCAGACTTCATAGCTTCAATTTCGCTCGCCGAACAGCGCGCGCAGACTGCCGCCGCAGGCGTTGAGCGCGTTGCCCGCGTCGTTTGCGCTCTTGCCTGTGCGCAGCATCGCGGCTGCGAGTTTGACGCTTCCGTCGGCAGCTGTGAGCGCCTCCCGCAGCGCCGCCTCCTCCGCTTCGGGGAAGATAGCGCGCAGGATGTTGAGACAGCGCGCGTTCAGCTTCTCGTTGGTCGCCCTGACGTCCACCATCAGATTGCTGTAGGTCTTTCCCTGCTGGATCATGGTGCAGGTCGTCAAAAGGTTGAGCACGAGCTTTTGCGCTGTGCCGGATTTCAAGCGTGTAGAGCCGGTGAGCGCCTCCGGGCCGACCTCGACCTCGATAGCGACGTCGCTGTGCTGCGCGAGGATGCTGTTTTTGTTGTTTGCGACGCACAGCGTCGCCGCTCCGACGCTTTTGGCATAATCGAGCGCGCCGATGACATAGGGTGTGCGCCCGCTCGCAGCAATGCCGCAGACGACATCATCAGCGCACGCCGTCGCCTCGCGCAGCTGCCGGACAGCGGCGTCCGCGTCATCCTCAACGTGCTCCACAGCGCTGCGTAAGGCGCGCTCGCCGCCCGCGATGATACCTACCACGCGGTCGGGGGAGACGGAGAAGGTCGGGGGGCATTCCGAGGCGTCGAGCACGCCCAGACGGCCGCTTGTGCCTGCGCCGATAAAGATCAGCCGCCCGCCGCGCCGCATACGCGCGGTGATGACGTCCACGGCGGCGGCGATGCTTCGCGCTTGCTCGTCTACGGCGTCGGCCAGCACGCGGTTCTCATCATTGATGCGCCGCACCATGTCCACGGTGGACAAAAGGTCGATGTCCATTGTGCGCTCATTGCGCTGTTCTGTCGTCAATTTACGGATATCCTCTGGGTTCACGCTCATAGCAGGATGCTCCTTTTTATAAATTGAACAGATGGCGGATCGACTTGGCGACGCCCGCATTCTGCACGGTGTCGGTCACATAATCCGCGATTTCCCTTATATCGTCGCTCGCGTTGCCCATAGCGACACAGTATCCTGCGCGCCGCATGATGGCCGCGTCGTTGCCGCTGTCGCCGAAGACGACGGCGTTTTCCGGTGTGCTGCCGAGATGCGCACAAAGGATCTCAAGACCGGCGCCCTTGCTGACGCCGCGCGGTGAGATCTCGACCATATCGCTGTCAGTCACGACGACCTCGGCGTCGAGCGTTTCCCGCAGCATCGCGCACGCGGCATCGACGGACGACGCGCCGCGAAAGCGGCAGCCGAACTTGACGGCGGGACGGTCGATCCTTTTCATAAGCGTCTGCGCGTCGGGAACGATATCGTACATACGCCGCAGCGAGCGAAGGCAATCCGCCTTGCGCGCGCGCGTGGGATATGCTTCGAGGAGCATATCCACATCCTGCTGCGTAATCATGCCCCCGTCCTGAAAAACGATGTGCAGCTTATCGGTGCACGCGCACAGCGTGCGCGCGAAGGTTCGGGTGCAGGCGACGTCCATCTCGACGACGCGGAGCGTTTCATGAGAGCGGATATCGGCGATGATGCCGCCGTTCGACGCGATGGCATAACGAAAACAAGGGATCGCCATAATCTCCTCGGGCAGAAAGAAGGGGTGGCGTCCGGTCGAGATGACCGTCTCCACGCCGCTTTCGCTCAGGCGGAGGATCGCGTCCCTTGTCTCGCACAACAGTGTGCCGCGGTCGAAGATGGTGCCGTCCAGGTCGAACGCGGCGACCTGAATACGGTCTTTATCAAATGAACGCGGCAATTACTCCTCCCCGAAGCCCGATGCGACGAGCGCGACGAGCGCGTCGACCGCGGCCTGCTCGTCCGGGCCGTCCGCGGCGATTTCTATCTCCGTGCCCTGCGCGACGCCGATGGCGAGCAGACGAATGATGGATTTCGCATTGACAGGCTCCTCGCTGCCGTTTGCCTCGCGGATCGTCACCTTGGATTCAAAGCTCTTCGCCTTCAAAACAAAATCGGATGCGGGACGCGCGTGCAGGCCTGTTTTGTTGATGACCGTTGTTTTGCGTGTGATCATTTTCGACTCCTTGCTGTTTCTTTTTTTATTAAAGGCATTTGATAATGCTCTTATACTTCTCTATATACTGCACATTGCGCGCGTCGCCGCCGGGCACGTTGCTGGAGGAGTAGGTCTCGAGCGGAAAATTCTCCTTCTCGGCGAGCTCAACGATATTTGCCGTGATGGCGTGCAGGATCATCGCGCCGGCAATGGTCGACGTCGGACAGATATTGCCGTTCGCGCTGGGCACACACGCGTCGCCCAGCACGCCGTGGTTGTCGATCACATGATCGCACAGCTCATACAGCTTTTTTCCGGAGTGGTGCCGGGAGGAGAGCGGCTTTGAGTGTGTGAGATTGGTCAGCGCCACTGTCAGCGCGCCGCGCTGCTTCGCGCCCAGCGCCATCTCGATGGGCAGGGGATTGATGCCGCTGTTGGATATTACTACGATCGCGTCATTTGCGCCGACCTTGTATTCGTCGAGCAGCTGCTCGGCGACGCCCTCACGGCGCTCATACAAGGAGGAAGCCGACGCGGAAACGTGCAGCATCAACGCGTCGTTGAGAATGGGGCAGACCCGCACAAGACCGCCCGCCCGATAAAAGACCTCCAGCGCCAGCAGGTGGCCGTGGCCGGTGCCGAAGGTGTAAAGCATACCGCCCTTTTTGAGGCACCCCAGCATTTCCGCCGCGACCTTTTCATAGACGTCCGCGTCGTCCTCTATTTTTCCGATGACGTCCTCTACATATTCAAAGTATTCCTCAGCGTATTTCATGACATCCTCCGTTTGATCGGAGCCGAGCGTCGGCTCCGTTATTTTGCGATGAGCGCGCACAGCTCCGACGTGATCTGCTCGGTTCCGCCCTTCGGCAGCGGGGATAACAGGCTCTCATACGTTTTTCCGTATTCGCCCTCGTCCGCCATATAGCCGGCATAATCGTCGGCATAGCCCCAAATGAGGGTCAGCTTTGCCGGGCTCGCCTGCTTGATCTGTTTTCCAAAGCGGGAGAACATCTCGCCGGGCAGCTTGCAGATGCGAAGATCGCCCATGCGCAGAATAGAAGCGTCGTAATCCGCGATGATGTGGGGGGTCGACAGCTTCAGATCGACCGCAAACAGCGACGACTGCAGGATCTTGTGCTTGTCGTATTCTTTTTCCGCATCCATCGCCGCTTGCAGCTCATTTCGGCGCTGCTGCCACTCGCTCGTGTCAATATCATATTCTCTGTGGTAATTATACAGCTCCGCGCTCGGTTGCGCAAGCTGCAGCGGCGCATAGGTGCCGTCCGAAAACATCTGCGCGACAATGCCGTCGCCCGTGCGCCGCAGCTCCGCGGCGTCGTGCCCGTGACGGTAGTTGCGGTTGCTCATATCGCCCGCCGCTCCCTGCAGCATGACGGGGAAAACGCCGAAGCGCGTTTCGGTCTCGCGGCTGATATATCCAAGCAGATCGCCGCTGACGAGCAGATTGTTTGCGCCGAGCACCGTCGGGTGGCAGGAAATATTCACGAGCGCCGCTTTGACCGCGCCGTCCTCGCCGGTGAACCTCACAATGGTGACATCCTTGTCCTCCGGCTTGCCGATGCCGTTGCGATTGCCGTAAAAGCCGTCGATCCTGACCGTGTGGTAGGAGGCCTGCGCCTGCGTGAAGCCGGTCTCGAAGCATTCCGATATTGTCTCGAAAATCGTCTTTTTCAAGAATTCCTGATAGTGGATCCAAAAGCTGGGGTCGGCGTTCTCATCAAACATTTTCAGGCGCGCCGAGCGGATCTCCGGCGCGGCGTGGGTGTGGATGGACGCGACGGTCACGAGCGCCGGGTCGATGCCGAACGCCGTGTGCAGACGCTCCTTCACATATTGAACGATCTCACGCGTGAGCATGAGCACCTCGACGTCACACAGCACGACGAAGTCTCCGTCGATGTCGAGTACTGCGGCGGTGCATTTCAGCGCATCCAGGACGCCGGCGGATTTCTCGGTGCGCATGGAATAGCCCGCGAGATAGCAGGGCTCCTTCGGAGTCACATACCTTGTGGCGGTGGAAACGCGCAGCATATCATTGCCTCCTGTGATTTTCAAGCATTTGCGGATTGAAAACCGAATTGCCTTCGGTTTTACGGTCAAAGACCTTCACGCCCCCGACATAGGTTTCGAGCGCCCGATAATCGTCGCTGATGATGACAAAGTCGGCGTCCTTGCCCGGCAGAAGCGAGCCCTTGCGGTCGCCGAAGCCGTATTTGCGGCACGCGTTGAGAGAGGAGAGCCGCAGCACGGCGCTCATGTCCATGCCGAGATTCTCCACGAGGTTGCCCACGCCGTACAGCACCGGCTTGCTGCTGCCGCGCAGCCGGCCGCCCGGCTCGCGCACGAAGCCCTGCGCGTCGACGATGATCTCGCCGTTGTGGCCGAGGAAGCCTCTGTAAACGCCTGCGGGCGCGCCGGAATAGCCGGTGCAGTCGGAGATCATCATGATCCTGTCGAGCGGCTTTGTGCGCAGGATGAGCCTGAGCATATCATTGCACACGTGCAGGCCGTCGCATATGAGCTCACAGCAGACGCGTCCGTCGAGCAACGCGGCGCCAAGGCCTCCGACGCCGCGGTGGTGTATGCCCGTCATGACGTTGCACAGGTGCGTCGCCACCGTGACGCCGCGGTCGAACGCGGCGAAGGCCTCCTCGCTCGTGCAGTCGGAATGGGTGAAGGCGACCGTCACGCCGTTTTGAAGCAGCAGATCGATCAGCTCGTATGCGTGGGGCAGCTCTGGCGCGAGACCCATCAAGCGCAGCTTTCCGCCGCAGGCGTCGAGCATCTTCCGCACGAGCGCAAGATCGATCGGGCGCGGTTCGGTGCGCGTCCCTTTTTCGCCCACGCGGTTGAGATACGGTCCCTCAAAATGGACGCCGCCGACGGACGCGCCGTTCTGCGGCCTGCCGACACACGCGGCGACGCCGCTGAGCAGATCGACTGCCTTCCCGCCGTCGCCCGTCGCGCTGAACAGCGTCGGAAACACAAGCGTTACTCCTTCGCTCGCGACGCCTTTTAAATAGCCGTCGAGGTCGCGCCCGACAGCGCTCGCATCATCCCACAGCGAATATCCCTGTGTTCCGTGGTTGTGCGTATCAAAAATGCCCGGGATGACGCGCAGGGCGCCGATGTCCCGGGCACCTGCGCATTCTCCGGCGCCGATGCGGCGAATAACGCCGTTTTCGGTCTCCATGAAGCCGTCCACGACGCCGTATTCGGTATAAATTCTTTTGGAGCGCAGCAGCATCCGCGTCACCTCCCGTCCGACGGGAACAGGATACCGGCGCCCCGGCGCGCCCTTTCGGTCATGCGTGTGGCGAGCAGACTGTTTTCAAACAGCTCGTCGAGCCGCAGATAATCCCGCGACAGATAGATGTCGGCGAAATCACACAGCTCATAATAGAGAGCGTTTTCGTCCGTCTGCGCATTGTAATGCGCTTCGCCCGCCGCCGTGTGCACGTCAAAGGACAAGCAGCGGCTGCTCTCGTGCGGCAAGTAGATATACCCCGCGTCGCCCTGCAGCTGAACGAAGTTCTCGCTGCGGCTGTCCTTTGCGCCGACGGCCTCGCAGACAAAGCCGTCGTACCGCAGCGTCAGCACGCCGGAGGTGTCGATGCCGTTGGCAGCCGTGTTCGCGAGATATCGGATATCCAAGGGCTCGCCGAATAAGCAAAGCGCAAAATACAAATTGTAATAGTTGATGTCCATGAGCGCGCCGCCCGCGAACTCCGAATTAAAAACATTGGGATTCTTTCCATCCACGAATGCCTTATATCGGCTGGAATACTGCGAAAAATTCATCTGCACGAGGCGCAGCGAACCAAGCGCACCGAGATGCTCGCGCAGCAGCTTATAGTTCGGCAGATGGGGGACGGTGATCGCTTCAAACAAAAACAGCTCCCGCTCCCGCGCCAGCGAAACGAGCGTCTCCAGCTCCCGCAGCGTGGGGACGAACGGCTTTTCGCAGATGACGCTGCGGCCGGCGCGCAGCGCGTCGCGCGACCATTCAAAATGCAGTGAATTCGGAGAGGCGACATAGATGATATCGAGCGCCTCGTCCGAGAGGAAAGCGTCTTTGTCGCAGCTGTATTTCGTGACGCCGTGCTTTTTCGCAAAGCCGCGCGCTTTCTCCTTGTCCCTGGAATAAACGCAGGTGACCTCCATGTCCGGCACACGGCTGACGGCGTCGAAGAAGTTGTCCACGATGAAGCCGGTGCCGACGGTTCCGATGCGGATCATTGTGCGTTCTCCTTTGCCTTCTTTTTGTTCTTTTTGTCCGGGTGTGTTTCATGTGCTGCGGCGGCCTCCTGCCGCTCGAGCTTTTTCTGCTCAGCGGCGTGCTTCTGTTCCGCTATCGTCTCCTTAAAGGTCTTGATGACCATGCCCTTGTTGTAGTAGGCGTTGACGTAATTGATGCCAACGTCTTTGTTTTTTTCGAGCTTTTGTACGACGGGCATCAGCGCGGGCAGATGGCTGATGAGCACGTTCGGGATTATAAAGATCTGGCCGGGCTTCGCTTCGTCATAGGTCACGAAAACGGTGCCCTGCGGCACCTCGTCCGTCTGGAAATTCATTTTATCGTAGAATTTCGTATCGACGAGCTTCGTGAGATCGGGCGTGATAATGTCGCCCGCGAACTCGTACAGCCAGTAATTCGTAAAACTGGAATCGCGCATGCGCATGACGCGCTGCGCGCTTTTGATGTTGGCGACGGCGATCTTTCCGTCGCGCGCCATTTTTGTGATGACCCGCTTGTCCCAGTTGGCCTCGAGCCACTTGAAGACCCACAGGGAGATCACTGCCACGAGGACAAAGCCGATCAGATAGGGCGTTTTGTACTGCGGATAGGCGCTGTAAACATAATAATAGCCGCCGGCCAGCGCGAGGACGAGGACGGTGATCAGGATCAGAATATTGTTCAGTGCTTTTGCGACTTTTAATTGCATAGCGCGCTCCTTTGCCTTGTTAGGCAGAGTGGCCACGTCGATCGCTCAAAGTGACCACTCTGTTCCTTTTCAATACTATCGGGGCGCCGAAGCGCCGCTTCCGATAATCCGGGCGAAATCTACAGACCCGCCTTGGTGAGCAGCTCCAAAAAATTCTGGGGCTCGTAGGTGGAGACGGTCTGCGTCGTCAGCTTGCCGCCGCGCAGCTCCGCGATCTTGCGGTATACGACCGCGTCTTCCTTTGTCGCGGCGATCGCGCGCTTCTCGACCATCACGTAATCGGTTCCGGCGATGGGCGCGGCGTTGCCGACGTTGACCTCGTCGACGTGCAGGCCGCTCTCCAGGATGCGCAGGGCGTCCGCCGGGAATTTGGCGATGACGAACAGCGTCTGATCGGGATGCTCCTGGTCGTACTTGATGAGCTCGTCGACCGACAAAACCAGTACCTTTGCATCTCTCGCCGCCAGCGGCAGCGCCATCTTTTGAATGGGGTCCTTCGCGACGGCGTCGTTGACGACGGCGATCGCGTCGGCGTTGATGCGGCGCATCCAGGTGACGGCCACCTGCCCGTGGATCAGTCTGTTGTCTATGCGAAGATGTTTGATCATTTGTTGTTCAGCCCTCTCTGTTTCATAAGTTCATTGACGTCCACCGTTCCGACTTTTGCCATTTCCAGCGTTTCGGACGTGATCTCGTCGAGATCGTCGGTGTCCTCGCGCGCGGACAACAATGTGACAAGCATTGGCATACTGAGGCCGGAGAGCACGCGCACCTTATCTCCCAGCAGGTACATCGACCTGTTGCAGGGGGTCCCGCCGAGAAGATCTGCGAGGATAAAGACACCGCCGCCGGTGTCGACCTCTCTGACCTTTGCTTCCAACTTGGACTGGAACTCATCCGGGTTATCTTCGGGCCATAATGTCAAACTCACGCACTGACAGAAGTCCGGATACAACATGGGCGCCGACGTCATCATTCCATCGGCCATTCCGCCGTGGCTTATCAGAACAATCCCGACCATATCAGCCCATGATACCGAGCGCGCCGAGAACGAAAGCGAGGACGGCGACGATCAGGATGACCTTGACGGGCGAGATCTTCTTGGTCTTGAGCAGCCAATAGCACAAACCGACAAGGCAGATCGGGAGCAGATAGGGAAGGATGCCGTCGAGCGTATCCTGCAGCGCGATCGTCTTTGTGACGGCTTCGCCGGCTTCGTTCGTCAGCTCTTTGGTGTAGGCATATTTCAGCTTGACGCCGATCATGCTCGGCACAAAGCCGCCGACGACGGTCAGACCGAGGATCTGCGCGGCCTCGCGCAGCGAGTTGAAATCGCTGTTGCCGCTGATGTCCTCTATGATCTTGACGGAACGGTTGTAGCCCCATCTGAACAGCGGCCAGCGCAGCAGGAATAGGATGAGCAGCGGGATGATGACCACCGGAACGGCCAGAAGGCTGCCCTCGTTCGCGAGCGACGCGGCGATGATATAAGTGATGGGCTGTACGAGGACGGCCTGCACGGTGTCGCCGATGCCGGCGAGCGGTCCCATGAGGGCGACCTTGATGCTGTCGGACATCTCGGGCTGATAGTCCTCCTCAAGAGCGACGGAAGCGCCCATGATGATGGCGGAAGCGCCCGGATGGCAATTGTAGAACTGCATATGCCGCTCGAGGTTTTCGCAGACCTCGTCGTTGGTATCATACAGCTCCTGCATGATGGGGACCATCGCATACGCAAAGCCGGAGGCCTGCATACGCTCGTAGTTCCAGCACCACTGCAGCGTCCAGTTGTGACGGTTGGCAGCCTTTTTCAGGGCCGCCTCGGAAAGCTTTTTATTTGTTTTTGCCATTGTTATTCAGCCTCCCCCTTCGTCTTTTTGTAGCTCGTGAAGAGCGCGCCCGCGGCGATACCTATGATCGCGAGGCCGAGCGTCGGAACGCCCATGAACGCGAACAGTGCGTAGCCGAGAAGCATAAACGGCCAATAGTGCTTGATGTCCATATAGGACAGCAGAAGCGCGAAGCCGACCGCCGGCAGGCATTTTCCGATGACAGACAGACCGTTTTTGATCCACGCGTATTTCTCAACGAAATTGGCGATGACCATGTATTTGTCAATGAAAAGCATGCCGACGAACACGGGGATGAAGCGGCTCCAGAACCAGCCCATGGTGCCCATGAGGTGCCAGCGCTCGAAGGCCTTGACGTCCTTGCGCGCGAGGGCCTTGTCGCCGCCGTGCTGGAAGACGGTCGTCGCGGCGCGGCCGAGGATATCAAACCAGGACATCAGCAGCGCGATGACCGAGCCGATAACGATGCCCTGCGTCACATCGCCGCTCTGGGATGCGACGACGACGCCGAACATGGCGCCGACGTTGTAGTCCGGGATGGTGGCGCCTCCGTAGGTGTAGAAGCCGAGAGCCATCAGGGCGCAGGAAGCGCCGACTTGCAGGCCGAGGGTGACGTTTCCGACAATGAGACCGGTTACGAATGCGAAGATAATGGGGGTGTACAGACCGCCCATCGCCAGCGAAGCAAACAGGATCATGAGACCTGTGAACGTTGCCAGCACAAACGCAAGTAACACTGTGTTCATAGCTTACTCCTTACTCAATTTTTTATTTCAAACGGGGAACAACACCCGTCCAAAATCACATATGGTAGAGCCGGTCAAAGTGTTTGTCGAGCAGCAGCTGGTTGTACGCCTCGCCGCCGTCTATGTTCTGGGATTTGAAGAAGGGCGGGGTGACGCCGCGGGACAGGAGCATCTTCGCCGCCTCAAGCACGACCGCCTGCAGCGCGACCGCCGTCGTGATCGTCGACATACCGCAGATGCCGGTGTCGAGACCGTCAAGGTGAACGCACGCGTCGCCGTCCGGCACCTGATTGTCGATGACGACGTCGGCAAGCTCAAACAGCCGCTTGCCGGATTTGTGCTTGGATGTGAGCTTTTTGCTGGCCTCCACGGAGGTGACCGCGACGACCTTGGCGCCGCGCCGCCGCGCTTCGCACGCGATCTCCAAAGGCAGCGGGTTGCGGCCGGAATTGGAGATGATGAAGACGACGTCGTTTTCGCGGATGTCTACCTTTTTCAAAAAAATCTCCGCAACGCCCGGAACGGACTCGTACAGTCCGTTCGCCGGCTCGCGGATCGCCTTCGTGGGCACGAAGCCGCCCGCGCGGTGACACAGCTCCAGCGCGCCCGCGTTGGAATGTCCCGAGCCGAACGCCTGCAGGATGCCGCCCGCCTCAAATGTATCGGCGATGCACTTTGCCGCGGCGAGAATATTAGCGCCCTGCGTCCGCTGCAGCTGCCCCATGAGCTCGTATGCGGTCGTGAATACTTCGTTTTCCATTTTTATGCATTCCCCTTCGAATGTTGTGCAATACAAACAAAAAACTTTTACTGAATCTTATAATTAAAGTGATATTGTGTTAACATTCTGTAAACAGAATATCCTCGCCGCGCTTTTTTGTCAATACAGATAGGGGGGAATTGCTGATTTTTCGCGTTTGTTACAATTTTGCCAATCCGATTTGTGCACTTTAAATCTTGACATCCTTCGGATATTCTATTTTGCGGAGCATTTCGACAAAATCAGACAGGCGGGCTGTGTCGACGACGGAAACGGAGGTCTCCGAGGCCGTCGCGGGCGCATTGAAATGCACGGCGGAGCCGCTCGCGGAGCAGTCGCAGACGGTCGTGTGACAGGAAAAATGCAGTTGTCGCACCCCGGTGGCCGTCACGAGCGCGGCGGCGTTGTTTTCGCGCACGCCGCCGCCCGCGAGGATCTCGATGCGGTTCGCCGCCGCCAGCGCGCAGCGGCGGATGCAGTCGGCGCCGTCCGGCGCCGCGGGACGGCGGCCGCTGGTGAGTATGCGGGTGAATCCGAGACGGACGAGCGTCTCAACGTCCGCCTCCGGCTCGCCGCGCAGCACGTCGAACGCGCGGTGAAAAACGGTCTGCGCATCACCGGCTGCATCGATAAGGCGCGCGCAGCGTTCCCTGTCGATGCGGCCGTCCTGCGTGAGGCACCCGAAGGCAAGTCCGGCGGCGCCCGCAGCGCACAGCGCGCGCGCATCGCGCAGCATACAGTCGAACTCCAGCGCGGAATAACAGAAGCCGCCGGCGCGCGGCCGCACCATGCAGACGACGGGCAGCGGCGCGTTGTCGAGCGCGCTCTCCAGAAGACCGAGGGAAGGCGTGAGGCCGCCCGCGTCGAGCGCGCAGTTGAGCTCAATGCGGTCGGCGCCCGCGAGAAAGGCGCGCGCCGCGTCGTCCGCGGAGCCGCAGCAGACCTCCACGGTGATGTATTCGCCCATTTCTACCTCCTTTATCCGATCGCCGGGTCATATTAATTTATACAGCGCAAAGGTCCTATATATGCCGTCCGCGTCCGGGCTTTCAGCCACATAATCCGCGGCGGCGAGCACGTCGGGCGCGCTGCCGGCCATCGCGACGCCCACGCCGGCCGCACGCAGCATCGCGATATCGTTGCCGCCGTCGCCGAATGCCATGCTGTCACACGCGGGGATGCCGAGATGAGCGAGCATTTTCAGTATGCCGACATCCTTGCCTCCCTCGCGGGGGATGATGTCGCAGGTGATCTCGTTATAGCGCACGGCGGTGCTGTGCGTCAGCTGCGGCAGCAGCTCCCGCTCGGCCCGCCTGTCGAGGAACGGGGAGAAGGCATAGATGTCCCGCTCGGACAAATTCTGCGCGCCGTGCACGGCGTACAGCGGGATCCTGATATGCGCTTGAAAATCGAGGACCGTCTGACTAATGCGATTGATATAATTTTCATTCAGCTCGCTGACGAGATAAGCGCAGCCGCGCGCGTCGCAGTACCGCTGCGCAGTCGCTACGTCCCGCGCGTCGAGCGGGCGGCGGAAGACGATCGTGTCGTCGGCGAGATAGCAGATCTGTCCGTTGAGCGCGACGCACCCGTCGAGCGTCACGCCGCGCAGGATCGCGCCCTCCTCGGGCGTGCGGGTGTTGCGTCCGGTCGCCGCAAAGACGCGCACCCCGTTCGCTCTGGCGCGCGCGATCGCCTCCAGCGCGCTTTGCGGAATGGCGCGGGTGACGCTGCTTGTGAGCGTATTGTCGATATCCAGAAACACCGCTTGGATCACAGAACGCCTCCGTACGGTAAATTTGCAAAAAATCAAAGCTTATTCTTTTCAAATTGTATCTAAAGTGTTACCATAATGTAAAGAACATTTTTTGGAGGTAACAGGATGCAGATCAAAAACGGACGTGTATTCTGCGCGGACGGGACCTTCCACGACGCCGATGTTTTTGCCGAGGGCGACCGCATCGCCGCGGCTGCCGGCGGAGAAACGCTGGACGCGAAGGGCTGCATTGTCGCGCCGGGCTTTGTGGACTGCCATATCCACGGCGCGCACCGCCATGATTTCTGCGAGGGGACGGACGCGGCGAACGGCGATATCGCCGCCTATCTCGCGTCGGTGGGCGTGACAAGCTATCTCGGTACGACTATGGCGATGGAAAAGGACGTCCTGCGCGCGATTTTGAAGAGCGCAAAGCATTTTATGGACGTCCCGGAGCCGGGTCGGGCGGTCATGCGGGGCGTCAACCTCGAGGGACCCTTTGCGTCTAAAGAGAAGAAGGGCGCCATGCAGGAAACGCTGCTGCTGCTGCCGGATTTTGATTTTCTGTGCGAGCTCGACGCGCTGTGCGGCGGCCGTATCATCTTCGCGGACGTTGCGCCCGAGCTGCCCGGCGGCATGGACTTCGTCCGCGCGGCAAGCGAAAAATATGTCGTCAGCATCGCTCATTCCGCCGCGGATTACGACACGGCAAAGGAGGCGTTTCTGAACGGCGCGTCCCATGTGACCCATTTATACAACGCAATGATGCCGTTTTCCCACCGCGCGCCGGGGCTCATCGGCGCGGCGATGGATTACGCGCGGGACGTCGAGCTCATCAGCGACGGCATCCATGTACACCCGTCGGCAGTGCGCGCGGCGTTCCGTCTGTTCGGCGACGACCGCGTCTGCCTGATCAGCGACGCGATGATGGCCTGCGGTATGCCCAACGGCGCATATGAGCTCGGCGGTCAGGATGTCACCGTGAAGGACGGGCTCGCCACGCTCGCGAACGGCACCATCGCCGGCAGCGCGACGCCGCTGAGCGAATGCTTCCGCCGCGCGGTCAAGGAGTTCGACATCCCGCTCGTGTCGGCGCTCAAGGCCGCGACGATCAACCCGGCGCGCGCGGCGCGCCTCGACGGAGACGTCGGCAGCATCGCGGTCGGCAAGCGCGCTGATTTTACGCTGCTCGACGGGGACACCCTGCGCGTGCGACACTGTGTCGTCGGCGGCGCGCTGGTCTTCTGATCCGGTCTGCTTATGTGAAAAGCGCCGCGGTTTACCCGCGGCGCTTTTGCGCGTCTTTTTGGGATCACCGCATATAAAAAAACAGACGCTTATGTTAGAATAGAATAAAGCCAAGAAGAATAAAGGGGAAACGCGACGTGGAATGCTTATGTAAAAGATTGCGCAGGGGAGAGGATCTGCTCGCGGAGATCGAACGGCTCGCGCGGGAGAATCACATAGCGGCCGGCGTCGTGCTGTCGGCGGTCGGATGTGTCAGCGAAGCGCGCGTGCGCGACGCGTCGGGCATCGCGATACGGCATATCGCGCAGCCGTGCGAGATCGTATCGATGACGGGGACGGTCAGCGCCGTGCGCACGCATTTGCATATTGCGCTGTCAAAAGAGGACCTGTCGACGGTCGGAGGGCATCTTGCGGAGGGCTGCATCGTCAATACGACCTGCGAGCTTGTGATCGGTGTTTTGGACGCATATGCCCACGGCGTCGAGCAGGATGCGCACACGGGCTACGACAAGCTCGTTTTTCTCAGCGGGAAACAGGCATGAAGCGGCTTTGCATCGGCGTCGTCGCGCATGTGGACGCGGGAAAGACGACGCTCTCTGAGGCGCTGCTGGTTCGGGCGGGTGTTCTTCGCGCCGCCGGCAGGGTCGATCACGGCGACGCCTATCTCGACACCGACGCGCTCGAAAAGGCGCGCGGGATCACCATCTTTTCCAAACAGGCGATCATCCGCAGGCCCGCGTGCGAGCTTACCTTTGTGGATACGCCGGGCCATGTGGATTTTTCAGGAGAGATGCAGCGGGCGCTCGGCGCGCTCGACTGCGCGGTGCTCGTCGTCAGCGCGGCGGACGGCGTGCAAAGCCACACGCGGACGCTCTGGCGGCTGCTGCGCTATTATCAGATCCCGACGATGATCTTCGTCAATAAGACCGATCTTCCGAACGCCGATTGCGGCCGGACGCGCGACGCCCTTGCGGCGCTGGACGCGCGGTGCGTCGATTTCACGGCCGCTGCCTCCGCGCGCGACGAGGCGGCGGCGCTGTGCGACGAGGCGCTGATGGAGGATTATCTGCGCGGCGGGGCGCTGTCGGACGCGTCGCTCGCGCGGGCGATTTCCGAGCGCGCGCTGTTCCCGTGCTTTTACGGCTCCGCGCTGAAGCTGGAGGGCGTGGACGCGCTGCTGCGGGCGCTGGAAACGCTGACGATCGAGCCGCCGCGGAGCGCGGCGTTCGGCGCGCGGGTCATCAAGATATCGACGGACGAGACGGGCGCGCGGCTGACGCACATGAAGCTGACGGGCGGATCGCTCAAGCCGCGCGCGGCGATAGAATATGACGGGATATCCGAAAAGGCGACCGCTGTGCGCATCTATTCCGGCGCGAAATACGAAGCGGTCGAGGAGGCGTTCGCGGGCAGCGTCTGTGCTGTGACGGGGCTTGCGAAAACCTATGCCGGGCAGACGCTCGGCAGCTGTGAAAGCGCGCCGCCGCCGCTGCTCGCGCCGGTGCTGTGCTATCGCGTCGCGGCGGAAAACGAGGACGCGGACACGCTGCTGCGCCAGCTGCGCGCGCTGGAGCAGGAGGACCCGCTGCTGCACGTCCGTTTTGAACCGTCAAATGCACAGATCAGCGTGCGGCTCATGGGCGCGGTGCAGCGCGAGGTGCTCGGAAAGCTTCTGCTGGAGCGCTTCGGCGCCGACGTCCGCTTCTCTCAGGGCGGCGTGCTTTACCGGGAGACGATCGAAGCCCCCGTCGAGGGCGTCGGTCATTTCGAGCCGCTGCGGCATTACGCGGAGGTGCATCTGCTGCTCGAGCCGACCGAGCAGGGCAGCGGACTTGCGTTTTCGAGCGCGCTGCGCGGGGATGCGCTGGACCGCAGCTTTCAGAAGCTGATATTGACCCATCTCGCGCAGCGGGAGCATCCCGGCGTGCTCACCGGCGCGCCCATCACGGACATGAGGATCACGCTCATCGCCGGGAAGAGCCACCTCAAGCACACCGAGGGGGGCGATTTCCGACAGGCGACCTACCGCGCGGTGCGGCAGGGGCTCAAGTGCGCGCGGAGCGTTCTGCTCGAGCCGATCTATGACGTGACGCTGGAGCTTCCGAGGGGATTTGTCGGACGGGCGATGGCGGATGTGCGCCGCATGAACGGTCAATCTGATCCGCCGCGGGCGGACGGGGAGACGGTCGTCCTCAGCGCGCGGGTGCCTGTGCGCGATTTTGAAGGGTACGCGGCGCAGCTCGCGGCGTATACCGGGGGGCTCGGCCGCGTCAACTGCTTCGTCGGCGGCTATGCGCCCGCGCACGATGCGCCCGCGCTGATCGACTCGATCGGTTACGACAGCGAGAGCGACACGGAGAATCCTACCGGCTCGGTGTTCTGCGCGCACGGCGCGGTCTTTACCGTGCCGTGGAACGAGGTGCGCGGTCATATGCACGTCGGCAGCGGCTTCAGATTCGCGCAGGATGAGCCGGAGTCGGCGGTGCGGAAGAAGCGCTCGGACGAGTTTCGCTCCGCGCTCGCGCTCGACGCGGAGCTGTTATCTATCTTTGAGCGCACCTACGGACCCGTCAAACGGGAGAAAAAGCAAAGGGCGACCGCCGCGCTGCAGCCGCCGCGTGCGGCGCGTTCGCAGCCCATCCCGGAGGGGCCGGAGTATCTGCTCGTCGACGGCTATAACATCATCTTCGCGTGGGACGAGCTGCGCGCGCTCACGCAGGAGAATATGGATGGGGCGCGGGTTCAGCTCATCGACCGCCTTTGCAGCTATCAGGGATATTGTAAAAATGAGTTGATTCTTGTGTTCGACGCTTACCGCGTCAAGGGCGGCACGGGCGAGGTGGAGCGGCACGGCGGCATCAGCGTGGTGTACACGAAGGAGGCCGAAACGGCGGATATGTATATCGAAAAGACGGCGCACTCGCTCGCAAAAACGAGACGTGTGCGCGTCGCGACGTCGGACGGAACCGAGCAGATCATCATCCTCGGGCAGGGCGCGCGCCGGGTGTCCGCGACGGCGTTCCACGACGAGGTGGAGGCGGTCGAAAAGGAGATCCGTGAGATCATCGAAGGGCTGTGAGCCGTCTTCCGCAGGGCATATGAATGAAAAGCGCCCGCATTGCGGGCGATTTTTTGTTGTGCTTCAGCGCAGAACGCGGCGCGCAGCGGCAAGCTAAAAGCCCGCCCGCTGCGCGGGCGAGATTAAGCGCTTAAAGCATATAAAGCAATACTTGGATTTCGCACAAGGAAATATGTGAACGAAGATGGTATTGCACAAATAGAATTTTTAGAAAGTTATATTAGATGCCTTTTGCATACTTGCTTTTTGGGGCGTTCCATGTATCGCCTGCTTCAGCCAACACAAGACGATCCTCCAAAGGGAAAAGCACAGGGAGCGATAACGAGCTTCGCGTCGCAGATGCGAGGCTCGGGGAGTCGGGAGGTCCTTCTCTTGCAGAGAATATCGCCGAGGACGACCTCATTCCCCTTGTGCGCGGACGAGCCGTCCGCCGATGCGCTCGCCGCCGCGCAGCGCGCGCTCGAGCTCTGCGCGCGACGCGGGCGCGCCCGCGTCCGTCTCCGGCAGCAGCGGCCAGTAGCGCTTTTGCATATGCGATCGCTGGCAGACCGGGTTGCGCCGCTCGCGGATGGCCACGCTCTCGCAGTAGTCCTTCCACAGCGCGTGGAATTCCCGTTCGGCGGGGCTGAGCGAGGGCGTGTCAAACGCGTCCACGCTGATGATCTCGCTGCGCCCGCGCTGGCAGATCAGCGCCGCCGCGTGGGTGCGGTCGTAGATAAGGAAGGCGTCCCGCGGCAGGCGATCCTTGAAATGCGCTTCCAGCAGCGGCAGTACGAAATTTTTCGGTTCGATCTCGGCGACGAGCGCGCCGCCCGCGTCGGAAAAACGCACGAAGCCAAGGTACTGATGCGCCTCCCGCTCGAGACGGCGCACTGCGAGCGTCAGCTCGCTGACGGTGTCGTCCGCGAGCATGGAGGCCGCGCGCGGACCGCAGCGGAAGCACAGCCGCACAAAGTCGAGGATGAGCGTTTCCTTGTGGGAGTGACAGGTCAAAAAACCGCGCCGCACGAGCTCGAGTGCTTCCTCTGATATCTTGTTGAGAATGCCGTTTTCCACCCGCCGCGCCTTTGCGAAATCGGTGTCGATGCAGCGCGTCTCGTACAGCGTCGGCTCGCCGTCGCCGCACACGATGTCGATGGGGCGTTGATTATGGAAAAAACTCGCAAAAACGCAGCACAGCAGGCCGTCGTAGCTGCCGTCGTACCGATAGATCACATCTGACCGCTCAAGCATTTTATAGTGTCCTCCCTTGTGAGCATGGGTGTAAATAAGCTGAGCTGTTCGACCTCGCAGCCGACCGCGAGACGCTCCTTGCAGCTGTCCGAGACGAGCGCGCGCAGCACGGTGTCCGGCGTGATGCACACGCCCGCGGCGAGCCGCCCTTTGCAGGTGATGAAATACTGCGCGCGCTTGAGGACGACGCCGATCTTCCGCAGGCCCTCAAAATCGAGCGCCCCGTTCCTGCGCGCGCGCAGGATGCGCATCGTGCTGTTGACGCCGATGCCCGGCACGCGCAGCAGCAGCTCGCGCGGCGCGGAGTTTACGTCGACGGGGAACTGATCGAGGTGGTTGATGGCCCAGTTGCATTTCGGGTCGATGAGCTGGTTGAAGTTCTCGTGCCGGTCGTCCAGCAGTTCTCCCGCCGTGAAGCCGTAAAAGCGCAGCAGCCAGTCCGCCTGATAGATGCGGTGCTCGCGCAGCAGCGGCGGCCGCGTGTCGACCGAGGGCAGCAGCGGGCTGCTGTTGACCGGGATATAGGCGGAGTAAAAGACCCGCTTGAGCTTGTATTTCTGATACATCGCTTCGGAAAGCTGCAATATTTTGCGATCGCTCTCGCCCGTTGCGCCGACGATGAGCTGGGTGCTCTGCCCGGCGGGCGCAAAAGCGCTCGCGTGCTTGTATACGATTAGCTCGCGGCTGTTTTCCGCGATGCGGTTGCGGATGAGACCCATCGGCCGCAGGATGGCCGCCTTGCTCTTGTCGGGCGCGAGGCGCGCGAGGCTGTCGCTCGAGGGCAGCTCGAGGTTGACGCTCATGCGGTCGCACAGCAGACCCAGCCGCTCGATGAGCGCGTCGTCCGCGCCGGGGATCGCCTTCGCGTGGATGTAGCCGCGAAAGCCGTATTCCTCCCGCAGGATGCGCAGCGTCTCGATCATCCGCTCGCACGTCGCGTCGGGCGTGCCGAGGATGCCGGAGCTGACGAACAGCCCTTCGATGTAGTTGCGGCGATAAAAGGCGATGGTGAGATCGGCAAGCTCCCGCGGTGTGAAGCTCGCGCGCTCCACGTCGTTGGAGCGCCGGTTGCGGCAGTACGCGCAGTCGTACGCGCACGCATTGCTCATGAGCACCTTTAAAAGCGAGATGCAGCGCCCGTCCGCTGCGAAGCTGTGGCAGATGCCGCAGGCCTTCGCGTTGCCAAGGGCGCCGCCCGCGCCGCTCTTGTCGACGCCGCTGCTCGTGCAGGCGACGTCGTATTTCGCCGCGTCCGCAAGGATGCGAAGCTTGTCAAACAGATCCATAGCCCGCCTCGAAGAATAAATGTTTTTATCATTATACTACAAGAACAATTGTTCTGTAAAGCCCCCGAACATAAAAAACCGCCGGCGTTTAAACCGGCGGTCGTTTGCTGCGGGCGGCCTAGTTTTTGGAGGCGGCCTTCTCCTGCTTGCGGTAGGCGTTGAAGGCGTCGATATTGTCCCGGACGAAGCCGAGGCGCATCTGCGGGTTGCGCTGCGCCATCTGCTGCATGATCTGCTCGAGCGTGCCCGCGTACTTTTTCCCCACGGGGTTGACGGCGAGGTTGACCTGACCGCAGAAGGCGGCCGCGGCGACGAGCGTTTCGGCGCTCTTGATGAAATAGATGCGCTGGATGCGCATGAAGCTCCAGAAGATATCCTCATACCGCAGCACCGCGCCGCTCGCGGGGCTGTAGACGAAGTCGCGCGACAGCATGATGTTCTGCGTCCGATAGGCGACGTTGTCCGGCGCGGTGAGCTGGTCGGCGGCGGCGTCGAGCAGCCCGAGGGAATCCAGCCGCGCAAGGCATTTCTTCGTCGTGCGGTTCTTCGGCAGCGCGCTCAGGAACATGAACAGCGCCATCAAACCCGAAAACAGCGCGACGAGCATGAAGATGCCGCCCGTGTCGCTTGAGGGCTGAGAGGTGGCGTTGAGATAATACGGCCCGAAGTTTGTGTAATACTCGTCGGCGTCCTGCATCGACCATGCGTTTGCGAGCGCCTCGGCGATCTCGGAGGACGCGCGCGCGCACAGGCCGCTGATGCGGTAGGCGTCCGGCGCGGGATCATCCTCGGTGCCGGTCATAAAGTAATTATACTGCGCGCTCATGGCGGCAAACTGCGTGTCGGACAAGCAGGCGGTGTACCAGTATCTGTCCGCGTCCATCACCGAGTAGTAGGTGCCGCTGTCCGTCTTATACAGCCAGTTGGACACGAGCACGGCGTCTATGTAGGCGTAATCGCCGACGGGCGTCTCGGCGGGATAAAAGGGCTCCGCCTGCGGCTTTACGTAGCTCGCCTCGCTCACGGCGGCGCCGACGATGCACGCGACGCACAGCGCGGCGCAGATGATCGCGGCGATCAGTGTCGCGTTCGAGGCTTTCAGATACTTTTCAAGTGCTTTTCTGGATTCCATTTCATTCTCCCGTAATAAGATATATTCAACTGTAACCCGCTTTCAGGGAACACAGATCGCTAAACGAAGGGATTGTAGTAGCGACCGCTGTTGACGAACAGCGTGAGCGCGACGGACAGCAGCAGCAGCGCGGCGCACGCGGCCATGGACACCCAGTCCGCGGTGCGGAAGGGCCGCGCCCGGTACCAGGTGCGCTTTTTGTTTTTGCCGAAGCCGCGCAGCTCCATGGCGTTCGAGACGATCTCGATGCGGTCCATGCTCGACAGGATCAGCGGCGTCAGCGTGCCGGCGGCGCTTTTGAGCCGCTTGCTCAGCCGTTCCTTTTTGGACAGCTCGACGCCGCGCGCCTGCAGCGACAGCGAGATGTCGTGATACTCCCGCTGAACGTCGGGGATATAGCGCAGCGCCAGCGCCACCGCGTAGGCGATCTTGTAGCTCACGCCGATGCGGTTGAGTGACGCGGCGAACTCGCTCGGGTCGGTGGTCGACACGAACAGCAGCACAATGGGGATGGTCGACAGATATTTGAGGAACACGTTTAGGTGATAAAACAGCTGCTCCTTTGTCACGACATAGTTGCCCGCGATCTCGAACAGCACATGGCGCGCGCCGTACAGCTCGACGCCGTGCTGCGGCGAGAACAGAAAGATCAGCACGTTGTTCATAACGCAGAACGCAAAGGTGAACCACAGCATGAAGCGCACATCCTTCAGGCGGATCCTGGAGACGCGGAACAGCGACAGCGCAAGCACGGCCAGCCCCGCGAGCAGCCGCGTGTCAAAGGAGGACATCGCGGCGAAGGACCACAGCAGCAGACAGACGAGCTTGGTCGCGCCGGTCAGCCGGTGGATGGGGGAGGAGCGGTCGATATAGTTGAATATGTTTGTCATCTGCGGCGCACCTCCCGGTCGTGGTCGATAAAGCGCGTGACGAAGCCGCGCGGGTCGTCGATGCCGCAGCGCACCGCGAGTGCGAACAGCGACGTCTCCTTGAGGCTCGCGCGCTCGATGATGTCCGTGTCGGTGAGGATGGCCGCCGGCGTGTCGTTCGCGATGACCCGCCCGTCCGCAAAGACGACCGCGCGGTCGCAGTATTCGAGCATGAGGTGCATATCGTGCGTGATCATCACAACGGTGACGCCCGCGCGGTTGAGCTCGAGCAGGAACTCCATGATCTCGGTATAGTGGCGGAAGTCCTGCCCGGCCGTCGGCTCGTCGAGCAGGATGATCTCGGGGCGCAGCGCGAGGATCGCGCCGATGGTCACCCGCTTTTTCTGCCCGTAGCTGAGCGCCGACACCGGCCACTCGCGGTAGGGATACAGCCCGCAGGTCCTGAGCGTTTCCGCGACGCGCGCGTTGACCTCCTCCTCGCTCTTGCCGCGCAGCACAAGGCCGAGCCCCACCTCCTCGGCGATAAAAACCTTGGAGATCATCTGATTGGGGTTCTGCATCACGTAGCCGATGTGCTCGGCGCGCTCCTTGATGCTGTCGAGCGCGAGGTCGCGCCCTTCAAAGGAAATAGTGCCCTGCTGTTGCGTCTCAAATCTGCACACGAGCTTGCAGAAGGTGGACTTGCCCGCGCCGTTGCGCCCGACGATGCCCATCATCTCGCCGCGGCCGATGCTGACGCTCACATCCTCGAGCGCGCGGTGACCGTTGGCGTAGTCAAAGGTGATATCCTTCGCTTCGAGCAGCGGGGCGGGCGGCTGCTTCGCGGGAGCGGCGGGCGTGTTTTTGAACCAGTCGCGCACGCGCCGCTTGTTCTCCTCGCTGAGGGCGACGCTCTCGATGTGCTCGGGGTGGATGTCCGGCGTGAGCGCGCAGCCCGCGTATTTCATCGCCGTAATATACAGCGGCTCGCGGATGCCGTTTTGCCGCAGCAGACCCGCGCACAGCAGCTCTGCGGGCGTCACGTCCGCGAGGATGCGCCCGTCGTTCATCAGGATCACGCGGTCCACGTCGCGATGCAGCACGTCCTCGAGGCGGTGTTCTATAATGATAACGGTTTTACCGGTCTTTTTCTGAATATCGTCGATCAGCTCGATCGCCTGCTTGCCCGTCGCGGGGTCAAGGTTGGCGAGCGGCTCGTCGAACAGCAGCACGTCCACGTCGTCCACAAGGACGCCCGCAAGGGATACGCGCTGTTTTTGCCCGCCCGACAGCTCGTGCGGGGCGTGAGAGAGGTGGCCCTCCACCTCCACGGCCTTCGCCGCGTTCAGCACCCGTTCCTTCATCGGCTCGAGCGGAACGGCGTCGTTCTCAAGCGCGAAGGCGATATCCTCCGCGGTGGTGAGCCCCACGAACTGTCCGTCGGAATCCTGCAGAACGGTGCCGACCGTTTTGCTGCGCTCGAAAATGCCCGTATCCCGCGCCTGCTTTCCCTTGACCGAAAGGCTTCCGGTGTATTCTCCGTAATAGGAGAAGGGGATCAGCCCGTTGATGCAGTGGGCGAGGGTGGATTTTCCGCAGCCGGAGGGACCCGCGATGAGGATCTTCTCACAGGGTTAAATATTGAGTTCGATGCCGAACAGCGTCGGATCGACCTGCACGTCGTATTTGAAGCCGAAGTTTTCAAAGCTGATGATCGGTTCCACGTTTTTCGCTCCTAAAAATCAAACGCAAAGGCGGACGTGCGCCCGCCTTTGCGCCGATGGTTTGTCACAGAGACTTATTTCTTTTCGAGGCTGTTCTTCTTGGGCTTCGCGGCGGCGTACGCGATGCAAAGCAGCGTGCCGACGATGGCGGTGGTCACGATGTTCGCTGCTGCGGCGACGGCGCCCTGCAGGAAGACCTTATTCGCGGGCTCCGCATAGATGACGATGTCGAGCACCGGCGCGACGACGATCCATGCGACGATATGTGCGACGATCTGGTAGAGGTTGAAGCGAAGGATGCTCTTCGGGCCGAACTGCTCGCGGCCGATGGCGGTCTTTTTGCTGACGAGGCCCATGATGAAGCCCGCGACGCCGGAGGCTATGACCCAGCTCCACCAGATGCCCCAACCGTAGGAGAAGTCGATGAGCGTGTGGCCGATAAGTCCGACGAACAGGCCGACGATCGGTCCGTACAAGCAGGCGATGAAGCCGAGCAGGCCGTACTGGATGCTGATGGTCGTGTTGGCCACCGGGCTCGGGATCGCGACGAAGCGGCCGAGCACAAAGAACAGCGCGGCGCCGATGCCGATGGCGACGATGTGCTTTACAGAGAATTTTTCCATATTCCGTATACTCCTCATTAAGTGTTTATGTAAGCGGGCGGCGGGTTGCCGCCCGGCTGACACCGAGCTTATGCCTTGCGCAGACGCACCTGCCAGTGGGTGCCGTGGCCGACGCTGTAGGCCTTCGCGAAGCTGCCCTGATTGATCGCGACCGCGATGCGGTACAGGGAATTGAGATAGACGATGGGCTCGCCGATGTTGACGTCGGCGAAGGAGTGGCCGTAGGTGACGGTGTTGCTGTACACGAGCGCGCCGCCGTTTTGGATCTCGACCCGGACGCGGTCGCCGTATTGTGCGCCCGTTTTCGCGAAATCCTCGTGCAGGATATTCGTCCAAAGGCTGCCGTAGCGGCCGTCGTGGATGTCGACGCAGCCGCTCACCCAGCCGTCTGAAAAGGTCACCTCGCCCGTGGGCAGCTCCAGAATATCCGCGACGGGCAGCGCGCCGCCGACGTGCTCAAAGTCGATCGCGCCGCTCGCGAGCCGCGCGCCGGTGTAGGCGTAGACGTCGCGCCCGTGAAAGGTGTAGCTGAGCGCCGTGCCCGCGCGGCGGTTGACCGACTCGTCGATCTCGCGCACCGCGTCGACGCCGACGTAGAGCTTTATATGGGTGAGGGTGCCGTTGTCGGGCGTCACGATGTACTGACCCGATTTCGTGCGCGCGGCGACGCTTTTGCGGGCGCTGCCGACGCCGGGATCGACGACGGACACAAATACGGTGCCTGCGGGCCAGTAGCTGACCGTCTGAAACAGGCCGTAGGAGGCCGACCAGATGTCGTACGGCGTGATGTCGTGCGTCAGGTCCTCGACCTTGAGCCGGTCGCTCACGCCGAGCGCCACGCCGTGCATCGTGCACACCGCGCCGTCCGTCAGGCCGAAATCACTTTGAAAAACAAGCAGTCCGTTTGCGTCCATACCCCTGTCCTTTATTCACAAATACGTAACAATTATACCCCACTCCGCGCCTGCTTTCAAGTAAAAAGGCGCGATTCTTCATTTTCGGGGGCGGCAAAAACAAAAACGCCGCGGGAAAGGCTCCCCGACGGCGCTGATGCATTAAGAAAAAACGTCGCGCGCAAAGGACTCGATCTCGCGGTTGACCTGCTCCGGGTTGTCGCCGTTGGAAAAGTGCGCCGCATTTTTAATGAGATGCAGCGGACAGTCGGCCGCGCCGGCCCAGCGCGCGCAATACTGCTTTACCTTGCCGGTGCGGTCGCGGTCGCCAAGCAGAATGAGAATGGGGCAGGACAGGGAGATATCCCGGTTCTCGAGCGCGAATCTGCCGTATGCGACGCCCATCTGCTCGATGATCTGCGCTTTTGTCAGCGGCGCGAGCATCTCCTTCATTTTGTTGCAGGAGTAGTCCGTCGCGGAGACGGAGCGCGCCATGCTCTCCCGCAGCAGATGATCCGGGAAGCAGCGCGCCATCGGCTCCACCTGCTGCAGCCACCACAGGTCGGATTTCGAATAATAGCGAAGGCCGAACGGCGTCGTGTCCAGCGCGACGAGGCCCGCCGCCGAAGCCGGGAACATCGCCGCGAACAGCTGGCTCGGGTAGCCGCCCATAGACATCCCGACGAGCAGGACCCGGCGGATGTCCTCTCTTTCCAAAATACCGTGCAGCTCGAGCGCCGTTCGCTCATAAGTAAAATCACGATAGGGGCGGGACGCGCCGTGCAGCGGAACGTCCCAGGTGAGAACGCTGTACGCGCCGGAGAAATATGCGATCTGCTTTTCAAACATCGTGTGATCGGCGGTCAGGCCGTGCGTAAAGACGATGCAGGGCGCCGCCGGGTCTTCGCTTTTCTCCAGCCAGTAGTGCGTGACGCCGTTTTCAGATTCGATCTGTTTGTGTTCCACCGGTATCTCCGTCCGTTTCTTATTATCGTGTGTGCAGGCTGCTCACGCACGCTTTTCCCCGATGCGGCGCAGCGCCGCGGCCGCGCCGAGCGCCGCGCAGACGAGCAGCAGCACGCCCGCGCCGGTGAGATAATGCAGCTGGGTGCCGATGTGGAAATTGACCGCCTCAACATAGGCGACGACGCCAACGCGCAGCAGGATCGTCATCAGTATTCCCAGCAGCAGGATCAAAAGCAGGCCCTGCGGCCCGAACGCATAGGCGCTGCTGCGGAAAAACGCCCGCACACGCCGCGCAAAATCGACGAAGAAGCACGCGAGCGCCGGCCAGATCAGGATGCGGTACAGCCAGGTGATGCCGATCTGCACCGTGCCGCCGACGCGCTGAAACGGGTAATAGTCCGCCTCGTCGGTGCCGGCTTTCGCGGAATAGCTCGACAGACAATAAAAGTATTCATGGTACTCGGCGGCCTGCTCGGGCGTGGCGTAGCTCAGCGGCGCATAGGGCGACGTCTGCTCAAACAGCAGCAGCGCGCGCAGCGAGCGGCCGAATTCCTTGAGCGTGGGAGCAAGATAGGACGGATCGTACGGCGTGAGCATACCGCTGAGCGAATCATCCCGGTTGGGCTGCGCCGTTTCGATCGCGCCGCTGTCACACGCCGCGTTGATGTCGGCGGCGAGCTGTGTAAAATACGTCTGCGCCTCTGCCGCCGTCGTCGCGAGGCCCGCGTCGTAGGCCGCCTTCTTCACCATAAAGAAGAAGCCGCCGTGGACGAATTCGCGGGTGTCCGGGTCGCCGTAGCCGTGATAGTAATCGCCGTCGTCGAGATAGGCGCCGAGCGCGGCGGCGGACGGAACGGCGGCGTAGAGCTTCTGCCGCGTCTCATAGCAGACGTAGTTGCCCGTGTGCGGCAGATCCGTGTCGGCGCGGCGCATCGCGCTCAGCGCGTTGACGAATTCCGGCGCGGAGATCTCCGTGGTGATGTAGCGTCCATAGTAGATATAATTCATCGTGCAGTATGCTCCGACAGGCAAATACGCCGCGGCGGCGAACAGCGCGAGGATGAGCAGCTTCGCCGCCTTTTGCCGGAGGCTTTGCGCTTTATCCGTCAGGACAAACAGCAGGAACACGAGCGCGGCGCACACGGCAAAGGGCAGCAGCCACACGCCGTCGTCCTTTGTGATGTACGCGAAGCCGAAGCCGAGCCCCGCCGCGACGGCGAAGCCGACCGAACGGCGCGCGTTTTCCCTGTAGCGCAGGCAAAAGCCCAGCATTCCCGCGAAGAACAGCAGCACCAGCTGCGGCATGATGCTGTCGCGATAGACGCGCAGCGTTTCCGTCGCCCAGCTGTACGGGGAAAACCAGAGTATGAGAAAGACGAGCAGCTCGTATTTGCGCCGCCGGAGGACAGGCCCGTTCAACGCGCGCATGAGGACGAGGCAGCCCGCGAGATACAGCAGCTGATTGCCGATGAGGTAGGGGATGCGCAGCGCGTGCAGCAGCGCGATCCACACCGAGAAAAACATATTCTTCGTCAGCGTCAGCCAGCTGTAGGCGCCCAGCCATTCGCCCGTGCCGATGCTTTTGGCCGCCGTGAACAGCCACTCGTCGTCGATGGGCGTCTGCCCGGGATAGATGTGCAGCATCTGCACCGCGCACAGCGCGAGCTTGACAAGGATGAAGAACAGCAGCGTATAGCCGAGCTGCTTTCGCGTCAGATCGTTTTTTAAAGCGTTTTTGATACCCTTGAACAGCCTTTTCATGCGCATCAGATTCCTTATTTACAACTTTTACGGCCCGGAAGCGGCCGGCGAAGCGCCCGCGCCGAGGAACAACTCATTTTCCCGGCGCCGCGCGCCGTAAGCGAGCGTCAGGCAAAACCGCAACGCCGCGCCGCATCCAGCTTCCGCGCGCGCTTCGGACAGACCGCCGCATACAGCTGTATGCCCGGGCGCGGCGCCCGTCGGGCTGAACGTAAGCGCAGTGAGTTTCATAATGCCCGACTCCTTTATGGGTTCCATTATACCGCGTTTTCCGCAGGAAGGCTACAACAAAAAAGCCCCGCAGTGCGGAGCTTTTCAGTACAGGGCAGACGCCCGGTCATTTTTTTGTTCCGGGGAAGAAAAGAGCCACCGTACCGGGCCCCACGTGCGCCCCGGTGACGGGTTCATAGCAGACGGTGAGGCAATCGCCCGTCAGACCACGCGCGCGCAGCTTGTCGAGCAGGCTTTGCGCTCCGGCGGGATTGTCCGCGTGCGCAATGCCGATATCGGCCGCCTTGTCGGCGGCGAGCCTCAGATATTTTTCCGCCAGATGCTCGAGCGCCCGCGCGCTGCCGCGCACCTTGTCGCACAATACGATGTGTCCCTGCTCGTCTCCCATCAGAATGGGCTTGATCCCGAGCAGATTGCCGATGAGCGCGGCGGCGCCGCTGATGCGTCCGCCCTTTTTCAGATATTCAAGATCATCCACGGTGAAGTACTGGCACATGGTATGGCGGCATGTCTCGATCTTCTGACGTATTCCGTCAAAGAGCGCGCCCGCCGCCAGCATCTGCGCGGCCATGAGCACCAACAGACCCTCGCCGAGCGACGCGGCGTAGGTGTCGATGGCGGCGATGCGGCGCTGCTTGTATTTTTCCCGCAGCTCCGACACGGCGACGGCGGCGGCGTTCGCCGTTCCGCTGATGCCGCCGGACATACCGATATAAAGCACGTCGTTTCCCGCCGAGAGATCCTCCTCGAAACGGTCGATAAAATCGCCGACATTGATGAGCGACGTCGTCACCTGCGCGTCCGCGCGCATCGCTCCGTAAAAAGCTTCGCCGTCGAAATCCAGCGTTTCATCGTAGACGGCCTTCTCTCCGTTCACATAATAGGAAAAGGAGACGACCTTCAGATGGTGCTGTTTGATGAGCGCGAGGGGAAGATTAGCCGAGGTATCGGTGTACAGTTGAATCATATTTACTCCATTTGAATCCAAACTAAAGCTGTGCCCCGCACGCGGCGGGGGCTTTGCCCACTGTAGCGCATCTCTCGGAAATAGGCAACCTACGGATTTTCCGCGCCGCTCTACCCGAAAAAGCGGGACTCTACGCGCGGTAGGATGCCGTCTCCGTGCTGCGGAAAAACGGGGGAATAAAATGCAGCCGCCGGAAAACCGGCGGCTGCAGCGCTTATTCAGCGGTTTACGATGACTGTCTTGGTATCACCCGTGCGAACGTTCTTTTCGAGCGCCTTTAAAAGGGTGATAAAGCTGTTGGAGGTCGATGTCGCGCCCGCGACGACGTCGATGGCGTCGGCGTCGGGATTTTCAAGATACTGATTAATAAGATCCTTATAGTACTTTTCCGGATAGGTCCCCTGGACGGATTCCATCTTTTCACGGTATTCCGCCGAAGCAGATTTGAGACTGCCGTCCTCTGCGACGCCGTCCGCCTCAATGGAAGCGACTGCGCCGTCTTCAAAGGTGATGACCACATAATCCTTGTAGCCGTGCTGGTCATAATCGGCGTATTCCGCGCGATAGGTCCCGTCCTGAATTTCTATATTACCACCGCTGCAGGCCGTAAATAAAAGCGCCGCAGCGAGGGCCAAAACAAGCAAGATCGAAAGTTTTTTCATGCAGGTTTTTGCCTCCTGTAAAAATGAACGCGTTTATTATATAATATACGCAGTTGGCTTGTCAAATAAACGTTACCGCGTAACCGGCGCGGCGTATGAAAAAAGCCTCCTTAAATCAAAGACTATCTACGTTATATCTTCTAAATATGAAGATTTCAAGAACAAACATTGTTTCCGGAGGGCTTATGCGCAATCAGAAGACAAGGACCGTCGCCTTCATGGGGCTGCTCGTCGCGCTCGCGATCACGCTGTCCTATATTGAAGCGCTGGTGCCGTCCTTTATCCCCGTTCCGGGCGTCAAGCTCGGCTTGTCCAATATCGCTACGATGTACTGTCTGTTTTTTGTGGGCGCGCCGAGCGCGCTGCTGCTCGCGGTGTTGAAGTCCGCCTTTGTGCTGCTGACGCGGGGCGTGACGGCGGGGGCGCTCAGCCTTGCCGGGGGTCTTTTGTCCGTCGGGGTGATGGCGCTCGCCACAGCGCTGCACGCATCCAAGGGTCTCGCGAGCGTTGCGGGCGCAGTGTTCCACAATCTCGGGCAGCTTGCTGCCGCGTATCTTCTGCTGCGCACGGCGACGGTGCTTTACTACGCGCCGGTGCTCATCCTCAGCGGCGTCGTCATGGGCGTGCTCACGGCGAGCGCGCTGCGTCTGCTGCTGCCCGCGCTGCAGCGCATTCGCGGTCAAAACGGAAACAAGTAAAAAAAATGCCGCGGGATGTATTGACATTTGAGAAAAATGGGTTAAAATATTCTTAGCACTCAAAAGAAACGAGTGCTAACGATAATTTTAAGGAGGAAACTCACATGAAATTGAAACCTCTCGCAGATAGAGTTGTCGTAAAGATGACGGAAGCGGAAGAGACCACGAAAAGCGGTATCATTCTGACGGCGTCTGCGCAGGAAAAGCCGCAGATCGCGGAAGTCGTCTCGGTGGGCCCGGGCGGGCTCGTGGACGGCAAGGAAGTCGAGATGACCGTCAAGGTCGGCGACAAGGTCATTCTCAGCAAGTATTCCGGGACGGAAGTCAAGGTCGACGGCGAAGAGTGCACGATCGTTCGTCAGTCTGACATCCTGGCGGTCGTTCTTTAATAAACCTATTATCAAGGAGTGAACGGGAACAATGGCGAAAGATCTGAAATACGGCGAGGACGCGCGCAAGAGCCTCCAGACCGGTATCGACAAGCTTGCGGACACGGTTAAAATCACGCTCGGCCCGAAGGGCAGAAACGTAGTGCTCGATAAAAAGTTCGGCGCGCCGCTGATCACGAACGACGGCGTCACCATCGCGAAGGAGATCGAGCTCGAGGACAAATTCGAGAATATGGGCGCGCAGCTCATCAAGGAGGCCGCGACCAAGACGAACGACGCGGCCGGCGACGGCACGACGACGGCGACGCTGCTCGCGCAGTCGATGATCCGCGAGGGCATGAAGAACGTGTCCTCCGGCGCGAACCCGATGGTGCTCAAAAAGGGCGTCCAGAAGGCGGTCGACGCGGCGGTCAAAGCGATCGTCGGCAATTCCAAGAAGGTCTCCGGCAGCGGCGATATCGCGCGTGTCGCGACCGTATCCGCCAGCGACGAGGTCGTCGGCAGCCTGATCGCGGAAGCGATGGAAAAGGTGACCCACGACGGCGTCATCACGATCGAGGAATCCAAGACGGCTGAGACCTACACCGAGGTCGTCGAAGGCATGCAGTTCGACCGCGGCTACATCACGCCGTATCTCGTGACGGATACCGAGAAGATGGAAGCTGTCCTCGACAACGCCTCCGTCCTCATCACGGATAAAAAGATCAGCAATATTCAGGAGATCCTGCCGCTGCTCGAGCAGATCGTCCAGACCGGCAAGAAGCTTCTCATCATCGCGGAGGACGTCGAGGGCGACGCGCTCGCGAACCTCATCGTCAACAAGCTGCGCGGAACATTCGTCTGCTGCGCCGTCAAGGCGCCGGGCTTCGGCGACCGCCGCAAGGAGATGCTGCAGGATATCGCGATCCTCACCGGCGGCAAGGTCATCAGCGAGGAAGTCGGCCTGACGCTGCAGGACGCGAAGCTCGAGGATCTCGGTACTGCGTCCAAGGTCCAGGTCAAGAAAGAGAACACCATCATCATGGGCGGCAGCGGCGACAAGAAAGAGATCGACGCGCGCATCGGACAGATCCGTTCGCAGATCGAGACCACGACCTCTGATTTCGACCGTGAGAAGCTCCAGGAGCGTCTTGCGAAGCTCGCAGGCGGCGTCGCGGTCATCCGCGTGGGCGCCGCGACCGAGATCGAGATGAAGGATAAAAAGCTGCGCATCGAGGACGCGCTTTCGGCGACGAAGGCCGCCGTCGAAGAGGGCATCGTCGCGGGCGGCGGCGTCGCGTTCATCAACGCGATCCCGGCAGTAGAGAAGGAACTCGCGGCCAGCACGGACGACGACGAAAAGACCGGTATCCGCATCGTTCTGAAGGCACTTGAGGCGCCTGTGCGCCAGATTGCGCTCAACGCGGGCCTCGAGGGCTCCGTCATCATCGATAAGATCATTGCCTCCGGCAAGGTCGGCTACGGAATTGATGTGACGAAGGAATCCTACGGCGATATGATTGCCGCGGGCATCGTCGATCCGACGAAGGTCTCACGTTCCGCGCTGCAGAACGCCGCGTCGGTCGCCGCGATGGTGCTGACGACTGAAGCGCTCGTCGCGGACATCCCCGAGAAGAACCCCGCGCCGATGCCGAATCCCGACATGGGCGGCATGTATTAAGAATAATTTTCTTCCTCTTGAAAGCGGAGACCGACAGGTCTCCGCTTTTGCGCGTTTAAAAGCTCCGCGCGCCGTCAACACTAAGCGCGGGTGATAAGATGACAAGGAAACGCGTTTACATCCTGTTTTTTATACTCGTGCTGTTTGCAAATATCGTCATGCTGCGCCTGTTCACGCTTATGAGCGACGCCGATTACGCCGCGGCCGTAGAGAGCCAGAGCACCTACACGCAGAAAATCGCCTCGCTGCGCCCGGATTTTTACGACTGCAGTGGGCGCCTGCTGACAGGCGTCGACAGCGCGCAGCTTGCCGTCGCCGTTCCCGGTGACACGGCGAGCTGGTCGCTGCGGGATTATGTCGACGAAAGCGGCCTTGCGGGCTTTGACGAGAATATGCTGGGCAGTCTGCCGTTCACGGTGCGCCTGAGCGGAGCGCTGCCCGATCTTCTGCCGGTGGACACCGTCGCCGTCAGCAAACGGTACGGCGGCCTTTCGCTCGCGCGGCATCTCATCGGATATCTCGATTACGAAAATAGGGGCGTCACGGGGCTCGAAAGCGTTTTTGAGACCTACCTGTCGCAGAATACCGTGTCGCAGTATCTGCAGGTGTAGACCAACGCGCGCGGACAGGCGATCGACGGGGAACCGGTGCGCGTCGTCACGGACGGGACCGCGGCGGGCGGCGTGACGCTCACCATCGACGCGACCATCCAATATGCCGCAGAACGGATCGCCGACAGCAGCTTCCGGCGCGGCGCGATCGTCGTCGCCGACTGCGCGACGGGCGAGCTGCTCGCGCTCGTCAGCCGTCCGAACTACGACCAGAACGACGTCGGCGCGTCGATAGAAAAGAACGACACGTCGCTGCTCGATCGCACGAGGACGGCGTACAATGTCGGCTCCGTCTATAAACCGGTCATCGCCTGCGCGGCGCTCGACGCGGGCGTCAGCGAGACGTTCACCTACGAGTGCGCGGGGGAGATCGAGGTGGACGGCGTCGTCTACAGCTGCAACAACGGCAAGGCGCACGGGAAGATGACGCTCGAGAGCGCGCTCGCGCAGTCCTGCAACACCTACTTTATCGCGCTCGGGCAGAAGGTGGGCGCGCAGGCGATCTACAACACGGCGCAGGCGCTCGGCCTCGGGTCGGCGCTGACGCTCTGCGAGGGCTTCACGACGGCGAAGGGCAGCTTCCCGAGCGAGGCGGCGCTGGAAAGCAGCGCGGCGGAGCTGTGCAACCACAGCTTCGGGCAGGGCAAGCTGCTGCTGACGCCGATGCACATCGCGGCGTATACGATGTGCATCGCAAACGGCGGTATATACCGGGAGCTGTCGGTCGTCAAGAGCGTCGGCGGGGAAGCCGCGCCCGCCGCGCGTGAAAAGCGCGCCGTAGGGGAGACCGCGGCGAACACCGCAGCGGCGGCGATGCGCGAGGCGATGCTGACAGGGACGGGCGCGGGCGGCGCGCCGCAGACGGTCTCCTCGGCGGGCAAGACCGGCACGGCGCAGACGGGCGCGTACAACGACGACGGAAGCGAGGTCGTCATCGGCTGGTTCACCGGTTTTTTTCCGGCGGAGGAACCGCGCTATGCGGTGACGGTCATGGTGGAGACCGAGGGCTACGGCTACGCGAGCGCGGCGCCGGTTGTCGGGCGCCTCGCGGACGTGATAGCGGCGTACGAAGCCGAGAAGACCGCTTGACAAAGGCGATTTCGTTTCCTATAATACTAATGTTGTAAAAGAATAGAAAAAGGCGTTGAGACGGCGTTGCGAACCGTCGAGCCGCGTATTGATACGACGTGCGGACCGCGTTAAGGTCCGATACATGAGCGGCGCGCGGCAAAGCGCGCAATGCGGGTGGTACCGCGGATGCTTCGGCCTTCGTCCCGTTCCGGGGCAAAGGTATATATTTTTTGATCATAATAATTACATTTTGGGGTGTACTATGGAGTGGACCGGTCTCAATGAGCTGCGCGAGCAGTTCCTCAGCTTTTATGTGGGCAAGGGGCATTATCGCATGGAGAGCTTCCCGCTCATCCCGCAGGACGACAAGAGCCTGCTGCTCATCAATTCCGGCATGGCGCCGCTGAAAAAGTATTTTCTCGGACAGGCGAAGGTGCCGGGCAACCGCGCGACCACCTGTCAGAAATGTATCCGCACGCCCGACATCGAGCGCGTCGGAAAAACTGCCCGCCACGGCACCTATTTCGAGATGCTCGGCAACTTCTCCTTCGGCGATTACTTCAAGCGCGAGGCGATCCACTGGGCGTGGGAGTTCATCACGACGGTCATCAAAATGCCCGTCGACCGCCTGTACATCTCGGTGTTTGAGGACGACGACGAGGCCTACGGCATCTGGACGAAGGAGATCGGCGTCGAGCCGTCCCATATGGTGCGCCTCGGGCGGGACGACAATTTCTGGGAGATCGGCAGCGGCCCGTGCGGCCCGTGCTCGGAGATCTATTTCGACCGCGGAGAAAAGTACGGCTGCGGCAAGCCGACGTGCGGCGTCGGGTGCGACTGCGACCGCTATGTCGAGTTCTGGAACCTCGTGTTCACCCAGTTCATCTCGGACGGCAACGGCCACTACGAGAAGATGGAGCACGGCAACATCGATACCGGCATGGGTCTTGAGCGGCTCGCGTGCATCTGTCAGGGCGTCGACAACCTCTTCGAGGTCGACACGGTGCAGAACATCATGAAGCACATCGAGCGCATCGCGGGCGTCGAGTACCACAAGGACGACAAGACCGACGTATCGCTGCGCGTCATCACCGACCACATCCGCAGCACCGTCTTTATGGTGGGCGACGGCGTGGGCCCGTCCAACGAGGGGCGCGGCTATGTGCTGCGCCGTCTGCTGCGCCGCGCGGCGCGCCACGGCCGGCTGCTGGGCGTCGAGCGCCCGTTCCTGTATGAGGTCTGCGACACGGTCATCGACGAGAACAAGAGCGCGTACCCGAATCTCGACGAGCACCGCGATTATATCAAGAAGGTCATCAAGGCTGAGGAGGAGCGCTTTGCGAAGACTGTCGACGCGGGCTTCGAGTCGCTCAACAGCCTGCTCGACGAGATGGAGAAAAAGGGTGAAACGGTGCTGTCCGGCAGTGAGGCGTTCCGCTTGAGCGACACGCTCGGCTTCCCGCTCGATCTCACAAAGGAGATCATCGCCGAGCGCGGGTGCACTGTCGACGAGGACGCGTTCAACGCGCTGCTGTCGGCGCAGAAAAAGCGCGCGCGCGACGACGCGAAGAGCAGGGATTACAGCTGGGAGACGGACCTGTTCAAGGATCTCGGCTGTAAGCCGACTGAGTTTATCGGCTACGACACAATGGAAAGTGCGGCAAAGCTGCTGTTCATCGCGAAGGACGGCGGGGCCGTGGACGCGGCGGCCGAGGGCGACGAGGTCAAGCTCATCCTCGACAGGACGCCGTTTTATGCGGAAAGCGGCGGTCAGGTCGGCGACCGCGGCGCGATAGAGGCGGGCAAATGCGTCGTCGCCGTCAGCGACTGCCGCAAGACCAACGAGGGCTATTACGTCCACACGGGCGTTGTGAAGACCGGCGTGCTCGAGGCGGGCGCGGCGGTACAAGCGAAGGTCGACAAGAAGCTGCGCGCCGCGACGATGCGCAATCACACGTCGGCGCATCTGCTGCAAGCGGCGCTGCGCGAGGTTCTCGGCGAGCATGTCCACCAAGCGGGTTCTTATGTCGACGAACATCGCGTGCGCTTCGACTTTACGCATTTTGAGGCGGTCAAGCCCGAGGAGCTGCGCCGCGTTGAGGAGATCGTCAATGATACGATCCTCGCCGGCATAGAGGTCAACCACAAGGTGATGCCCATCGCCGAGGCGAAAAAGCTCGGCGCGATGGCGTTGTTCGGTGAAAAGTACGGCGATATCGTGCGCGTTATCGAGGTGCCCGGCGTTTCCACTGAGTTCTGCGGCGGCACCCATGTGCGCAACACGGCGTCGCTCGGGCTGTTCAAGATATTGAGCGAGGCCTCCGTCGCGGCAGGCGTGCGCCGCATCGAGGGCACGACGGGCAGGGGGGTGCTCGACTACATCCGCGCGGACGACGCGCTGCTCGCCGAAACGGCGGCCGTGTTCAGGCTCACGGGCAAGGAGGAGCTGCCGGCGAAGGCGAAGGCCGCGCTCGCGCAGACGAAGGAGCTCGAGCGGGCGCTCGAGGCCGCCAATGCGAAGCTTGCGGGCTCTGCGGCGGACGCGATCCTTAAGAGCGCCGAGGACGTCGGCTGCGTGCGCGTTTTTACGGGAACGCTTGCGGGAGCGTCGGCGGACGCGCTGCGCGATACGGCGGCCATGCTGCGCGACAAGTATCCGCTGAGCGTCGCGGTGCTCGCGTCCGCGGGCGACAAGCTCACGCTGTGCGCGGCGGTCGGCGCGGACGCCCAGAAGAAGGGCCTGCGCGCGGGCGATATCGTCAAAGCGGCGGCGGCGGCGGTCGGCGGCTCCGGCGGCGGAAAGCCGGATCTCGCGATGGCGGGCGGCCGGGACGCCGCAAAACTGCCGGAAGCGTTCGCGGCGGCCAAGGCGGCCGTTGCGGCGAATATCAGATAGAGGAGGGCGCCGGATGGATTGTCTGTTTTGTAAGATCGCGGCGGGGGATATTCCGAGCGACCGGATCTATGAGGACGACCTGGTCGTCGCCTTCAACGACATCGCGCCGCAGGCGCCCGTGCATTTTCTTGTTATCCCGAAGCGGCACATCGAAAGCTGCGCCGCGATCGACGCGGACAACAGCGCGATCGTCGCGCATATCTTTGAGGTGATCGCGAAGCTCGCGAAGGAGCGCGGCTTGTCTGAGGGCTTTCGCGTCGTCTCCAACACCGGCGAACAGGCGGGGCAGTCGGTGCCGCATCTGCATTTCCACGTCCTCGCAAAACGCGACCTTACTTGGCCTCCGGGCTGATTATAGAGAATAAGGGAGAAATAGAAATGGATAAAACCTATGAACTGCATGTCGCGGGGCTGACCCGTCAGCTCCCCATCTGCAAGGTCAACGACGAGCTTTCCATCGCCGCGTTCATCATGCTGTCCGACGTGGAGCTGACCATCCGCTGCGCCGAGGAGCTGCTCAAGAAGGTGCCGGATTTTGATGTTCTCGTGACGGCCGAGGCGAAGGGGATTCCGCTCGCGTACGAGATGTCCCGCCAGAGCGGCAAGGTCTATATCGCCGCGCGCAAGATGAGCAAGCTTTACATGAAGAATCCCATCGAGGTGAGCGTCAAGTCCATCACGACGGATCACATCCAGACGCTGTTCATCGACGAGCACGAGATCGAGATGATCAAGGGCAAGCGCATCCTCATCGTCGACGACGTCATCAGCACGGGCGGCTCGCTGCTCGCGCTCGAAGCGATTGTCAACAAGGCCGAGGGCAACATCGTCTGCAAGGCCGCCGTTCTCGCCGAGGGCGTCGCCGCCGACCGCGACGACATCGTTTATCTTGAGGTGCTGCCGATCTTCGGCACGGAGAAATAGAGAAGAGATCGATTTTTGCTACTCATTCATGAGTTTGAAGGAGTACGGACATGAAACGACCGCTTGCGACGCTCGGAACCACGGTTCTGTGTTCGCTTGCGGCCGTTTTTGCGTGGGGAACAGGGGCCGGCGCGCTGCTGCTGATCGCGGCGAGCGCGGCGTCGATCGCCCTTTTCTTTCTCCGACGCCGCGCAAAAACGCTGGAGACGGCGTTCGCCGTCGCGCTCGCGATCACGATTGGGCTCGGCGCCGGCACAGCGGTGCAGACGCGCTGCGACCGCGCTTTTGCCGAGTACGCGGGTACGCAGCGGACGCTGCGGGTGCTTGTGACGGAGGTTTCCGCGCAGGGGACGTCCGTCTACGCGCGGGGCGTCGTTCAAACGGCGGACGGCTCGCCGGAGCGCAGGCTCTCCGTCCGGTTTTATTGTTATGACAATATCAAGCCGGGCGACGTCGCGGACGGCTGCTTTTTGCTCGGCGCGCACGCGCTCGACAGCGCGAGTGCGCGGACGGTTCTTTTCGCCGCCGCGCAGGGCGGGCTCTCCGTCCAGCCCCGGGAAAACCGCTGGCTTTCAGCGGCGTATGCGATCCGGACAAAGCTCACCGTCGCGATGACGTCGGTGCTGTCCGGCGCGGAGGGGCAGCTCTGCGCGGCGGTGCTCACGGGCGACAAAGCGCTGCTGCCCGCGACGCTGCGGCTGCTGCTTCAGCGCGCGGGCGTCAGCCATATGCTCGTCGTGTCGGGGCTGCACGTCAGCGCGATGCTGGGCCTTCTGCTGAAGCTGCTGCGAAAGCTGCGCGCTTCCGGGGCGGTCGGCTTTTTCTGTACGCTTCTCGCGGCGGGACTGCTGAGCCTGTTTTACGGCTTTACGCCGTCGGTGCTGCGCGCGTGTGCGATGACGGCGCTGGTCGTTTTGGCGAAGCTCGTGAACGGTCGCGCAGACGGCTTTACCTCGCTCACGGCGGCGGCGCTTTTCATCGCGCTTGTCGACGCAAAATCCGTTATAGACGTTTCCTTCCTGCTGTCTTATGCCTGCTGCTTTGCAATCGTCGTGATCTTCCCGCGGCTTTGCGCTGCGCTGTGTCGACGCTTTCCTCGCCTCGCCGTACAAGTCGCCCATGCGCCCGCGCCGTCGCTGCGCCCGTGGGCGCGGACACTGCTGCTGCCGCCGGTCGTAAATCTTGTTACGCTGCCGGTGCTGGTGCTGTTCTCCATGCCGCTATCGCTCGCCGCGCCGTTTTCCAACCTGCTGATCGTGCCGCTCGTGCCGATCCTGCTCGCGTTGTCGGCGCTGACGGTCGTCTTGTTTTTTCTCGCGCCGCTGCGCGCGTTGTGCAGCCTTTGCGGCCTCGCCGCAGGGCTGGCAGCAAAGCTGATCCTTGCGGTCTCCCGATTTTTCGCGGGCTTTTCGCTCGCGGCTGTGTCGCTCGACGCGGGATATCTGCGGCTTTGGGTGCTGCTCGCGTGCGCGATGTGGGGCGTCTTCTTACTGTCGCTCGGCGCCGTCAAGGCGCGCTTCGTGTGCGCTTGCTGCGCGGCGTCGTTGTTTTGCGGCGTGCTGTCCTGCGCCGTGCTGACGAAGGACCGCCCCTGCGCCGTGCTGCTGGGCGGCCGCGACATCGCCGTCTGCGACTGCGGCAGCGCCGGCGTTGTTTTCCGCGGCACGGCGGCGGACGAGGTCGATTATCTGCACGCCGACTTAAAATATCGCTTCATCCGCGACGTCCCGTATGTTATAATCACAGAGGACGTCGGGACCGGCGTGCGCCTTCGGCTGTCCGCGCTGTTTCCGAGCAGCGAGCTCGTCTATCTCACCGACAGCGCGCCGGACGCGCGCACCGGCGTGGATGCGGCCTATGTGCGCCGCGCGGTGAGAAACGCGGGGCTAACGCCTTATTTCGGCGGCAGCGTCGCGGCGGACTGCGCGGGGCATACGCTTCTTTTTTGCACCGCTGCGCCGGAGAATCCGGAGCGCTTTGAGCTGCTCGTATATTTTGAAGATGTGCAGCCGGCGCTCGCGGACGGGAAAACGGTCTGCTGTGCGCAGTACGGTTTCCCGCAGGCGGCTTACACCTATGCTTACGGCGGCGACGCCGCGTTCTATTTCAATGAATCAGGGATAAAGGCGGTGCTGGATCGTGCTTCAGCTCAGTGATAAAACCTTAAAAAAATCGCTCGCGGCGGATGGGCTGCAAAAGGTCTATCTGATCGCGGGCAACGATGCGTTTCTCATCAACACCTGCGCAAAGACCGTGCTCGACGCCGTGTTCGCGGGCGGGGAGCGGTTCGTCACGCTCTTTGACGCGCAGCATACGCCCGACGAGGAGCTGGAGGCCTTTTTTTTGAGTTTTTCTCTCGTCAGCGAGCCGAAGGCGGCCGTTTTTGAGGACTTTTCCGGCGCGGCGCTCAATAAGGAGCGCGCCGAGCTGCTGCGGTCGCTGCTCGCGCAGCAGCCGGACGACGTCACGGTCCTTCTTAAGGAGTATGTGGACGACAAGCGCTTTTTCGTTCCGAAAAAGTCGCAGCAGCTGCTGGACGGCCTGCGCCGCGCCGCCGTCGTGAGCGCGACGGCAAAGACGGGGTCGGAGCTTTGTGTTTATATCACCGCCATCGCGAAGCGGGAGGGCTGCTCTATTGAAGACGACGCGGCGCAGCGGGTGGGCGAGCTGTGCGCGGGCGATTTGCTGCTCGCGGAAAATGAAATCAGAAAGCTCGCGGCGCTCAGCGGCTATGCATCGATAACCCGCGCGCACGTCGACGCCCTGTGCGTGCGCACGCCCGAGGCGGGCGTTTACGATATGATCAGCGCGATCGAACGGGGAAATGCGAAAAAAGCGCTTGGCGTGCTCGAGGATATGCTCGACGAGCGCACCGAGCCGCTCGCCATCACCGCCGCGCTGAATATCGCGTTCATCAACCTTTACCGCGCACGGCTCGCGCGCGACGCGAAGCGCGGCGAGCGGGCGTTGTTCGATCTGTTCAATTATAAAAAGGGCGACCGCAAGGTCTCCATCGCCTACGAACGCAGCGCGCGCTATTCCGAGCGCCAGCTCGCGGACATCCTCGGGCTGCTGTATGCGCTGGATAAAAAGCTCAAATCCACCGCGGCCGAAAAGCGTTACGTGCTTGAGCAGGCGCTCGTTCGGCTCATGGCGAAGGCGGGCGCGTTGTGATCGCGCTGTCCGCCGCGGTCGTCGTCGAGGGCAGATATGATGCGGCGCGCCTTGCGACGATCACCGACGCGCTCATCGTGCAGACGGACGGCTTCGGCGTCTTCACCGACCCGGAAAAACAGGAGCTGATCCGACGCCTTGCCGGGACGACGGGCGTCATCGTCCTTACGGACAGCGACGCGGCGGGCTTCAGGATACGAAAATTTATCGAGGATATCACGGGCGGCGCGGGCGTGCGGCACGCATATATCCCGGAGATCCCCGGCAAGGAGCCGCGCAAGCGCGCGCCGGGCGCCGAGGGGCTGCTCGGGGTGGAGGGGGTCGACAGCGCGGTGATCGAAGCGGCGCTGCGCCGCTTTTGCGTCGAGCAGACGCAGTGCCGGAGCGACAGGGAAATTGCGGCGGGCGACCTGTACGCCGACGGTCTGTACGGCACGCCGGGCGCCGGCGCGCGGCGGAATGCGTTCAAGCGGAACCTCGGCTTTCCGGCGCGCTTATCGCGCAATGCTTTTTTAAAGCTGCTCAACACGCTCGTTGGCTATGACGAATATAAAAGGCAGCTCTCCCACACGAAGGAGGAGCCGCCGGGGACCGACGAAAAAGAGGCATGAGAAAAGCCCCGGGGGACCGGGGCTTTTTCCTTACATCTCGTGTTCCTCGTTCCAGCGGCGCATAGCCTCGACGTCGGCCCTGCTGACGCCTTCCGCGGGGTCGTCCGCCGGGGTGAGAATGCCGGGCGGCACGATCTGGCTTTCGGGGATGACCGGCAGCTCCTCCACGAGCCGCTGCCCCTCGCCGGCGGGGATGGTGCGCCGGCGTGATTTCTTCTTGTTTTCAGACATAAAACTGCCCTCCTTTACGCGCATAGTATGCCCGCAAAGGAGGGCGTGATTCCGATGTCAGCAGTCAAAAATATTTTTGGCGCTGTTTTCCGGGAGCTCCGGAGCGGGGGCCGCCGTACCCTCTGCGGGCGCAGGGCTGTCCGGATTTTCATCCGACGCATCGGCGTCCGCCGTCGGGATATCCCCACGCTCCTTTGTGTCCTCGGCGTCGAGATAAAAATTCCGCTTGCGGGCGGTTGCCTCCTCCTGCGCCTGCAGCTTTTCCTCCTCCCGTTTCGCCTTATCCTCCTTGCTCTGTATCCAACACTTTTTTCCGAAAATGACGCCCAGCGGAACGAATGCGGCGCACATCGCCACGAGGATCCACTGCACGGTGTCAAAGGGCAGACCATGCTCCCAGAGCGATTTTATGGTCGTATAAAGGAAGTAAACGATCAGAAGAAAGATCAAATATACACGCATTTTACATCTCCGCAATTAATCGGCCGCGCCGTTTTTTGTACTCTTGAAATATTTTCTTCCCAGCAGCAGCGACACGCCGCCGGCAAAGAACAGGAGAATAACGCTGAGGATGCCCAGCGACGAGCGGTCTGTCATGGAGTAGACAAGCGAATACAGCGCCGGCCCGATCACGCAGGAGAATTTCCCGAAAATATCGAGAAAACCGTAATACTCGTTGGAGCGCTCGGGCGGGATGATCTGCCCGAAGAAGGAGCGGGACAGCGCCTGGATACCGCCCTGCACTGTGCCGACGAGCCCTGCGAGCACCCAAAACAGCACCGAGGAAAGCTGCTTTGCCGCCGCGACGTCGCCGCCGTGCAGTTGCGCTTGCTCAATATTGAAGCCCATGAAGAAGCCGAGGATCGTAATGACAAAATAGACGCCGACGGCAATGGAGATCATTTTGATCGCGCCCACCTTCTTGGACAGGTTGCCGAAAAGGATGGAGAAAGGCACGGCGACGATCTGCGTGACGAGCAGCGCGAGGATCATGCCGATGGTGCCGAGCTCCAGCGTTGTGCCGTAGTTGGTCGCGAGACTGATGATGGTATCGACGCCGTCGATGTAGAAGAAGTAGGCGAGGATAAAGAACAGGATCTTTTTGTCGCGGATGATGTCCTTAAAGGTGCGCAGGGCGTTGGAGAACGCCGCCTTCGCGAGCGCGGCGGGCGCTTCCTCGACGCTGTACACCTGCTTTACATTTTTGAGGAAGGGAATGCTGAACAGCGACCACCACACGACGACGATCAAAATCGCGATTTTATAGGACAGGATGCTCATGTTCATGATCACCATGACGGCGATGGAGATGATGAAGGGGATGGTGCTGCCGCCGATGTAGCCCATCGCGTAGCCCCACGAGGAGACCTTGTCCATGCGCTCGGGCGTGGTCACGTCAGTCAGGAAGGAATCGTAAAACAAGCAGCTGCCGGAAAAGCCGATGCGGGAGATCACAAAGCCGACGAGCATGAGCTTCCAGTTGTCTGTGAAGGCCATCGTCGCGGTGAAGACGACGCCGACGATCAGAAAACCGGAGAAGAGCTTTTTTTTCATCCCGGTGAAGTCGCCGATGGCGCCCAGCAGCGGCGCAAGCAGCGCGACGACAAGGTTCGCCGCCGATACCGCAAAGCCATAGATCTTGTCGCCCGTTTCCGTCGCGACAAGCGCGAAATAGATCGGGAAGATGGCGGCCATGATGTTGGTCGCGTAGATGGAGTTGGCCCAGTCGTACATGATCCAGCTCTTTTCCACTTTTGAGAAGCGCTTTTCTTTCTCCATGTTGAGACCCTTTCTTTTGAATTTTCAAACTTATTTTCATTGTGTCAAAAACGGAGGGCAAAGTCAACAAGTTTGACTATTACGCCTAAAAAATATATGATATACATTAGAATCCGGCAAAGAATAACTTCCGGAAGAACGGCGGGAGGGCACAGGACGCGATGCGTAAAAAAATGTTGTGTGCGGCGGTGCTCGCCGCGCTGATGCTCTGTGCGGGCTGCGCCGATTTTTCGGTGGAGGACAAGCTCACGGCGCCCGCGCTGTCCGCAGACCAGAGCGCGGTGGAAGCCGCGCTCGGCAGTCTTGGGCAAAAGATCACGCTCATCTATCCGGCGTCCGGCGACCGGCGCACGCCCGTCCAGTTTCTCGATCTTGACGGCGACGCGGACAACGAGGCGGTCGTTTTTTATCTGGACACCGAGCGGGAGACGGTCGCGCATATCGCCATTCTTGAGCGGGACCCTCAGGGGGAGTGGCAGATCATTAGCACCGCCGACGGCGCGGGCGAGGAGATCGAGAGCGTCAGCGTGCTGCGCGTGCGCACCGTCGGGCTGCGCGCCGTCCTTGTCGAGTGGAAAAGCGCCGGACAGAGCGAAAACACGCTGACCGTGTACCGGTACGACGGCGCGGCGCTCACAGACAGCTTCAGCGATAAATGCCAGCAGTCGCTCGTCTATGATATCGACGGCGACGGCTATATGGAAATATGCTATCTGTACCGCTCCGGCATCTCGGAGCCGTACAATCTGTGCTGCGTTCAGCTCACCGAAACGGCGTACGCGCTTCTCGGCCGGGTCGAGCTCAGCGGGGACGCGATGGACTGTCTGAGCTTTATTGCCGGGCGCATCTCCTCAGGCAGCTACGCGGCTGTCATCGACGAGGACCTCGGAAACGGCTATATGCAGACGGAGATCTTTGTCGTCCGCGACGGTCAGCTGCAGCCGATGACCCTCGCGGACGGCACCTCCATCGAGGAGCTCACGCTGCGGCCGTCGAGCGCCCCGGTCTGTCGGGAGCTGTACCAGGACTCCTTCATCTACCTGCCCACGGTGCGCGAGCCGCAGACCGAGGTCCTGCAGCCGGACGCGTGGATCTACTGGTATCTTCTCGGCCCGGACGCCGCGCACTATTCGCGCGCAACGTATATTGAGATCGGTTACAAGCTCGCGCTGAGCGTGCCGGACGCGTGGCTGGGCCATGTACTGATCTACCGCAGCGACAGCGAGCCGCGCCTCATCGAGGTGCAGGATCAGACGAGCGGCGAGGTGCTGCTGCGGTTGAAAATCCTCACGGCGGGCGAGGACGCGCGGCCCTATGGCGGCGACGGCTATTCGCAGATCGCGCAGTCGGGCGTGTACCGCTACTATTTGCAGACCGCCTGCTCCGAGGAGGAGCGGGATGCGATCATCAAAAACTTTATCGTACTTGGATAACGGAGGAAGCGCATGAAAAAGGTGCTTGTCGTTGAAGATGAATATGCCATCCGCGATCTCGTCGTGCTGAATCTGCGTATGGCGGGGTACGAAGCCGTCGGCGCGGAGAGCGCCGAGAAGGCGATCGATCTCTATCGCGCCGATCCGGACAGCTTCGATCTCGCACTGCTCGATATCATGCTGCCGGGGGTCAGCGGACTCGCGCTTTGCGAAACGCTGCGTCGGGAGAACGAGCGCATCGGGATCATTATGCTGACCGCGAAAACGCAGGAGCAGGATAAGATCGAGGGTCTCGCGACGGGCGCGGACGACTATGTGACCAAGCCGTTCAGCATCGGCGAGCTGCTCGCGCGCGTCGATGCGGTTTATCGCCGCACACAGCGCAGCGCGAAGAAAAGCGGGGCGAACAAGCTGATAAGCGGCGATTTTGTGCTCGACACCGCGTCGCGCGTGCTGACAAAGCGCGGTGACGCGGTGGACCTCACGCAGGTCGAGTATCTGCTCATGGAGCTGTTTATGAAGAACTCAGGCGTTGCGATGGATCGGGAAAAGATCCTGCGCGAGGTTTGGGGAAAGGGCTATTACGGCGACATAAAGATCGTAGACGTCAATATCTGCCGTCTTCGCAACAAGATAGAGGACGACACCAACAATCCCGCACATATCCTGACGGTGTGGGGCTACGGCTATCGGTTCGTCGAGTAAGCGATGGAGAAAAAGAGCAAAAAAAAAGCCGCGGCCCGCAGCATCACCCGGCGGTGGGCGCTGGTCAGTCTGCTGTCCACCGTTGTGATCCTGCTGGTCGCGTCGATCACGATCGTGATCTCCGTGCGCAACAACTACAATCTGACCGCGCAGCAGATATTGCAGTTCAAGGCGAAATCCCTGATGAACACGCTGCCCGCCGCGACCTCGGCGAGCTCGACCGAGCGTGCCGACGCAGCCGTGGGGCTCGTGGAGGGGTTTGCCGAAAAAGATAAATATGAGCTGATGCTCATCGACAGCACGGGAAAGGTCATCGTTACTTCCTCCGGCTTCGCGTGGGGATCGGAAGAGCCGCTCGACGACTATGCGGCGGCGCTCGGCAGCGAATCGGGCCAGGGGACTTACTTCGGCCGCACAACGAACGACGAGCACATCATCGCCGTCACGCAGATCATCACGAGCGGCTATGCGGGCGACATCGTCGCCCTGCGGCTGGTCAGCTCTCTTGCGGGCGTGGATGCGCAGCTCGCGGCGACTGCTAACCTCGTTTTCTGGGTGTGCATCGTCATTCTCGGCTTTGTGATCTTTTCAGGCACCTATTTCATCCGCTCCATCGTGCTGCCCATCCGCAGCATCGGCGCGTCCGCGCGGCGCATCGCCGGCGGCGATTACGAGGCGCGCGTTGAAAACAAATACAACGATGAGATCGGCGAGCTGTGCGATATTGTCAACGATATGGCTGTCGGGCTTTCCAAGACAGACAGAATGAAAAATGAGTTTATCTCGAGCGTCTCGCACGAACTGCGAACGCCGCTCACGTCCATCAAGGGCTGGGGCGAGACGCTCGTAAACATCGGCACAAAGGATGAGGAAAACTTTCAAAAGGGAATGCGCATCATCCTCAGCGAGACGGACAGACTTTCCTGTCTTGTCGAGGACCTGCTGGATTTCTCACGTCTGCAGACGGGCCGCATCGAGCTCAATACCGCGTCGGTCGACCTGAAAAAGGAGCTCGGCGAGGCGGTTTCGACCATCGAGCAGCGCGCGGTGCGCGCGGGCATCACCTTTGACGTGCACTTGCCCGACGGTCCCGTGACGCTCACCGCGGACAAAAACCGTCTGCGGCAGGTGTTCGCAAATCTCTTTGACAACGCGATCAAATATTCCAATCCCGGCGGCAGCATCACGGTGCGCCTGACGGCGGACGCCGTAGCGCGCGTGACCGTGACGGATACCGGCGCGGGCATCCCGCCGGATGCGCTGCCGCGTGTGACTGAGCGCTTTTATAAAGCGGGCAACGCCGTGACCGGCTCCGGCATCGGTCTCGCGGTCGTCAAGGAGATCATGGCGCTGCACGGCGGCGCGCTCGACATACAAAGCGAGCTCGGCCGTGGGACCACGGTTGAACTGACCTTTCCGCTGCGCGCGGACGCGCGGCAGAGCATAAAGGAGTAAGCATGGCAAAAGAAGCATTCAAGACCTCTGTCGGAGGACAGGCCATCATCGAGGGCATCGTCATGAAGGGCCCGGAAAAGACCTGCATGGCGGTGCGCCGTCCGAACGGAGAGATCACCGCAGAGGTGTATGATACACGCAAAAATCCCCTGCGGAAGATCCCGATCCTGCGCGGCGCGGCGGCGATGATCCTCAATCTCGTCGACGGCTATAAGAGCATCATGCGGTCCTCGGATATCGCATTCCCGGACGGCGAGGGCGACGACGCGCTCGACCGGTTTCTGAAGAAAAAATTCGGCGCAAGGGCGGGCGAAACGCTCGGCGTCATCGCTGCGATGCTCGGTATGCTGCTCGCAGTGCTGCTGTTCATCCTGCTGCCGACCTTTCTGACGGGCCGGCTGGCCAACGTCGTCGCGCTCGGCGGCTGGCGCTCGGCGGTGGAGGGCGCGTTCAAGATCGCCATATTCCTCCTGTACCTTTTCGCCGTCACGCGGCAGAAGGACATTCGCCGCGTATTTGAATACCATGGCGCGGAGCACAAGTCCATCGCCTGCTACGAGCACGGCGAAGCGCTCGCCGTGGAGAACGTTCGCAAGTATTCCCGTTTTCATCCCCGCTGCGGGACAAGCTTTTTGTTCATCGTGATCCTCATCAGCATTCTTGTCGGCGCGTTCATCCCCTTCACGGGTACTGCGCTGCGCGCGCTTGCAAAGCTGCTGCTGCTGCCGCTCATCATGGGCATATCCTACAAGATCATCAAGTATGCCGGCGCGCACGACAACGCGCTGTGCCGTGTGCTCTCCGCGCCCGGCCTCTGGATCCAACGCCTGACCGCCTTTGAGCCGGACGACAGCATGATCGAAGTCGCGCTCACGGCGCTCAAGGCCGTCATCCCCGAGAACGCGGAGGAGGCACGGTGGTAGACGCGCGGGCGCTGTTCGCGGACGCAAAAAAGAGACTGGAGGCTGCGGGCCTGTCCGGCGCGAACGAGCTGAATGTCCTGTTTGAGACGGCGTGCGGTATGCGCTACCCCGAGGCTGCTGCGGCGGGCGGCGTCAGCGGCGAACAAGCGGCTCGCTTCGACGCGCTGCTCGCGCGGCGCCTTTCGGGCGAGCCGCTGCAATACATCGCGGGAGCATGGCCGTTTCTCGATTTCGAGCTGCTCGTCGGCCCCGGCGTGCTCGTCCCGCGCGACGAGACGGAGCTCGCCGTGCGCACTGCGCTGGAGCTGCTGCGCGGTGCCGAAGCGCCGCGTGTGCTGGATCTATGTGCGGGCAGCGGCTGTATTGCATTCGCGCTGAAGCGCGCTTGCCCCGGCGCCGCCGTCACGGCGGTGGAGCGCTCCGCAGACGCGCTCGGCTGGCTTGAGCGCAACAAGGTGCGCCTTGGCTGCGCTGTCGACGCGATGCAGGCGGATGTTTTTGGATATGAGACCGTTTTATCGGACAACAAATATGATATGATCGTATCCAATCCCCCGTATGTCACGTCCGCGGAGTATGCGGACAATCTGTCGGAGCTTCGCTGCGAGCCGCCCGAGGCCTTCCTCGGCGGCGCGGACGGGCTGGACTTTTACCGCTATATCATCCCGCATTACCGCTCGAAGCTTCGCCCCGGCGGCGGCATGGTCTTTGAGATCGGCGCGGGGCAGGCGGCGGCGGTGGAAGCGTTGTTTGCCCAAAGCGGCTACGCCGGGATCAAAACGCGCGGCGATATGTACGGACAGCCGCGCGTCGTCAGCGCAAAAAGATTGAAAACCGTATAATTTTATAGTATAATGAAGAAAGAACAAAAGTTCTTTTTTTAAAGGAGAATAACTATGGCGACAGACAAGAAAGCGGCCCTCGACACGGCGCTCGCGCAGATCGAAAAGCAGTTCGGCAAGGGCGCGGTCATGAAGCTCGGCCAGAACGTCGCGATGAACGTCGAGGCGATCTCGACGGGTTCGCTGTCGCTGGATATAGCGTTGGGTATCGGCGGCCTGCCGCGCGGCAGGATCGTCGAGATCTTCGGGCCGGAGAGCTCCGGTAAGACGACTGTCGCGCTGCACGTCGTCGCGGAAGCGCAGAAGGCGGGCGGCGACGCGGCGTTTATCGACGTCGAGCACGCGCTGGATCCCGTGTACGCGGCTGCGCTCGGCGTCAATATCGACAATCTGCTCGTATCCCAGCCGGACACGGGAGAGCAGGCGCTCGAGATAACGGAAGCGCTCGTGCGCTCGGGCGCGATCGACGTCATCGTCATCGACTCCGTCGCGGCGATGGTCACGAAGGCGGAGATCGAAGGCGAAATGGGCGACGCGCACGTCGGCACGCAGGCGCGGCTGATGTCGCAGGCGCTGCGCAAGCTGACGAGCGTCATCGGGAAATCCAACTGCGTCGCGATCTTCATCAACCAGCTGCGCGAAAAGATCGGCGTCATGTACGGAAATCCCGAGACGACGCCGGGCGGCCGCGCGCTCAAGTTCTATTCCTCCGTGCGGCTGGACATCCGCCGCATCGAATCAATCAAGGTCGGCGGCGAGGTCATCGGCAACCGCACGCGCGCGAAGGTCGTGAAGAACAAGGTCGCGCCGCCGTTCAAGGAGGGCGAATTCGACATCCTCTATGGCAAGGGCATCTCGAAAACGGGCGAGATCCTCGATCTCGCCGTCAAGCTCGACATCATCCAGAAATCGGGCGCGTGGTTCAACTACGGCGAGACGCGCCTTGGCCAGGGACGCGACAATGTCCGAAAATACATAGAGGATAACCCGGATTTCGCTGCGGATATCGAAAAGCAGGTCCGCGCGCACGCCGACGATCTGCTGCACCCGAAGAAGGGGGCGGCCGGTAAGACGGCCGCCGCTGCCGAGCCGGTTCCGGTCATTATTTCTTCAGAGGATTCGATCGACATCGAAGTAGAATAAGCATGGCGGACAGTGTTGAAATTACCGACATCACGATCACAAGGAAGGGCAGATATGCCCTTTTTTGTGATGGGGAGTTTGCCTTTTCGCTGGACGAGGAGACCTACTTAAAAAGCCATGTGCGCGTCGGCGCGCAGCTCACACCACAGGAGCTGACCTCGCTGCGCGCCGCGTCGGACTATTTTGCGGCAAAGAGCAAGGCGCTTGACTATCTCAGTTACCGCGACCATTCCGAAAAGGAACTGCGCGACAAGCTCGCGCGGAAGTTCGATCCGGATACCGGCGCGCAGGCGGTCGCGCGTATGCGGGAGCTGGGGCTCGTGGACGACGCGGCGTTCGCCGAAAAGCTCGCGGAGGAGCTCATCGCGCGGAAATACTGCAGCAAGCGCGCCGCAGCCGCAAAGCTCCGCGAAAAGGGCGTCGACAAGGCGCTCATCGCCGAGACGCTCGCCGCCTATGACGATGACGAGCGACCGGTGATCCGCGCGGTCGTCGAGCGCAAGTATGCGCTCAAGCTGCGCGACCCTGCAAAGCGCGCGTCTGTGTTTGCGGCGCTCGCGCGGCTGGGCTTTCGCGGCGGCGACATCCGCGCGGTGTTCGGGGAGTACGGAGACGACGAGGACAGGCCCCTTTACGGGCCGATGGATTGACGAGGCGGAAAACGCGGACAAAACGGGCGGACGCCAAGACGGAAAAGAGGTGTGCAGCCGATCATGGGAACGGTCAAGGAGATCCTCGTTTCGGTGCTGATCGAGGACTGGTATTACGGACTGGCGCTGGCGTTCATCGTCAGCTTTGTGTTTTTTGTGCTGTTGGAACAGATCGAAAAATCCCTTGGCAGACCGGCGGCGATCGCCCTCGGGGCGCTGGGGATCGGGCTGTACCTGTGGCTCGCCGTCGCCCTGTTCTCTGCGTATGCGCTGTTCTCGGTCGGGCTGATGCTTGTGGGCGCGCTGGTGCTCTATTTCGCTTACTTCGCTTACTTTTCAAAAGAAAAAACGAAGAAGAAGGAACCGCCCTCCGGGCAATAGACTGACAGATCCAAAAAATTCAATACGGAGTATACGATTGGCTAAAATATTTTTTATTTCGCTCGGCTGTGATAAGAACCGCATCGACGCCGAGATCATGCTCAAAAAGCTGTCCGACGCCGGCCACGCCCTCGTCGGCGCCGTCGACGGCGCCGACTGCGCCGTCGTCAACACCTGCGGCTTCATCGAGAGCGCCAAGCAGGAGGCAATAGAAGCCATCTTCGATATGGTGCGCGAGAAGCAGGCGGGCCGGCTGCGGGCCGTCGTGGTGACGGGCTGCCTTGCTGAGCGCTACCGCGAGCAGGTGCTCGCGGAGATCCCGGAGCTCGACGCCGTCGCGGGGCTCGCGGGCAACGCGGATATCTGCGCGCTCGTGGAAGAGGCGCTCGCCGGTCAAAAGAAGGCCTGCTTCGGTGAAAAGTCAGCGCTGCCGCTCAACGGCGGGCGGCTGCTGTCGACGCCGCCGCATTATGCTTACCTGAAGATCGCGGAGGGCTGCTCCAATCACTGCACCTATTGCGCCATCCCCTCCATCCGCGGGCCGTTCCGCTCGCGCGCGCAGATGGATATCCTCGCGGAGGCCGCGTCGCTCGTGCGCGACGGCGTGCGCGAGCTCATCGTCATCGCGCAGGACACGACCTCCTATGGGAAGGACCTCCCGAACGGAGAGAGCCTCGCAGGGCTGCTGCGCGCGCTCGCACGGCTCGACGGCCTGTGGAAGCTGCGCGTCCTGTACGCGTATCCCGACCGCATCGATGACGCGCTCATGGAGGTGATGGGGCAGGAGCCGAGGATAGCGCATTATCTCGACCTCCCGCTGCAGCACGCGAGCGCGCCGGTGCTGCGGCGCATGGCGCGCTTCGGCGACCGGCCCTCGCTGCTCGCGCTGATCGAAAGGCTGCGGGCGGCCGTGCCGGATATCACGCTGCGCTCGACGTTCATCGTCGGCTTTCCCGGCGAGACGGATGCGCAGTTTGAGGAGCTCATTGACTTTCTGCGCGAAGCGCGGTTCGACCGCGCGGGCTGCTTTGAGTTTTCGCCCGAGGAGGGGACCCCGGCGGAGAAGCTGACGCCGCGCGTGGACGACGCGCTGAAGGCGTCGCGCGCCGAGCGGTTCAGGCTCGTGCAATCAGAGATCATGGCAGAAAAAAACAGGGAAAAGGTCGGCCGCACCGTGGAGGTCATCTGCGACGGGTTCGACGAGGAGAAGGGGATGTTCGCCTGCAGGGGACAGGCGGACGCGCCGGATATCGATTCTGTTGTCTGGCTGCCGCTCGCGTGCGACCTGATGGTCGGCGAGCTGTACCGGGTCAGGATCACCGACGCGGATGAAATTGATTTATATGCCGAATTATAGCCCGCCGCTCTGTACATTTTGACGGGGGTGGCTTATAATAAAACCATCGATCATCAGGAGGGTACCTATGAACCTGCCGAATAAGCTGACGGTGCTGCGCACGCTGCTCGTGCCGGTATTTCTGCTGTTTTTGCTTGTGCCGTCCATTCCGGGGAATTACCTGTGGGCGTTCATCGTCTTTGCGGCGGCGTCCTTTACGGATTTTCTCGACGGCCGCATCGCGCGCAAAAACAACATCGTTACGACCTTCGGAAAGTTTCTCGACCCGCTGGCGGACAAGGTGCTCGTGACCTGCGCGCTCGTCGCGTTCACGGCGCTCGGCTACTGTCCGCCCGTCGCGTGCATCATCATTATCTCGCGCGATTACCTGGTCTCCGCCATCCGCCTTATCGCCGTGTCGGGCGAGGGCAAGGTGATCGCGGCGAATATCTGGGGCAAGATCAAGACCGCGCTGCAGATGCTCGTGCTGTGCGCCGCGATGCTTGCGCTGTATTTTGTAAGCCTCGGCTTACTGGACGCGGCGCTCGTCACAGTTGTATGCCGCGCGGCGATGTGGCTGCTCGCGGGTGTGACCGCGCTGTCCGGTATCGTTTATCTCAAGCAGAATCTGTATCTCATCAATACATTTGAATAATAAGCAAACAGGGGTAATTATGCAGATATACAACACGCTGTCCCGCAAAAAAGAGGAGCTTGTTCCGCTCGAGGGGAACACGGTGCGCATCTACGCGTGCGGGCCGACGGTCTACAATTTTATCCATATCGGCAACGCGCGGCCGCTGTGCGTGTTCGACACGCTGCGGCGTTATCTCGAGTATGTCGGTTATGAGGTGAAGTATGTGCAGAATTTCACCGATGTCGACGATAAGCTCATCAAGAAGGCGAACGAGGAGGGGATCACCGTCCCCGAGGTCGCCGCTCGCTATATAGAGGAATATTGGACGGACGCCGACGGCATGAACGTGCGCCGTGCGACGGTGCACCCGCGCGCGACGGACAATATCGACGGCATTCTCGAAATCATAAAAACGTTGGTCGACAAGGGCTACGCCTATGCGACGGAAAACGGCGACGTTTATTTCCGCGCGCGCAAATTCGACGAGTA
>JAYFQJ010000045.1:0-11435 GCA_034927165.1 Oscillospiraceae bacterium
GATCGTCGCGGAGGACGCGGTCGTCGGCGCCGGCGCGGTCGTGGGCGAGCGGCCGGAGGCGGTCGACGACATCGGGCGCTGGGGCGTCGCGGTGCTCGGCAGCGGCGTGCACATCGGCGCGGGCGCGACCGTCAGGGCAAAAGCCATGCTGTACAGCGACGTTGAACAGGGGGCGACCGTATGAGTCAGAAAAAAGCGCTCGGCATCATCTTTGCAAATATGCACGACAGCAACCTGGGGGAGTTCACGCACGCGCGCTCTATGGGCTCGCTGCCCTTCGGCGGACGGTACCGCCTCATCGATTTCAGTCTGTCCTCCCTCGTCGGCGCGGGCGTCACAAAAGTCGGCGTCATAGCAAAAAGCAACTATCACTCGCTGATGGATCATCTCGGCAATGGGCGCGAGTGGGATCTCGCGCGCAAGCACGACGGGCTGTCCATCCTGCCGCCGTACCGCACGGGACAGGAGACCGAGACGCTCTACCACGGGCGCATTCAGGCGCTGTACAACGCGCTGGGCTATATTCGCGCGTCCGCGGTAAGCTATGTCGTCCTGAGCGACTGCGACTACGTCGCGAACGTCGACCTCAACGCGGCGCTCGAGTATCACGAGTCGACCGGCGCGGACGTCACCTTCATCTGCTGCAGTATGGAGCCGGTCGAGGGCGAGCCGTTCAAATCCTGCGTCGTTCTGCGCCCCGACGGCGACGGCCGCGTGCGCGACATGATGATCGACCGCTATGAGGACGGCTGCGTGATGAGCATGAATATGTTCATCATTGGCAAGGAGAAGCTCATCAGCATGATCGAGGAGGCAATGAGCCGGATGCTCGTATTCTTCGAGCGCGATGTGCTGCTCAAAAATATCGATACTCTCGATATCCGCTGCTTTATCCATGAGGGCTTTGCGCGGCGCATCTTTTCCCTGCGCAGCTACTGCGACGCGAACATGGCGCTGCTCGACCAGAAGAACCTGCGGGAGCTGTTCAACCCGCGCCGTCCCGTCTACACGAAGGTGCGCGACGAGGCGCCGGTGCGGTACGGACTGCACGCCGAGGTGAAGAACTGCCTCGTCGCGGACGGCTGCGTCATCGAGGGCACGGCCCGCAACAGCGTGCTGTTCCGCGGCGTAAAAATAGCCGCCGGCGCGACGGTGGAGAACTCCATCCTCATGCAGGGCACCGAGATCGGGGAGAGCGCCGCGCTCAGCTGCGTCATCACCGACAAGATCGTGCGTGTGAGCGACAGCCGCACCTTGTGCGGCCACACCAACTATCCCCTGTATATCAAGAAAGCAAGCATTGTTTAACGGAGGTGAGCGAATGAACGTGCTGTTTGTCACAAGCGAATGCTATCCGTTTGCGACGTCGGGCGGCCTCGGGGACGTGTCCGCCGCGCTGCCGAAGGCGCTGTGCAAAAAGGGCGTCGACTGCCGCGTGGTGCTGCCGCTGTACGGAGACATCAAGCCGCAGTACCGCAAAAATATGACATATCTCTGTAATTTTCAGGTCCCGCTCGCCTGGCGCAGCCAGTACTGCGGCGTGTTTTCCTTGCAGCAGGCGGGCGTGACCTATTATTTTCTCGATAACGAGCAGTACTTTAAGCGCACGGGGCTGTACGGCTACTTTGACGACGGCGAACGCTTCGCTTTCTTCTCCCGCGCCGTGCTCGAGATGCTGCGTCACATCGATTTCGCTCCGGACATCCTGCACACGAACGACTGGCAGACCGCACTGACCGACGTTTACATCAACGGATTTTACCGGGGCGACCCGAAATTTTACGCCGTCAAAACGCTCATCACCATCCACAACATCCAGTATCAGGGCAAATACGGCCGCGAGATCCTGAACGACGTCGTCGGCATCGACGCGAAGGACGCGGCGGTGCTGGAGTACGGCGGCTGCATCAACTTCTTAAAGGGCGCGCTCGAAAGCGCCGACAAGATCAACACCGTCAGCCCCACTTATGCGAAGGAGCTCCTCGATCCGTGGTTTTCCCACGGGCTGGACGGCATCCTGCGCGAGAAGCAGTATAAGCTGTGCGGCATTCTCAACGGGATCGACACCGAGGTGTACGACCCGCAGACCGATCCGTACATCGCGGCAAACTATTCCGCCCGCTACCCGCAGAAAAAAGGTCAGTGCAAAAAAGCGCTGCTCGCCGAGTTCGGCATGGAGGACAACGGCGCGCCGGTCATCGGGCTCGTCTCCCGCCTCGTCGCGCACAAGGGCATCGACCTCGTCAAGCATGTGCTCGAGTACATCCTGCTCGCGGGTATGCAGGTCGTTGCGCTCGGCTCGGGCGACTATATGTACGAGAACTGCTTCCTCGACTTTCACAACAAGTATCCGACCCAGTGCGGCGTGAAGATAGGCTTCGTGCCCGAGCTCGCGCGCAGGATCTACGCCGGCTCCGATATGTTCCTCATGCCGTCCAAATCCGAGCCGTGCGGCCTCGCGCAGATGATCGCGCTGCGCTACGGCGCCGTGCCGGTCGTCCGAAGGACGGGCGGTCTGCAGGATTCCATCACCGACTGCGGCGACGGCGCGGGCAACGGCTTCACCTTCTGCAGCTACAACGCGCACGATATGCTCGACGCGTGCTTGCGCGCAAAGGCCGCCTATGAGGACGGTCCGGCGTGGGCGGCGCTCGTCCGGCGCGCGCTCAAGTGCGATTTCAGCTGGGACCGTTCGGCGGACAGTTATCTCGGGCTGTACAGCGAAATGCGCACCCTCTGGTAACGCTGAAATCTCGGCATTTTAACGGGAAGCCCTGCGTTTGGGCGCGGGGTTTCCCGCTTTTATTCCCTTTTTTGGGGAATATTGCACAGACCAAAAAGAAAATTTTTGTATAAAAATGTTGCAAATTATCCCGCCTTTGTGTAATATGGATATGTATTAATGCGAATTGGCGCAGTTTTGACCATTGGTAAATTTGACGAAGAAGCGCGATGCAGGCAGAATAAAAATGCGGGGTAAAAAAGATGTCTAATAAAATATTCCAGGGAATTGTCTCCCAAATGAAGGACGTCATTGATCGCGAGGTCGGCGTGCTTGAGGAAAGCTCGTCTGTCAGCGCCTGCAGCGATCAGCTCAAGGTCGGCACGGTGCGCGCCGGGATCATAGAGGCCGCGCCCGCGGACGGCATCCTCCGCGCGGACGGCTACACCTATTCCTTTGTCGGAGCCAATCGGAAATGTGAATACGCCGTCTTCGTCGAGGGCACGGACGATCTGGCGGCGCGTTACGCAGAGATGGTCGCCATCACAACACAGAACGTCAAGCAGTATTTCGACGAGAAGTACGACAAGGTCAATTTTATCAAGAATGTCGTTCTCGACAATATTCTGCCCGGCGACGTCTTTGCAAAGGCGCGCGAGCTGCGCTTCTCCACCGAGGCGCTGCGCGTGGTGCTGCTCGTTCGCGTGACCTCTGACAAGGAGATCTCCGCGCTCGACATCATCGCCGAGCTGTTCCCCGACAAGCAGAAGGATTTTGTCTTCAACATCAACGAGTCGGACACCGTCATCGTCAAGGAGATCAAGCCCGGCATCGACCTGCGCGACGTGGAAAAGCTCGCGGGCTCCATCGTCGACACGCTGGAGAGCGAGCACTACATCAAATCCGTCGTCGGCATCGGCACCGAGGTAAACGGCATCAAGGATCTTGCGACCTCATTTAAAGAAGCGCAGGTGGCGCTCGAAGTCGGCAAGGTGTTTGACACCGAGCACTCCATTATCAGCTACGACAACCTCGGCATCGCGCGGCTCATCTACCAGCTGCCGACGACGATGTGCGAGATGTTTTTGAAGGAAGTTTTTAAAAAGGGCTCCATCGAGAGCCTCGATCAGGAGACGCTGTTCACGATCCAGCGCTTCTTCGAGAACAACCTCAATGTGTCCGAGACCTCCCGCGGGCTGTTCGTCCACCGCAACACGCTCGTATATCGGCTTGAAAAGATCAAAAAGCTCACCGGTCTCGACCTGCGCGAATTCGATCACGCGATCGTATTCAAAGTCGCGCTCATGGTGCGCAAATACCTTGACAGCAATCCCACTAAATATTGACGGAAAATATTGCCGGCAACAGCTTTGCTGCCGGCAATGCACTTATTATTGGCGGGATTTTGCGCGATCCCGCACATCGCGACCCAAGGAGTTTATACTATGATTGAATTTGATGGTGTCACAAAGGTTTATCCGAACGGCACCGTTGCGCTCGACAATGTGGATCTGTGCATCGACAAGGGCGAGTTCGTGTTCATCCTCGGCCATTCCGGCGCGGGAAAGAGCACGCTGCTCAAGCTCATGCTGAGGGAAGAAACGCCCACAAAGGGCAAGATCTTTGTCGCAGACTACGATCTCGTCAAGATGCGTCAGTGCGACGTCCCCTATCTGCGCCGCAATCTCGGCGTCGTTTTCCAGGATTTCCGCCTCATCCCAACGATGACGGCGTACGAAAACGTCGCCTTCGCGATGCGGGTGACCAACATCCCCACGAAGGATATCCGCAAGCGCGTCCCCTATATCCTGCATCTCGTCGGGCTCACGAACAAAGCGAAGGTCTATCCCGACCAGCTGTCCGGCGGCGAACAGCAGCGTGTCGCGCTCGCGCGCGCGCTCGTCCACAACCCGCCCATCATCATCGCGGACGAGCCCACGGGCAACATCGACCCGGAGCTCAGCTATGAGATCATGGAGCTGCTCATGGAGATCAATCGTCTGGGGACCACCGTCGTCGTCGTCACGCACGAGCAGGCGATGGTGCGCAGCTTCAACCGGCGCACGCTGCTGCTCAAAAACGGGCGCATCGTCGCCGACACGGGAAAGGGGGCGGTGAGATGAACAGCGGAAGCTTCACCTATCTCGTAAAGCAGGGCGTGACCAACGCGTGGCTCAACCGCGTCATGACGCTCGCATCCGTCGGCATCCTGACGGCCTGCCTTATCATCATCGGCGGCGCAGGGCTGCTGTCGCTCAACGTGCGGGATCTGTTCAAGTCTATCGAGAACCAGAACGAGCTGGTCGTCTATGTCGCGGACGACGCGAGCGACGCGCAGATCACGGCGCTCGGCGACGCGCTGAAAAAGATCGAGCACGTCACCGAGGTGAGCTTTGTCTCCAAGGCGGACGCGCTCGAGGAGCAGAAAAAATCCATGGGCGACAAGGGCTATCTGCTCGACAGCCTTGAGGACGACAATCCCCTGCCCGCCTCCTACCGGCTCAAGCTCGACGATATCCAGTATATGCAGACTGTGCAGAACAGCGCGAGCGGTCTCGCCTCCATCGATTCCGTCGCGGCGCCGACCAACATCGCGGAGACGCTCACGGGCATCGAGCGAACGATGGTCATCCTCGGCGCGATCATCATCGGCATCCTGCTCATCGCCTCCATCGTCGTCATCAGCAATACCATCAAGCTCACCGTTTTCGCGCGGCGCAGAGAGATTAATATCATGAAATACGTGGGCGCGACCAACGGCTTTATCAAATTCCCCTTCGTTGTGGAGGGGCTGACCATCGGGTTCCTGTCGGCGATCCTGGCCTTCGGAGTCATCTGCGGCGTCTACTCCAGCTTGGCCGAGATGCTCGCGGGGTCCTCCGTCGCGTGGATCAGCTCGGTATCCGGCAGCCTCGTCAGCTTCTGGGACGTCTGGTACTTCGTCCTCGGCGGCTTCTTCCTCAGCGGCATGCTCATCGGCGCGTTCGGCAGCTCGTCCGCCATGCGCAAATATCTGAAGGTTTAATGCTATGGGCGGCTGCGGCCGCCGCCGCGGGCCGCGCGCCCGCAGCAGCTTTGTGCGAAGGCTGCGGCAAAAAGAGGTGACTTCCTATGAAATTCCGAACAAAACTCACGGCACTGGCGCTTGTATTTGCTTTCGTCCTCGCCCTGCTGCCCGCAAAAGCGGGCGCGATGACGCTGGAGGAGGCGCAAGCGCAGAAGCTCCAGCTGCAGCAGCAGCTCATCGAGATCAACAAAAAGCTCGCCGAGATCAAGGACGACGTAGAAAAAGCGCAGGCAAAGGCGGATACCTATGCCGACCGCAAATACATCGTCCAGCAGCAGATCGACGTGCTCAAGCAGTCCATCGACCTCAAGCAGGAGGAGCTCAACATCCGCCAGCAGGAGCTGGAGGCCAAGATCGCCGAGCGCGAGGCCACCTATGAGCTCTTCAAGGAGCGTCTGCGCGCGATGTATATGACAAGCGACACGTCGACGCTGTCGGCGGTGCTCAGCGCGAGCTCCTTCTCCGAATTTCTCGTCAGCGCCGACGCGCTCAAGCGCATCTCCGCGCACGACACCGAGCTGATCGAACAGCTCGAGCAGGAGGAAAAGGAGATCGAGGAGGCGAAAAAGGTCATCGAGGAGGAGCTCACGTCGCTCGAGAGCGACAAGGCGGAACTCGACACAAAATATAACGAGCTTGCCGCACTCTATAAGGAGGCAAACAATCAGCTCTCCTCCGCGGAGGCGCTGCAGGAGGCCACGCAGGACGATTATGACAAGATCATCGCCCAGTTCAACGAGCTGAATGCGGAATGGGACGCGCTCATGGGCACCGGCAACGACCTGTACGTCGGCAGCTATTACACCTGGCCCGTCCCGGGCTATGCGACGATCTCCTCCCCCTTCGGTTACCGCTGGCTGTACGGCGTGTACGGCTTCCACGGCGGCATCGACATCTGCGGCAGCAACATCTACGGCAAGCCCATCATCGCCTCCGACACGGGGCAGGTGCGCACCGCCATCTACAGCAGCGTCGGCTACGGCAACTACGTCATCATCGACCACGGCGGCAACAACTGGACGGTCTACGGCCATATGAGCAGCCTCGCGGTCAAGGCCGGCGAATGGGTCTCCCAGGGGCAGGTCATCGGATACGTCGGCAGCACCGGCAACTCCACCGGCCCGCACCTGCATTTTGAGATCCGCATCAACGGCACCAAAGTCAACCCGCTCGATTACGTTAAGAACCGCGGCTGACCCTCTTTGTAAGGAGCGTACATGAACAAGAAAATATCCGTCGGCATCGCGATCTCCTTTGTGCTGATCGCCGTGACGATCACCTTTACGGCGGCGATGATCTTCTCGATGAAGCTGTTCGACAACAAGGTCTCCAGCGCGCAGGAGCGCGCGTCGATGTATGAAAAGCTCTCCGAGATCGACAACGTCGCCCGCCAGAATTTCTATAAATCCATCGATTCCGACGTATTATCCGACAGCCTCGCGCGCGGTTATATCGACGGGCTGCTCGACCCCGATTCCGCCTATCTGACTGCGGAGGAGGTCGCCGCCCGCACGGCGTCCGCCTCCGGCACCAAGATCACGCTCGGCTTTGAGACGGAGAAAGACAAAAGCGGCTATATGCTCATCAACAAGATCTATAACGATTCCTCCGCCCAAAAGATGGGGCTCGAGGTCGGCGACGTCGTCAAGGCCATCGGCGGTGAGGACGTGCTGGCGGCGGGCTACGACGCGGCGGTGCTGCTGCTCGACGGCGTGGAAGGCTCCAAGATCAAGGTGACCTACAACAAGAGCGGCGAGGAAAACACAGCGGAGCTCACCCGCTCGACGGTGGAGGCGCAGTCGGTCGAATACACACAGGTCGACGACGTATTCTACATCCGCATCAATCTGTTCTGCAACACGACCGCGAACCAGTTCGCGACCGCGCTGAGCGCGGCGACCGCCGCCGAAAACGTGGTGGGGCTTGTCATCGACGTGCGCGACCTGCACGGCGGATACGACGTCGGCGTCGCGGCGAGCCTGCTCGATATGCTGCTGCCCACGGGCAAGCTCATCACGGGCGTCTACAGCGGAAATGAGCGCAAGGTGTTGTACACCTCGGACGACAACTGCGTGACGATGCCCATCTCGGTGATCGTCAACGAGAACACGGTCGGTTTTTCCGAGCTGTTCGCCGCGGTGCTCGCCGACAGCTCCAGCTGCCGCATCGTCGGAAAAACAACGGCCGGCAAGGGCACGCTGCAGCAGCTTGTGAAGCTCAACGACGGCTCGGCAGTCGACATCACCATCGCGGAGCTTGAAACGCCCGGCGGTACCGCCTTCAACGAGACGGGCGTGAAGCCTGCCTTCGACGTGGATCCGCTTGAGAACTTTGTGCGGACGAGCACCCCGGACGCCGCGACCGACGCGCAGTTCAAAAAAGCGCTGGAGGTCGTGCGCTCCATTGCATAAAGGCGCGCGCGCTTAAAAAAACAAATAGCGGAACGCTTCACAGAACGCCCGGCGCTCTGTGGGGCGTTTCGGTTCTTTGCGGACGGTGTATTCAGGAGGACGGACAGTGAAAAAACAAACGATCGGCCAGTGGATGCTGGACTTGCTGCTCATCGGGTGCGGCTGCGCGTGTCTCGCCGCCGGACTTGTCATCTTTACGATCCCGAATGAGATCGCGCCGGGCGGCTTTTCCGGCCTCGCGACAGTGCTCGCGAGCTTCGGAGGGCTCACGGTCGGTCAATGGACGCTCGTGTTCAACGTGCCGCTGTTTCTCATCGCCTGGCGCAAGCTGGGCTTGCGGCCGATCGCAAAGACGATGCTCGCGACCTTACTGCTGTCGCTCCTCCTTGATGTATTTTCGCTGTGCCTGCCCGCTTACACCGAAAATGTCCTTCTCGCGTCGCTGTTCGGCGGCGTGCTCAGCGGCGTCGGGATGGGGCTGGTCTTCGCGCGTGGCGCATCCACGGGCGGCACCGATCTCATCTCGCTGCTGCTCAATCGCGCGATCCCCTTTCTTTCGGTTGGAAATCTGCTGCTGCTCGTCGACGCGCTCGTCGTGCTATTTGCGGCCGCCGTCTTCCGCAACATCAACGTCGTGCTGTACTCCGTTATCACGCTGTATGTATCCACAAAGGTGGTGGACAGCATCCTCGACGGTCTCAACTACGCGAAGGTGATCTTCATCGTGACCGAAAAGGGCGAGGAGATGCGCGCGGCGCTCAATGAGGAGCAGGAGCGCGGCGTCACCATGCTCGCCGGCGAGGGCGGCTACACGCGCCGGGACAAAAACGTGCTCATCGTCGTCGCCCGCCGCACAGAGCTCGCGCGCGTCGTCCGCATCGCGAAATCCGTCGACCGCGGCGTGTTCGCTTTTGTCGCGAACGCCACGGAGGTGCACGGCGAGGGATTCAAGCTCGAATGAGCGCGCGGCGCCCGTTTACTTGACACAAGCCCCTGAATCCCATATAATTTATCATTGTATTAATAATTAAAAGGAAGGCTGCCGCATGTCTAAAGAAGCGCTCATGAGCAAAGCGAAGCTCAAAGAATATGAGCAGGAGCTCGAATATTTGAAGACCGTCAAACGCAAGGAAATTGCGGAGGTCATAAAGGAAGCGCGTTCGCACGGCGATCTTTCCGAAAACAGCGAATACGACGAGGCCAAGAACAACCAGGCAATGGTCGAGAGCCGCATCGTCGAGATCGAGAAGATGCTGCAGAACGCCAAGGTCCTCGATGAAGACGAGCTGTCGACGGACAAGGTGAGCGTCGGCAGCGTCGTGCGCGTCGAATATCTCTACGAGGGCGAAGCGGAGGAATATTCCATCGTCAGCTCCGGCGAGTCCGACGCCGCCAACAACAAAATAAGCGATGAATCCCCCGTGGGCAGCGCGCTCATCGGCCACCGCGCCGGCGAGACCGTCGAGGCGCTCACGCCGGGCGGCGTCACGCGGCTGAAAATCAAAAAAATAGGCAAGCAGAACCTCAGCTGAGCGATCATTACCGATTCTTCGCAGTATTCCCGCGAAGAATCGGTTTTCATTTCTAAATACAGAAAACAGAGGTAGAAAAACAGATGAATGAGCAACCGATAGAAAACGCCGCGCCCGAGGTCAGTGAAAACGAACTGATCGCCATCCGCAAGGAAAAGCTGAAAAAGCTGCGTGAGCAGGGCTGCGACCCGTTTTTGATCACCAGCTTTGACGCGAGCGAACGCGCCGAGGCGATCCGGGGCGATTTTGAGAAATACGAAGGCAAGGACGTCCGCATCGCCGGGCGCATCACCAGCTGGCGGGACATGGGCAAGGCCAATTTTATCGACCTTTATGATTCCACCGGCCGCATCCAGGTCTACGTCCGCCGCGACGATATCGGGGAGGACGCCTTCGCCGCCTTCAAGGGCTGGGATATCGGGGACATCGTCGGCGTGCAGGGCTTCGTGTTCATGACCCGCCGCGGCGAGATCTCGGTGCACGCGAAGCAGATCACGCTGCTGTCCAAGTCGCTGCGCCCGCTGCCGGAGAAGTACCATGGGCTCAAGGACACCGACCTTCGCTACCGCCAGCGCTACGTCGACCTCATCGTCAACCCCGAGGTGCGCGACGTCTTTTTGAAGCGCTCCGCCATCATCAAGGAGATCCGCCGCTACCTCGACGGCCGCGGCTATCTCGAGGTGGAAACGCCGGTGCTGCACACCGTCGCGGGCGGTGCGTCGGCGCGGCCGTTCATCACCCACCACAACACGCTCGACATCGATATGTACTTGCGCATCGCGCTCGAGCTGCACTTAAAGCGGCTCATCGTCGGCGGCTTCGACAAGGTTTACGAGATCGGCCGCGTCTTCCGCAACGAGGGGATGGATGTGCGTCACAATCCGGAGTTTACAATGCTCGAGCTGTACGAGGCGTTCGCCGACTACGAGGATATCATGGACCTCACGGAGGATCTCATACGTTTTGTCGCGCGCGCGGTGCTCGGCGAGGATGCGAGGACGACGCTGGACGGCGTCGAGTACGACCTCAACAAGCCTTTCCTGCGCCTGTCCATGACCGACGCGGTCAAGCGGGACGCGGGCGTCGATTTTGACGCCGTCGCGACGCTCGACGAGGCGAAGGCGCTCGCGAAGCAGCACGGCATCGAGGTGCTCGACCGCCACGGCAAGGGCGACGTTCTGAATCTCTTCTTCGAGAAGTACTGCGAGGACAAGCTCGTCGAGCCGACGTTCATCACGGGACATCCCGTGGAGATCTCTCCTCTCGCCAAAAAGGATCCGACGCATCCCGGCTATACCGAGCGCTTTGAGCTGTTCATCGGCGGACGCGAATACGCGAATGCCTTTTCGGAGCTCAACGACCCGATCGACCAGCGCGAGCGCTTCACGCGCCAAGCGCAGCTCAAGGCGCTGGGGGACGACGAGGCCTGCGACATCGACGAAGACTTTCTCACCGCGCTCGAGTACGGTATGCCCCCGACGGGCGGCCTGGGCATTGGCGTCGACCGCCTCGTGATGCTGCTCACCGGCGCGCCCTCCATCCGCGACGTGCTGCTGTTCCCGACGATGAAACCTATCGACTGAATAAGTCTATATAGGTAGATTAAAGTAGGCGTCTGAAGGGCTTTGTAGGGGTTTACTCCACGAACTTACGCCAATTTACGCCAAACTTACACCTAAGTCTACGGCAAAAATCTGCAAATC
>JAYFQJ010000094.1:0-8941 GCA_034927165.1 Oscillospiraceae bacterium
AGCCGTTCGCGCATCGCGAGAAAGCCCGGGGCGCGCGCCGCCGGCGCCTTTGTCAGCGGGACGCCGCAGTTCAAAAAAAGCTCAGCCGCCGAAACGCCGCTCTCCTGCCGCCGGTTCCAGAGGTCGGGCGGCGCGAAATACGCCTCGACGGGCTCCCCGCACGCGCGGATGCGCGCCGCCGCGTCCGAGATGATGAGATCCGGCTCGTACAGCTCGCGGTAAACGACCGCGCGATTGTGCCCGTCGACGGCGATAAAATAGCCCGCGAACATATCGAGGCCGTAGTCCATCGCAAAATACCGCCGCCAATGCGCGGGGATATTGAACGGCTCGACGACGTGCACGTCCGCGCGCCACTCGGAAAAGTACCGGCCCGCGTCGATGTTCCACTCGCCCAGCGCGAGCGCCCGCCGGTCGGCCTCATCGAGATTGAGAAGGCGCTTCGGGTAGTTCGGGTCGGCGCGCATCAAAAACACGTTGTCTGTCGCCTTGGCCGGCAGAAACAGACGGCTGCCCGCGGGAGTCTCGTGCGTGCATCCCCATGCGCCGAGATCGATAAAGCGCCGCTTGACCCAGTCGTGTCCCGGCCCGCCCGGGTTGGTCGTGCTCTTCACCTGCTTGGGGAAGCCGTTCGCGCCGCGCACGCGGGACAGAAGATAGGTGTACGCGCGCTCGGAAAAATGGGTGAGCTCGTCGAAACGCAGCACATCATATTCCGCCGACTGATATCGCAGCACGTCTGCGTCCGCGTCGCAGTAGCCGAACTCCACCGTCGAGCCGTTGGAGAAGCTGCCGCAGTGCCGCGCGCTGTTGTAAGCGTACAGACGCTTGGGAAACAACGCGAGCGACAGCGGAACGAGCGTTCGATCGAGCTCCACAAGCGAACGGCGCAGCACGAGCTGGCGAGAGCCGCTCCAGCGCAGCGCATACACGAGCGCGTCGATGAGCTGGCCCCAGCTTTTTCCGCCGCCCGCCGCGCCGCCGAATAAGACCTCGTCCGCGTCCGCCTCGACGAATGCGAGCTGCCTGGCCGTGAGCTTAATCTCCATCCCGCACGACCCGCAGCGTCAGGCGAAACGGTTTTGCGTTGGCATCCTCGCAGCGCCGCGCCGCGTCGCAGATGTACTTTGCGGCCGCCGCGTCGCCCTCGATCGCTTTTCTGACGAGCGCCATCGCGATCGCCTCGTCGTTGGTCATGTCCGCGTTGAGGCAGCCGCGCGCCTGCTCGCGCAGCGCCGTCAGCGACGCCTCGCCGACCTTTTCCCTCAGCAGCGCGCGCAGCGCATCCGCAAAACAGTTGTTATCGTCCGTCCCGGCTTTCTTTTTTCCCGGCATCGCTCTTTTTCAGCTCCTTTCCTTTTTTGATGCACCGCGGCAGAATACAAAATATCCTGCCGCACAGCGGCGCGTTGTTCCATACGCAGCGCGCGCAGGGGTCCTTCTTTTTCATCGCTCTCCTCCTTTCCAAAGCATAAGAAAAAGCGCTCCGGGAATCCCGAAGCGCTCTCTCGCGGCCATCGACCACTACTACCGTATCACTGCGGCGACGTACAAAACGTACAATCGCGCTTTTTTTCCTGGCGGTCTGCCGCCGATTTTTCCTTTTGGGCGTTGAATTCGCGCAAAAAGCGATCGTGTCGGCGGCGCGGCAGCTGTTCGTCGTATCCTCCGAGCAAAAAGGCGATCCGCGTCCAGGTCCTGCAGCGCACATAGCGCTCGCGAAAGATTATGCGCAGCTCGCTGTCCTCGATGCTGTTGATGAACTCGGTGATGCGCAGCAGCTCGCAGATACACCGTTTCATATTCTGAGCGATGAGCTGTTCAAGATAGGTGACCTCGCAGGCAGTCTGCGCGGTTCGATCCGCGAGGTTTTTGTTCTGCACGCCGAGGGATCGGGCGGCGCCGCCGTAGGGACATCCGCGCAGCCTTTCGAGCGCGGCGCGCTCCGCGGAAATTTCAAGCTTCAGGCAGCGAAGCTGGCTGAGATTGCGAACGGTGATCATTTTTTTCATCTCCTCTTTTTCCTGTTTCCGAAAAGAACATTTGTTCCATCTGCAGTATAGCATTCCCGTCCCCGCGGTTCAACCTATATTTTGACGGAAATTGTCGAGTGTCCGAAAGATCGTACTTTCCCGCCGTGTTGACTGTTTTTGCGCTATGCAGTATAATACAGCTTCCATCGGGAGGTGAACTATGGCTGAAAAACGGGGCGGGTTGACCGCAAACGCACTGAAGCTCATCGCTGTCGCCGCTATGACGCTGGACCATGCGGCGTGGGCGTTTGTTCCGACGGCTTCGCTCGGGGGACAGCTGCTGCATTTTATCGGACGGCTGACCGCGCCCGTCATGTGCTTTTTTGTCGCAGAGGGATACGCGCACACGCGCGACGTCAGGCGCTATGCCCTACGGCTCGCTTTGTTTGCCGCGCTTTCCCATCTGCCCTTCACCTTCTTCTCCACCGACGGTTTTTCGTTCATTTCCGAGACCGGCGTCGTTTTCACGCTGCTGCTCGGCCTGCTGGCGATCCTCGTTTGGGAGAGCTCCTTTTCCTCCGCCGCCAAGGGTGTGCTGATAACCGGCATCTTCGTCCTTTCGCTCGCCGGAGACTGGAGCTATTTCGCTGTCGCGTGGGTTCTGCTGTTCCACATCTTTCGGGACGATCCGCGGCGGCGCGCGATCGGTTTTTTCACCGTGGCGCTGACCGCCTCCCTTTCGCTCGCGCTGTCTGCGGCAAGCCGCGGCGTTTGGTGGCAGGGCCTGTTTCAGTTCGGCGTGCTGGCCGCCTACCCGTTGCTGCGGCTGTATAACGGCCAACGGGGCCGGTGGAACGGCCGCTGGTTTTTCTACATATATTATCCGTTGCACCTCGTGCTGCTCGCGCTCCTGCGGCGGTATCTGTGGTACGGCTATTTATGGTAACAGAAAAGGAGTTCTTATGATCACACAAATCTACTCGCTGCAATATCCCGACGAAGCGACCGACTGCGTCGCCGCCGGCGTAGACCACATCGGCCTGCTGACGGGGGACGACAGCTGTCCCGCCGCGATCACGCTCGAGCAGGCGAAGCTGGTCTTCAATGTCGTCGGAAAATCGGCGGTCAAGTCCGCCATCCTCATGTACGACGACGAGGAAACCATCCTGTCGGCGGCGCGCTATCTTCAGCCGGACATCATCCATCTGTGCGGGACGGTCGTCTTTGCGACGCCGGAATTCTGCGCAAGGGCGCGCGCCGCAGTGCCGGACGTGCGCATTATGCAGGCGATCGCCGTCGGCGGGCCGGAAACGATGGACGCTGCGCTTGCGCAGGCCAAAAGGTACGACGGCGTCGCGGACATTCTGCTGCTCGACTCGGTCATGAGCGGCAGCGCGACCGCGGTCGGCTCGACGCCCAACGGCGTGGGCGCCGCGGGCGTCACGCACGACTGGAACATCAGCGCGCGCATCGTTCGGGAGACGCGCACGCCCGTCATCCTCGCGGGGGGGCTGTCGGCGGACAACGTCGCCGCCGCCATTCAGTTTGTGCGGCCGTGGGGCGTGGACAGCCTTACAAAGACCTCCGTTTTTGAAGAGGGAAAATGCATCCGCAAGGACACCGAAAAGGTCCGCGCGTTTGTGCAGAACGCCAAGTCTGCCGCCGCTGCGCTCGGGCTTTGAGGCGACCCTGGCGAGTTGAATAGGCGGAAGGCCGACGGAGCGCGAATGGCGATCGCGATGCTCCGGGAGACGGCTTTTCGGCGCTCAAAGTATATTTGCGGGCCGGAATGCAGGTCCGACCCGCAAGTTTACAAATCAGTTACAAAAGCTTAAGGAATATTTAAGCTTTGCGCCGTATGATGAATACAGTTCAAAAAACAAATCACAAAGCGCCGCCTTTACTGCCCCTTATATGGCGCATCGGAATTAGGGAGTTCGGGGCAGACAACGTATTCCTGCGCAAGCAGATTACATAAATCACTTCATTTTCTCCTCTGCAAAAAGCCCGCGTTTGACACGCGGGCTTTTTGTTGCATTGCAAAAAATCGCGGGTTCTATTATACTGTGAATAAGTGATATATTAAGAAGGAGGCATCGTTCTTGAACGAACAACTTATCGTTCTTGCACGCGGCGAGGCGGAGAGCCACAGCGCCTATGCGTACCGTGTTCTTCGGGATAATATCATGCAGTTCAATCTCAAACCCGGCTGTACCATCAACGAGGCCGAGATCGCGCAGCAGCTGGATGTCAGCCGCACGCCCATTCACGAGGCCGTCAACAAGCTGCGGGAGGAAAAGCTGGTAGACGTCATCCCCCGCAAGGAGTCTAAGGTTTCCAAGATCGAGATGTCGATGGTCAACGAAGCGCTGTTCATCCGCTGCTGCATCGACCCGGAGGTCATGCGTCTCGCCGAGGGAAATATTCCGCCCAAATATGTGGAAAAGCTCCTGCACAACCTCAGCGAGCAAAAGCAGATCATCGACGAAGGGACCGCGCTGTACCGGTTCTACCCCGTTGACGACGATTTTCACCGCCTCATTTATGAGGCGACCAACAAGAGCCGCACCCATGCCCTTTTAAAGCGTGTCGTCACGCAGCTGGATCGCGTGCGCTATCTCGTGCGTTTTGACAACTGGAATCTCGAGGCGGTGAGCTATGCCGAGCACCGGGCGATGTTCGGCTACATGGTGTATCAGGCGGACCTCGACGTGGATATCGGCAGTTACATGAAGCGCCATGTCATGCGCTTCCAAAACAGCATGGAGGTTTTGCTGGAAAAGTACGCAGATTGTTTCTCATTCACTTAAACATTGACGAAAGTCCCAAAAAGAGCTATAGTAAAAAAACAGTGATATATCAGCGGGAGGGACCGCTGAGATAAGGAGAAGGTAATCATGCAGATCAAAAAGGAGTACAAGTACGCGTTGGTCATCCCGACGAGCATCGGCGTGCGCATCACCCCCGCGGACCGTCAGCCGGTCGCCGTCAGCCATACCTATTTCATGCAGTCGACGAGCGCAGAGAGCAACGTCGCGAGCGTCCCGGCGGCGCTTGGTATGCGCGTGAAGATCCTCACCCGTTTTGTGCAGGACAGCGAGATCGCCCGCTTCATCAAGGGCGACCTGCGGCGGCGCAATATTGAGTATGAAGGCCCGGACATCCCGCAGGGCGGCCCGTGGGGTTACCGCCATCAGTTCAATATCGCGGACAGCGGCTTCGGTATGCGCGGCCCGAAGGTGCAGAACGACCGCGCGGGCGAGGTCGGCCGCACCATCTGTCTTGAGGATTTCGATCTTGAACGCATCTTCGGAGAAGAGGGCGTCGCGATCGTGCATATGTCCGGCTTGTTTGCCGCGATGTCTCCGGAGACGGGGCGCTTCTGCCTCGAATTCTCCCGTGTCGCTAAGGAGCACGGCACCAAGATCGCGTTCGACCTCAATTACCGCGCGTCCTTCTGGAAGGGGCGTGAGACGGAGCTGCACGACATATTCCATCAGATCGCCGCGCGCGCGGACATCCTTGTCGGCAACGAGGAGGACTTCCAACTCGCGCTGGGCATCAAGGGGCCGGAGGCCGGAGGCAAGGACCTCTCGGCGAAGCTCGAGAGCTTCAAGGAGATGATCGAGCGGGCGAAAAAGGAATACCCGAACGCAGAGGTGTTCGCGACGACGCTGCGCGAGGTGCGCAGCGCGAACGAGCACGTCTGGGGCGCCGTGATGAATTACGACGGCGCATGGTTTGTCGAGGATCCGCGCCCGATCCCGGTGCTCGACCGCATCGGCGGCGGCGACGGCTTTGTCAGCGGTATGCTGTACGCCATTCTCAAGGGCTGGGAACCGGAAAAGTGGGTCCAGTTCGGCTGGGCCACAGGCGCGCTCGCGACCACGATGGTGGAGGACTACGGGACGCCCGGCAGCGAGGACGAGATATGGAATATCTGGAAGGGAAATGCCCGCGTAAAACGGTAAAAAAATATAATTTGTGAGGAGATCAATGCTATGTCCTGGTATATCATCCTGTGCGTGATCGCACTGGCGGCCATCTACATCTTCTTCAACTATTTTCGAATCAAAAGGATGGGGGAGGGCACCCCGGAGATGGTGGAGATGAGCGGGATCATCCGCAGCGGCGCCGCCACCTTTCTGAAAACGGAGTACAAGACGATCGGCATCGTTGTCGTGATCCTCGCGCTCGTTTTCAGCCTGTTTGTGGAGAAAACGAGCGGCCTGACCTTCCTGCTCGGCGCGTGCATGAGCAGCGCGGTGTGCATCCTCGGTATGCGCAGCGCGACGTATGCGAACGTCCGCACCGCGAATAAAGCGCGCGAGACGTTGTCCATCGGCGAGACCGTCAAGGTCGCGCTGTGCGGCGGCAGCGTCAGCGGCCTGAGCGTGCAGGCGTTCGGTATGTTCGGTCTCATCGCGATCCTGATCCTGTGGAACGGCGTTGAATATGACGCTGTCAGCACCGGTCTCATCGCGAGCCTGCCGTGCAATCCGTTTATCACCCGCATCACGACCTACTCGCTGGGCTGCTCGCTCGTCGCGATGTTCAATCGCGTCGCGGGCGGAAACTACACGAAGGCGGCGGACATCTCGTCCGACATCCTCGCGAAGCTGCGCCACGATATGCCCGAGGACGACAGCCGCGTGCCGAACGTCGTCGCGGACTTCATCGGCGATAACGTCAACGACATCGCGGGCAACTGTTCCGATCTGCTCGAGAGCTTTGTCGCGACGATGGCGGCAGCGATTATGATCGCGATCACCATCTTCCGGAGCGCGCTCGCGTCCGGCGCGGCGGTGACGGAATCCACCTTCAGCGCGACCATTGTCTATCCGATCCTGCTTGCCGGCGGCGGTCTGCTTGGCTGTCTGCTGGGCCTCGGCTATGCGTCCGTGCGCAGGATGGGCGACAATCCCTCCCGCGAGCTGAACCTTGCGACGTGGATCTCCGCGGGACTCACCATTGTCATCGGTCTGTTCAGCTGTATGTTTATCTTTAAGAATGTTCCGCTGTACGAAAGCTTCCGGTACGGCTGGCTGTCCCCGTGGATCTCGAGCGTGCTCGGCATCGTCAGCGGCATCGCCATCGGCAGCATCACCGAATATTACACCAGCACCGACTTTAAACCCACGCGTCAGCTCGCCGAAATCGCGACGGAGGGCGAGGCGTTCGTCATCACCAAGGGCGACGCGATCGGCTCGCGCTCCTGCCTGCTGCCCATCCTCGTCATCGGCATTGCTCTGTTCTTGTCCGGAAAGATTTGCGGGATCTACGGCATCGCGCTGTCGGCGCTCGGTATGCTCGCGTTTGTGGGCGCGACGGTCTCGATCGACGCGTTCGGGCCCATCGCGGACAATGCGGGCGGCCTTGCGGAATCCTGTCATCTGCCGGAGAACGTGCGCGTGATCACCGACAAGCTCGATTCGGTCGGCAACACCACCGCCGCCATCGGCAAGGGCTTTGCGATCGGCTCCGCCGCGTTCGCGACCGTTTCGCTCATTGTCGCTTACGTCTGCAACTATACGGCGATCAATGCCGAGCCGGTCCTCAACATCGCATCCTACATCGTCATTGCGGGCGGCATCATCGGCGGCGCGCTCATCGAGTATTTCTCCGCGCTGCTCACCGACAACACCATCGAGTCCGCGCGTCTGATGGCGGACGAGGGCGATCGCCAGCTGTCTATCCCCGGCGTGCTTGAGGGCACCGTTCGCCCCGACTACAACCGCTGCATCGAGATGGCGGCGAAGCAGGCGCTGCGGAAGATGCTGCTGCCCTCCATGCTGGCGCTGATCATCCCCATCGCGGGCGGGATTTTGTTCGGCGTTGAATTCGTCGGCGGCCTGCTCGTCGGCGCGACCATCTGCGCCATACCGCGCGCCATCTTTATGGGCAACTCCGGCGGCGCGTTCGACAATGCGAAGAAGTACATCGAGAGCGGATCGCTCGAAGGCCACGGCAAGGGAACGCACGCCCACAAGGCGGCGGTCACCGGCGACACCGTCGGCGACACGCGCAAGGACGTCGTCGGCGTCGCGCTGGACATCTTCATCAAGACGATGTCTACTGTCGCGAACACCCTCGCGAGCGTGTTCTCCGGCCTCACCCAGATTCACGGATTTCTTGACGGATTCTCCGGCACGGCAAAAGGGCGCGTCCGACAGGGTCGGACGCGCCCTTTGTGATTCTACGGAGCGTCGCTTGGCATACGCGCGGCGGCGTGCTACACTGTAAAAAAAGGAGGGTGCTGTGCCTATGGATTCCGAAAAGACGGGCGCGCTGATCTGGGCGCTTCGCCGGGAGCAGGGTCTGACCCAGGGCGCGCTCGCGCAGAAGCTGTGCGTCAGCGACAAGGCCGTGTCCAAATGGGAGCGCGGCGCGGGCTGTCCGGACATCTCGCTGCTCGCTGATATCGCCGCGGCGCTCGGCGTCGGCGTACAGTCGCTGCTCGACGGCGCGCTGCAGGCCGGCGACCCGGTGGGAGGCAATATGAAAAAGCTGTCGTTTTACGTCTGTCCGCAGTGCGGAAATATTTTCACGTCGACGGGGGAGGCGCAGGCGATCTGCTGCGGCAGGCCGCTGGAACCGCTTGAAGGGAAGAAAGCAGGAGAGACTGAAGAGCTGCGCGTCGAAAAAATTGAGAATGATTATTTCGTTTCGGGCGATCACCCGATGACCAAGACGGACTACGTCTCTTTTGTCGCGCTGCTCACCGGCGACGCGATCGTGCTGCGCAAGCTGTATCCCGAATGGGGTCTGCAGACGCGCATCCCCTGTATCGGGCACGGCAAGCTTGTGTGGTACAGCGCGGCGGCCGGGCTGCTCTATCAGAACGTGTGAGGCGGCAGGGCAAACGATCGCCGCAACCGCCGCTGCGGCGGCGTGGACTTCCGAAAACGATAAAAAAGCGCGTTCGACACTGTCGGTCGAACGCGCTTTCTGAATTTTTCGCGGCCCTT
>JAYFQJ010000035.1:0-9971 GCA_034927165.1 Oscillospiraceae bacterium
GGCGGACAACGTCCGCCGGCGCTCTCATGCTGCGTACAGTCGCTTTTATTCCTTTTTTCCCGCCGCCGCGCCGCGCCGCGCGCCGCTGCGCACTGCGTGCACCGTCAGCGCACCGTCCTTTACAAGGACGCAAACGGCGCCGCCGCGCCGCGTCTTCCCCGATAATATGAGGTCGGCGAGCGGATCCTCGATGCGCTTTGCGATCTCCCTGCCCAGAGGCCGCGCGCCGTACTGTGGCGACCAGGCCGCACGCGCGACCGCGTCGGCGACCTCGCTGCCGATGTGCAGCGTATACCCCTGCTCCGCAGCGCGCGCGGCGAGCTTCTGCAGCTGCAGCGCCGCGATCTGCCGTGCGTTTTCCATCGTCAGACGGCCGAACACGACCGTCTCATCCAACCGGTTCAAAAACTCCGGCGCAAACACGCTTTTCAGCTGCTCCGCGACGACGGCGCTCAGGTTTTTGTAGGCGTCGTCGCCGTGCGTGAAGCCGAGCGGCCCGCTCTGCGCGAGGATGCTGCGCGCGCCGACATTCGTCGTGAGAACGATGATGCAATTGGCGAAATCCACGACGCGCCCGGCGGCGTCGGTGAGCCTCCCTTCATCCATCACCTGCAGCAGCAGGTTAAAGACCTGGACGCACGCTTTTTCCGCCTCGTCGAACAGCACCACGCTGTAAGGCTTTTTCCGCACTGCGTCGGTCAGCTGTCCGCCCTCGCCGTGGCCGACGTAGCCAGGCGGCGCGCCGATGAGCCGCGACACGGCGCTCTGCTCTGAATATTCGGTCATATCGATGCGAACAAGCGCGCTCTCATCGCCGAACAGCGCCGCCGCAAGCGCGCGGCAGACCTCCGTCTTGCCGACGCCGGACGGCCCGCAGAACAGAAAGCAGCCGCTGGGCTTTCTCGGCTCCTTGAGCCCCGTGCGCGCCCGCTTGAGCGCCGATACGACGGCGCTCACCGCCGCGTCCTGCCCGATGACCCGCGCGCGCATCTGATTTTCCAGACGCGTCAGCCGTTCGCTCTCGCTCTCGTCCACCTCCGTGACCGGCACGCCCGTCCAGTCGCTCACGACAGCCGCGATCTCCCGGCCGCCGAGCTCGCAGCGCCCGCATTCACCGCGCAGCTGCATACGGCGGCGGGCGGAGGCCTCGTCAAGCAGATCGATCGCCTTGTCCGGGAAGCTGCGGTCGTGGATATACCGCCGCGACAGGCGCATGGCCGCGTCGACCGCGTCCGCAGTGATGGTGACGCCGTGGTGCTCCTCAAGCCGCAAGCGCTGGCTGTCGATCATCTGCCGCGCGAGCGCGTCGCCGGGCTCCTCGATGCGCACGGGCAGAAAACGGCGCTCGAACGCCTTGTCTTTCTCTATAAACTTTGTATATTCCGCGTTGGTGGTCGCGCCGATGACCTGCAGCGTGCCGTTTGTGAGCAGCGGCTTGAGTATATTGGACGCATCGATCGCGCCCTCCGCGGCGCCCGCGCCCATCACCGTATGCAGCTCGTCCATGAAGATGATGATATCGCCCGCCTTGACGATCTCAGCGAGCGCACCCTTGAATCGCTCCTCGAAATCGCCGCGGTATTTTGTTCCCGCGACCATGCCCGCGAGTTCCAGCGTCAGCAATCGCTTGCCGCGCAGGCTGTCAGGGCAAGCGTCGCTCACGATCAGCTGCGCGATGCCCTCCGCCACGGCGGTCTTGCCCACGCCCGGCTCACCGATCAGACAGGCGTTGTTCTTTTTTCTGCGCGAAAGCACCGCGACGACCCGCCCGATCTCCGCGTCGCGCCCGACGACCGGATCGAGCTTTCCGTCCGCCGCGAGCTCCGTCAGATCCTGCGTATATTTTTCAAGCGACTTCGGACGCGGCTTCTTTTCGATCATGGCGCCGTCCTTCTTTATCGGCGCGGCGCTTCCCCGGCAGTCCCGCCGCACGCCCTGCTCGTCCACGCCGGCCTTGAGGAGCAGCCGCGACAGCAGCGGATTCCCGGTGCTGAGGATGGCACAGAGCAGCTGCTCCGTGCCGACGCATCCGTCGCCCAGCCGCGCGGCGCACACGCTCGCGTAGTCGAACACGGCGCACAGCTCCTGCGAGATATCCGAGGCGCTCAAGCGCAGCCGTTCCCCCATGCCCATCTCCGTCACAAGGCACCTGCGGATATCCGGCACACCCCTGGAGCTGCGGCACAGGAGCATATACGCGTCGCACGCGGGCAGAAGCGCAAAGGCTGCAAGCAGATGCTCCGGTCCGACGCTGATGTGACCGAGCTCGCCCGCGACGCGGATCGCTTCCGTCACCGCCTTGTTGGATTGTTTGGAAAAGCCCTTCATCATAACGACACCCCGCATATTCTTCTGTAGCCAGTATTGCCCGGCGCGCGAAAAATAAACAGGGTGCAATGCCCAACGGCGCAGCCGCAGCCGCGCCGTCTATGTATCTACTGCTGCTGTGCGCGCAGCGCTTCCTCCAGCGCTTGCGCAAGCTGATCCGGGCAGGAGGTGGATTTTAAGCCGCACCGCACGCCCTTCAGCCGCTCGATTACATCCTGCGGCCGCTGCCCCTCGCACAAGCGCGCGATCCCCTTGGTGTTGCCGTTGCAGCCTCCCTCAAACCGTACGCTCTTTATAACGCCGTCCTCGAGCTCCACGGTCGTCGACTGCGAGCAGGTTCCCCTGTTCTTGTGTTTGTAGATCATATATCCCTCCGCCCGGCGTCTTTTCCGAGTCTTGATTTTGCGTATGCCTTATCCTACCATGCGCGCGCCGGCGCGTCAACGGGCTTGCGGAACGAAAAAAGCCGTCCGGCAATTGCGTCCGGGCGGCTTTATTCGTGGAAGAAGTCTGTGGTAATACAATAGCACGGCTCCCATATTTTAGCAATGCCTTTTGCGTTGTTTTTTGATTTTCAGCGCTCGCTACAATTTTAATATGAGCGCATTGTGCGAATTTTCCATGTCGCTTCTTCGACAAAAAGCGCTCCCTCTCAATCGCTGTCCCAGCGCTCGCAAAGCTGCGTGATCTCCCGCTCGAACTTTTGAAGCTCTGCGTTCGCAAGACCTGCTTTTTTGCGGATGAGCGCTGTGAGACGCTCCCCCGCCGCGACCAGCGTGCGGTAAACGGGCGCGCTCTCCTGCGATTGCGCGGTCTTCCTTTCGAGCGGCACGCGGTTGCCCTCGTCGAGGCATTCGCCCGTCAGCAGATCATAGCTTCCGCCGCTGTAGGGCGCGAGCGCGTCGACGCCGAAGCGCTTGTTGATCTCCTTCGCGAAGACGTCGCAGACCGCGTCCTCTCCGTGGTTCACAAACACGCGGCGCGGCTTCTGCTTGATATTGCCAAGCCACCCGAGCAGCATCTCGCGGTCCGCGTGCCCGCTGATGCCCTCCATCTGCTCGATGCGGGCGTTGACGGCGATGCGCTCGGAAAACAGGCGGATGGACTTCTCGCCGTCGAGCAGCAGGCGGCCGAGCGTACCCGGCGCCTGGAAGCCGACGAACAGGATCGTGCTCTCCTTGCGCCACAAGTTGTGCTTGAGATGGTGCCGGATGCGGCCCGCCTCGCACATACCGCTCGCGGACAGGATCACCTTGGGAACGGGATCCGTGTTGATCGCCTTTGACTCCTCGGTCGTGACGCTCAAGTGCAGGCCGTCGAACTGCAGCGGATCGACGCCCCGCGCGAGCAGTGCGCGCATCTCGTCGTCGTAGTAATCGGTCAGCCCGCTCGCATAGATGTTGGTCGCCTCCACGGCGAGCGGACTGTCGACATAGACCGGAAAGTCGTCGTGGCCGGGCACGAGATTTTTCTGCTTGATGCCGCTGAGGAGATACAGGATCTCCTGCGTGCGGCCGACGGCAAAGGCGGGGATGACGAGATTTCCGCCGCGCTCCAGCGTGTCGCGCAGGATACCGGCGATCTGCGCCTCGTAATCCTTGCGCGCGGGATGCACCCGGTCGCCGTAGGTCGACTCGATGACCACAAAATCCGCGCGCTCCGGCTTTTGCGGATCGCGGACAAGCGGCCGGTCGGTGTTGCCGACGTCGCAGGAAAACAGCAGCACCCGCGTCTCGCCGTTCTCGGTGAGCGTCAGCTCGATGCTCGCGGAGCCCAACAGATGCCCCGCGTCAATAAAGCGCGCGCGCACGCCCTCATAGAGCGCGACCGGCCGCTCGTAGCTGCACTTTTCAAAGCGTGTGAGCGTTTCCTCAACATCCGCCATCGTATAGACCGGCTCGTACGGTTCACCGCCGGAGCGCTTCGCCTTGCGGTTGCGCCACTCCGCCTCCTGCTGCTGGATGTGCGCCGAATCGCGCAGCATGATGTCGCACAGGCTCGCCGTCGCCTGCGTCGTATAAATGGCGCCCGCGTAGCCGTTCTTCACGAGCGCGGGCAGCCGACCGGCGTGGTCGAGGTGCGCGTGCGTCAGCAGCACGCAGTCGATCTCCTGCGGCTTTACGGGCAGCGCCCTGTTCTCGTAAATATCCGCGCCCTGCTCCATTCCGCAGTCGACAAGGATCCGCTTACCGCAGACCTCCAGCAGCGTGCAGGAGCCGGTCACCTCATGGGCGGCGCCCAAAAATGTCAGTTTCAAGTCTGATCCCCCGTTCCCGGTAAAAAGTATGGATTCTATTATAACACGATCACACAGAAAAAAGCGCGCGGAGCTTTCCGTGCGCTTTCTTTTTTTACAGAATCCCGTGTCCGCGCAGAGCGCCGACGACATAAAATGCGAAAAAAGGATCACGAGCACGATGATGATGACGTCCAGCTGGCGAACCGTCAGCGGGATCTTGTCGTACAGCTTTTCCTTTTCGTTTTTGAATTCCTCCGGCGGCTTTGCGTCTTCCGGTACGGCGGGGACTGCCGTCCGCTCTTCGCCGCGATCTTTTTCCGTCCCGTTCATATTCTACTTCCTCGCGATATACTTGCGGATGTCGAGAGCGACGGCGATGATGATGACGACGCCCTGTACGATATAGGTGTACGAGGTCTCGACGACGACGAACTGCATCGAAATCTTCAGCAGCTCGAAGATCAGCACACCCACGAGGATGCCGGAGATGCGGCCGACGCCGCCGTTCGTCCTCTTGTCGTTGAGCATGTGAAAAGCCGCGATGCACATTTTTGTACAATTTCTTGTTGTGCCCGGCGGCTTTATAGGGTAAAATGATAACACATCCTCGGGAGGTCTGCCGTATGCCCACCGTATTTCTGTGCCTGTTTTTCGCCGTCAGTCTGCTGCATCTGTTCGGCAGTTTCATTGACAACCGCCGCATCCGCAACGCGACGAAGGGCGCCGTGCTCCTGTGCCTGCTCGGTTATTATCTCACGAGCGCCGCAGTCCCGCGGCCGTGGTTCGCCGCGGCGCTGGCGCTGAGTCTGCTCGGCGACGTGCTGCTGATCTTCAAGGGCGGCTTCGCTGCGGGCGGCTTCAGCTTTCTGCTGTCCCACGTCTGCCTGATCGTCGTCTATGCGGGCGCCCTGCGCGCGTGCGCGCCGCCCTGGTACTTTTTCATAGCCGCCGCGGCCTATGCGGCGGGCATCTTCTTTGAAGCGCGGGCGATCTTTCCCCGGCTGCCTGACAAGCTGCACGCACCGACGCTCGTCTATTTCGGCGCGAACGCTTCCATGAACCTGACGGCCCTGCTGCTGCTCGCGAACGATCCGTGCACGGCGACCGCGCTCATCTATTCCGGCGCCGTTCTGTTTTTCATTTCGGATTGTCTGCTGTTTTTTGTGCGCTTTTGTCCAGGCGTGCACATTCCCCGCAAGCACTTTCCCGTTATGCTCACTTACATCGCGGGCGTGCTCCTCATCACGCTCGGCGTGCTTCGTCTGCGCTGAACAGGGCGCGCAGACGCCCCCCTTCGGGAGGCCCGCAAAATAAAGCCTTCCTCCCGCGCCGGTCATCCGGCGCTTTTTTGTTTTGCGCGCCTGGCGGGGCTTGACATTTGTATATGAGCGGCGTATCATATGAATGTAAGTTCATATGAAGGAGGATTCATAAAATGTCCGGAAAAGCGCATGACCACACCGCCGTGCTGACGCAGGTGCGCCGGCTGCTGCCGCAGGATGAGCTGCTGTGCGACCTCGGCGACCTGTTTAAGATCTTCGGCGACACGACGCGCATCAGGATCCTTTATTCACTGTTCGAATCAGAGCTTTGTGTGTGCGCCATCGCGGAGCTGCTGCAGATGGAGCAGTCGGCGATCTCGCACCAGCTGAAGATCCTGCGCAGCGCAAAGCTGGTCGACTGCCGCCGCGACGGCAAGACGAACATCTATTTTCTCGCGGACGACCACGTGCGCTCCATCATCGGGCAGGGCTATGAACATCTGACAGAGGAGGAGAAAAAATGAAAAAGACCTATATGCTGGAGGATCTCGACTGCGCGAACTGCGCGGCAAAAATGCAGGACGGCATCTGTAAGCTCGCGGGCGTGCGATCCGCGACGGTGAATTTTCTGACCCAGAAGCTGACCATCGAGGCGGACGACGCGAACTTCGACGCGGTGGTGCGCGAAGCAGTCAGGGTGTGCAAGCGGATCGAGCCGGACTGCACGGTAAGGCTGTAACGCCATGACAAAAAAGCAAAAGCGGAGCCTCTGCTTGATTATGATCTCCGGCGCGGTCCTCTGTGCGGCCGCGTTCGCGCCGCTGCCGGACGCCGTCCGGCTCGCGCTGTACATCACCGCGTACGGCCTTGTAGCCTATGAGGTGCTGTGGACGGCCGCGCGGAACATCGCGCACGGCAACGTGTTTGACGAAAACTTTCTCATGTCGCTCGCGACGGTCGGCGCGTGGTGCGTCGGGGAATACCCGGAGGCGGTCGCAGTTATGCTGTTTTATCAGGTCGGCGAGCTGTTCCAGAGCATCGCCGTCGGGCGCTCGCGCAGATCCATCGCGGCGCTGATGGACATCAGACCCGCAGAAGCGCGTGTGCTGCGCGCCGGCGCGGAGCAGATCGTCGCGCCGGAGGACGTCGCGGTCGGCGAGCTTCTGGTAATCCGTCCGGGCGAGAAAATACCGCTTGACGGCGTCATAACCGAGGGCGCCACGACGGTCAATACCGCCGCGCTCACCGGAGAGTCCATGCCGCGCGACTGCGCGGTCGGCGACAACGTCGTCAGCGGCACGGTCAATCTGACGAACGGCGTCACCGTGCGCGCGACGAGCGTCTACGCGGACAGCACCGTCGCGCGGATCCTCGACCTCGTGGAGAACTCCTCCGAGCGCAAGGCGCGCGCGGAGGATTTCATCACCCGCTTTGCGCGTTGGTATACGCCGTCCGTCGTGGCGGCGGCGGCGCTCATCGCGCTGCTGCCCCCGCTGCTCGCGGGCGGCGCGTGGAGCGTCTGGGTCCACCGGGCGCTCATCTTCCTCGTCGTCTCCTGCCCGTGCGCGCTGGTCATCTCCGTTCCCCTGTCCTTCTTCGGCGGCATCGGCGGGGCCTCCCGCCGCGGCATTCTGATCAAGGGCTCCAACTATCTTGAGACGCTCGCGCAGGTGCGCGTCGTCGCGTTTGACAAGACCGGCACGCTCACCCGCGGCAGCTTCAGCGTCACCGCGGTGCACCCGCAGGCGATGCGGGAGGCGGAGCTGCTCGACATTGCGGCGCTCGCAGAGAGCGGCTCCAACCACCCCATCGCGCAGTCCATCCTGCGCGCGCACGGGGGACATATCGACAAAAAGCGCATCGGCGCTTTTGAGGAGCTGCCCGGCCTGGGCATCCGCGCGGTCATCGACGGGCGCACCGTCTGCGCGGGCAACGGAAAGCTCATGGACCAGGCGGGTGCGCAATGGCACGAATGCAGTCAGACCGGCACCATCATCCACGTGTGCGCCGACGCGGAATATTGCGGACATATCGTCATCTCCGACGAGGTGAAGCCGGACGCGGCAGACGCGGTCGCGCAGCTCAGATCGCTCGGCGTGCAGAAGACCGTGCTGCTCACGGGCGACATGGAGACGGTCGGGCAGGCGGTCGGCAGGCAGCTCGGACTCGACGAGGTTCGCGCGCAGCTGCTGCCGGACGGCAAGATCGCGGCGGTCGAAGCGCTGCTTGAGCAGAAACCGCAGGGCGCGGCGCTCGCGTTTGTCGGCGACGGCATCAATGACGCGCCGGTGCTCATGCGCGCGGACATCGGCATTGCGATGGGCGCGCTGGGCAGCGACGCCGCAATAGAAGCGGCCGACGTGGTGCTCATGGACGATAAGCCGACAAAGGTCGCGGAAGCGATCCGTATTGCCGCGCGCACCATGCGCATCGTGCGGGAAAATATCGGCTTCGCACTGACGGTCAAAGCGGCGGTACTGGTGCTCGGCGCGGCCGGGCTCGCAAGCATGTGGGTCGCCGTTTTCGCCGACGTCGGCGTGACGGTGCTCGCCATTCTGAACGCGATGCGCGCGCTGCGGGTCAAATAGAATAGGATCAGCGGCGGAATTTCCCGCCGTCCGGGCATGAGCGCGGGGGGCGAACCGCAGGGTTCCTCCCCCGCGCTTTATTCTCCGCCATATCCTGCGCCTGTTTTACACCCTGCGCCGATGCGGCGGCAATTCCGCTTTTTCTCGCCTTTTTTGAGCAAAAAGAAAAACCCGTTCCAAAGGAACGGGTTTTTGCATATACAGATCCAGTGCCTATTTCGCAAGGCGGGACTTGAGACCGTCGAGCTCCTCGCGCAGCTTTGCCGGCAGCTTGGCGCCGAACTTCGCGTAGAACTCCTCGATCCCCTTGGTCTCCTCGACCCAAAGGTCCTTGTCGATCGCGAGCAGGCCCTTGAGCGTATCCGCGGTGATGTCGAGGCCCTCGAGATCGATGTCCGCCGGCTTCGGCTCGTAGCCGATGGCCGTCTCGACCGCTTCCGCTTCGCCCTTGCAGCGCTTGAGCATCCACATCAGCACGCGCATATTGTCGCCGAAGCCCGGCCAGATGAAGTTGCCCTCGTCGTCGGTGCGGAACCAGTTCACGTTGAATATCTTCGGCGCCTTGTCGCCGAGCTTCCTGCCCATCTCGAGCCAGTGCGCCCAGTAGTCGCCCATGTGATAGCCGCAGAACGGCAGTATGGCCATCGGGTCACGGCGGACGACGCCCACGGCGCCGGTCGCGGCGGCCGTCGTCTCGGACGCCATGATGGAGCCGACGAATACGCCGTGCGCCCAGTCAAAGCTCTGGTAGACCAGCGGCGCGGTCTTCGCGCGGCGGCCGCCGAAAACGATCGCGGTCACGGGCACGCCCTTGCCGCTGTCGAATTCGCTCGAAATGCACGGGCAGTTGATCGCGGGCGCGGTGAAGCGGCTGTTCGGATGCGCGCCCTTGCCCATCTCGGCGTTGCCGTTCCAGACCTCGCCCTTCCAGTTGAGGCTGTTCTTCGGCGGGTTCTTGTCGAGGCCTTCCCACCACACCGTCTCGTCGTCGAGGTTCTCTACGACGTTCGTGAAGATCGCGTTCTTCTTCGTGGAAGCGAGCGCGTTGGGGTTGGATTTCGCGTTGGTGCCGGGGGCGACGCCGAAGAAGCCGTTCTCCGGATTGATCGCCCACAGGCGACCGTCCGGCCCGATGCGCAGCCACGCGATGTCGTCGCCGACGCACCACACCTTATAGCCCTTCTTCGCGTAGATCTCGGGCGGGATGAGCATAGCAAGGTTGGTCTTGCCGCACGCGGACGGGAACGCCGCGGTGATATAATCGATATGACCCTGCGGATCCTCGATGCCGAGGATGAGCATATGCTCGGCCATCCACCCCTCGCGTCGGCCCTGGTTGGATGCGATGCGAAGCGCAAAGCACTTCTTGCCCAGCAGCACGTTGCCGCCGTAGCCGGAGTTGATGGACCAGATCGCGTTGTCCTCGGGGAAGTGGCAGATATAGCGCTTCTCCTCGTCGAGCTGCGCTTTGGAGTGCAGACCGCGCACGAAGTCGTCGGAATCGCCCAGCGCGTCCAGCGCCTTCTGTCCCATGCGGGTCATGATGTCCATGCT
>JAYFQJ010000058.1:0-14501 GCA_034927165.1 Oscillospiraceae bacterium
GAGCAGCGCGCCGATAAGTCCCGGCGCATAGGTCGCCGCGACCGCGTCGATGTCCGCGAGCGCAACATCCGCGTCGGCGAGCGCCTTTTCCGTGACGGCGCAGACGTTTTCAAGGTGACGGCGGGAGGCGATCTCCGGCACGACGCCGCCGTACAAACGGTGCTCCGCGATCTGGGTCACCGTCGCGCAGGACAGCGCCGCGCGGCCGTCTCGCACGACGGCCGCGGACGTCTCGTCGCAGGAGCTTTCTATTCCGAGCACCAGCATTGCTTTTCTCCTATTCGATCGCAAGAATAAACATGCCCGCGAGCATGGAAAGGACAAGGATCGCCTGTTTTGCGGTGAGCTTCTCCTTCAGGAAAATGCGGGACAGCAAAATGGATACCGCCGAGAAGGAGGCGAAAAACGGGGACGCGAGCGCCGCGTCGCCGGCGGCGTAGCAGTAAACATAGGTGAACTGCCCGGCCGTCTCGATGAGGCAGCCCGCGAGAATGCGCGGGCGGACCGCAAAGCCGAAGTCCAGCTTTCTGCCCGTCGCCGCGTTTTTCTTCGCCGCCGCGAACAGCGCGCAGACGCCCACGAGCAGATAGCAAAGACCGTAGGCGATGATGACGTCCCCGGCGCTCAGCGCCGCATCGAGAATGTTGTCGTCCATGAACGAGCCGACGCCGTCGAGCACAAAATAGACGAGCGCACAGCCGAGACCTATGGCATAATCGCGCGCCGTAAGGCCGGCCGGCTGCTTGGGCTCCTTGTCCAGCGACAAAAGGATGATCGCCGCGACGATCAGCACGATCGCGCCCGCCTGCAGCGCGCTGACCGACTGCTTGAGCACCAGAATGCAAAGCAGCGTCGTAACGACGCAGGAGGAATTCGCGATGGGCGACGCGAGCGAGATCTTGATGTGCGGCAGCATCTTGTAGTAGAACAGCATGGAGCCGATATAGACGGCCGCGATCGGAATATATTTGACAAGGCTCGCAAAGGAAAACGCCGTGCCCGTCGCCGCCCAGTAGACAAGGCAGGAGACGCCGTAAACCGTGCCGTTCATCGCGAGCAGGATCAGCTCGTCCGCCTCGCCACGGTCGGAAACATTTTTGAACAGGACGTCCGACGTGCCCCAAAATAAAACGGTAAGTACCGCAAAAACAACCCACATAGATTTTTTACAATTCCTTTAAATAAATGATTCCGTCCTCGACGGGGTCGGTGTAGAAGCCTCTGCGCCGGCCGACATCCCGGAATCCGCGCTTTCTGTATAATGCGGCCGCCGCCGCGTTGCTCTGCCGCGCTTCGAGCGACAGCACCGCGCAGCCCTCCCTGCGCGCACAGTCCTCCGCCGCGCGCATGAGCCGCTCCCCGATGCCGCGCCGACGCACACCGGGGTCGACCCCCAGCTCGTTGATGTGCGCGTCGTCCGCCGCGATGTGCATATCGACAAATCCGCACGGAACGCCGTCGGCGAGCGCGGTAAAAAGCCGCGCGTGCGCGAGCGTCAGCTCCTCACGCAACTGCGCCTCGCTCCACGGCGTGCGCTCGCACAGCCGCTCAACGGCGGCGAGCGCGGCGATGTCCTGCGCTTTTGCAGGCCGCACCGTCAATTCCATAAGCGCTCTCCCGCTATCCTCCGGCACCCCCGCACGGGCGGGCAGCGCGAGCCGGAGCGCCTGGCCGCTCTGTGTTCGACCATCTACAGCTTTGCCTCGTACCAGGTCCTGCCGGTGCCGACGTCGACGAGCAGCGGCGTCGCGAGCTTCGCCGCCGTTTCCATTTCGTCCTTCAGCACGGCGGCCGCGCGCGGCGCGTCCTTTTCGGTGCTCTCCACGATCAACTCGTCGTGCACCTGCAGCACCAGCCGCGCGTCCAGCTTCTCCTTGCGCAGCCGCTCGCTCACGCGGATCATCGCAAGCTTTATGATGTCGGCGGCCGTTCCCTGAATGGGGGTGTTCATCGCAAGGCGCCTGCCGAGCGCCTGCATATTTTTGTTGGCGCTCGCAAGCTCCGGCAGCATACGGCGGCGCTTGTAGAGCGTCGTCACGAAGCCGTCCTTCTTCGCCTGCTCCACCGTTTTCTGCAAATAGGCGGCGACGCCCGCGTAGGTCGCGAGATAGTTCTCTATATAGCTCGCCGCCTCGCGCATCGACACGCCCGTGTCCTTCGACAGCGAAAAAGCGCCGATGCCGTAGACGATACCGAAATTGACCGCCTTCGCGCGGCGGCGAAGCTCCGGCGTGATCATGGTGCGCGGGAGCTTAAATATCTCGCTTGCCGTCTCGGTGTGGATGTCGCGCCCGCTCGCAAAGGCCTCGTTCATGCGTTTGTCGTCGCTGATGCTCGCGAGCACGCGCAGCTCGATCTGGGAATAATCGGCGTCGCACAGCACACTGCCCTGCGCGGCGATGAAATATTTGCGGAATCGTCCGCCGAGCTCGGTGCGCACGGGGATGTTCTGCAGATTCGGCTCGCGCGAGCTGATGCGCCCGGTGCGCGTCTCGGTCTGCTTGAATTCGGTGTGGATGCGGCCGCCCGCGTCCACCGCCGCGAGTAAGCCCGCAACATAGGTCGAATTGAGCTTCTGGTAGGTGCGGTATTCGAGGATCTTGTCGACGATCGGGTAATCGCCGCGCAGCTTTTCAAGCGTTTCCGCGTCGGTCGAATAGCCGCTCTTATTCATCTTCCCCGCGGGCAACCCCAGTGTGCCGAACAGCACGTCCCCGAGCTGCTTTGGGGAGTTCAGGTTGAATTTGCGCCCCGCGAGGTCGAATATCTCCTCCTGCTTTTGCTCCACAAGACGGGTCAGCTCGCCGCCGAACGCCTCGATGCCCGCGCGGTCGACCGCAAAGCCTGCGTATTCCATCTCCGCGAGCACGCGCGCGAGCGGCAGCTCGATATCGTCGTGCAGCGCGCGCATATCCTGCTCCCGAAGCAGCGCCGCGAGCGCTTCGCACAGCGGCTCCAGCGCGCCGAGCGCTTCCGCCTCACAGCAAAAGCGCGGCTTTATCGCATATTCGCGCGCGAGCACGTCGAGCGCATAGGTGGACGCGGCCGGATTCAGCAGATACGCTGCAAGCTTCAAATCGAAGGTCAGATTCTCGATTTCAAACCCGCGCTCCAGCGCAAAATGCCACAGCGGCTTCGCGTCAAAGCAGCGCTTTTCGCAATCGCTGCGCAGCGCCGCCTCCAGCGACGCTTTATCCAGACGAAACGCCCGGTCCCCCGCTGCCGCAAAAAATCCGTGCGCGTCCGCGCAGACATACAAAAGCTTCAGATCCGCGAGCGCTTCGTCGGTCAGCGGGCCGAGCGCTGCCTCCGCGGCCGGCTGCACCTGCTGCGCCTTTTCCGGCACGGGCGCGGCGGTCAGCGCCAGCCGCGCGAGCATGGTGTGCATCTCGAGCTGCGCGAGCAGCGATGCGGCAGCCGTCGGGTCGCCCGTTTTTTTTATATAGGTCTTCGGGTCGGTATCCACCGGCACGTCGGTGACGATGGTCGCGAGCTGCCGGCTCATATAGGCGGCGTCCTTGTCCTTCTGCAGCTTGTCACGAACGCCGGGCTTTATATCGCCGCTTTCGATATTCTCGTACACGCCGTCGAGAGAGCCGAATTTTTGTATCAGATCATACGCCGTCTTTTCGCCGACCCCCGCAACGCCGGGGATGTTGTCCGAGCTGTCCCCCATGAGCGCCTTGACGTCGATGAGCTGGCGCGGCTCGATGCCGTAGAGCTCCTTCATTGCCGGCGGCGTGATCTCGTTCGTCTCGCCGCGGCCGAACTTCGTCGTCGTCAGCAGCACCGTCGCGCTGTCGCTGACGAGCTGCAGACTGTCGCGGTCGCCCGTCGCGATCAGGCAGACGTCGCCGTCCTTAGCGCAGCGCGCCGCAAATGCGCCGAGAATATCGTCCGCTTCATAGCCCTTGCAGCTGACCCATGTGTAGCCGAGGTCCGTCAACAGCTGCTTTACGACGTCGAGCTGCTCGGCGAGCTCGGGCGGCATCCCCTTTCGGGTCGCCTTGTATTTATCGTATTGTTCGTGGCGAAAGGTCTTTCCGTGCTCGTCGAAGGCGACGGCGACGGCGTCCGGCGCATACTGCTCGCACAGCTTTAAAAAAATGGACAAAAAGCCCTGCACGGCGTTGGTATAGCGGCCGTCCTTGGTCGTCAGCAGCTTGATGGCGTAAAACGCGCGGTTCAGTATGCTGTTGCCATCGATGCAAAGCAGTTTCATGGCCGTCCTCCTGTTTTTGATCGTAAGTTAGTATACCACATTTGTCCCGCGATATGGTATAGTAATTAACACGCACATACGAGGCCGCAGAATAGCTTCGCGGTCAAAATGCACTGCGCTTGCCCCATCGGGACGATTTCCCGACGCCCAGAGGCGGCGGTGTCCGAGCGCAGGCAGGTGCCCCATACCCCCGGCATAGGGCGACACACGCCCTATGTACCCGGGCTGCATTTGCCACCCCCTGCGGCAAGCGCCGGCGCAGCGGCATACTTGCAGTTAAGCAAGATGCGCAGCCGGAGCGTTGGCTTACAAAAATAGCAAAGCAGCCCGAGACGAGCCGGCGGTTCGGCGGCTGCCGGACCGCCGCAGCGAAAGTCGCTGCGCCCCCGAAGCGAAGATGAAAGTCAACACAGAAGGGCGCACCAGCGCAAACGGTCACAATTTACAAAGGCGTTTGCGCGAAGGGGTTCTTAGGGTGCGGCAGCTCCCTAAGCCGTCAGGGGTGTGGGGAGTTCGGCTCCCCACGCTTTTGGTGCTTTTTTCGTGCAGCGAAGCCGCAGCAGCGGCAAGTCCCGAGGCGCAGCCCGCCGAGGGGAAAAGTACATATCCACTCCCTTCCGAGCGCCCGGCGCACCCCGACAGTCATCTTTCTCTTATTTCAGCGCCCGGCGAGCATCACCGTAAGATGAAACCGCGTCGAGCCCGAGCCGCAGTCTGTGCGGTTGCGCGCTTGCACACCTGCCTGCGGGTGGGTGCCCTATACCCCCCGGCTTAGGACGACACACGCCCAAAGTATAACGAAAAACACTATTGAATTTCAGCAGGACATTATTTTGAAAAAGGACATTCAAAGCATAATAGCGCCCGGCGCCATCGGCCTCGCGCCAATGGCGGGCGTGACCGATTCGAGCTTTCGCGCGCTGTGCCGCTCGTGCGGCGCGGCCTTCTGTGTCGGCGAGATGGTCAGCGCAAAGGCGCTGTGCCTCGGCGACAAAAAAACGCCGCAGCTGCTGCGCTTCTCCGAGGCGGAGCGCCCCATTGGGCTGCAGCTGTTCGGGCACGACCCGGCGGACATGGCACAGGCGGCGCGCTTCGTTGAGGAGCGTTTTCATCCCGATTTCATCGACATCAACATGGGCTGTCCCGCCCCGAAGATCACCGGCGCGGGCGCCGGCAGCGCGCTGATGAAAACGCCGCAGCTCGCCGCGTACATCGTCGCGGCGGTCAACGCGGCCGTTTCTGCGCCCGTCACGGTCAAAATGCGCGCGGGCTGGGAGGAGAACACCGCCGTCGAGCTTGCGCTTCTGCTGCAGGCTGCCGGAGCGGCGGCGCTCACGGTCCACGGGCGAACGCGCGCGCGTATGTATAAGCCGCCGGCCGATCTCGAGCTCATCCGGCAGGTGAAGCGGGCCGTGCGCATCCCCGTCGTGGGCAACGGCGACGTCTTTACATCGGACGACGCGCTGCGTATGTTTGAGGCGACCGGCTGCGACGCGGTGATGGTCGGGCGCGGCGCGCTCGGAAATCCCTTCTTGTTCCGAACCCTTGCCACCGCCGTGCACGGCGAAGCCGCGCCCGCGCCGCCCACGGCGCGTGAGCGCATGGATGCGCTTCGGCGGCAGGTGGAGAGCATGGTCGCCGAGAAGGGGGCGTATGTCGCCTTTTGTGAAGCGCGCAAGCACGCCGCGTGGTACACGAAGGGCTTCCGCGGCGCGGCCTATCTGCGCAGCAGAGCCAATACCATCGCCGATATGGCCGATCTCGACCATTTTATACAGTTGGTGCTCGCCGAAACGGAAGGCGCGCAGCAGGATAAAGGAGAATAAGACTATGCTGGAATTCAAATTTGACACGCAGCTGCTCATTGAGGGCGAACATCTCTCGGAGGACGACATCCATGATCATATCATGAGGAATATCGCCGGCGATTGTCTGCTTGCGGTGGGCGACGAGGATCTCATCAAGATCCATTTTCATACGAACGAGCCGTGGAAGGTGCTCGAATACTGCGCGACGCTCGGCGACATCCACGACGTCGTCATCGAGAATATGCAGCGGCAGGAGAACGGCCTGCACGGCTGAGCTGCCGCACACAGACATGAGAACGCCCCCGGCGCAGAAAAACAGAACTGCGCCGGGGGCGTTCTCTATCTTATTTGTCGAGATGAACGTCCATCTGGGGAAACGGAATGGCGATGCCGTTCGCGTCAAAGGCCTGTTTCACCTGTTCGTTGAGATCAAAGAATAAGGGCCAGTAATCGGCGGCACTGCACCATACGCGCAGCGTGAAAACAAGCGCGCTGTCCCCCTGCTTCGTCATGCGCGCAAAGGGCGCCGGCTCGCGCAGCGCAAGCTTATGCGCGCACGCCGTCTCGAGCAGGATTCTCTTGACACCCTCGATGTCGCTGCCATAGCCGACGGAAAACTCTATATCGACGCGGCGCTTGTCCTGCGCGTTGTAGTTCGTGATGACGCCGTTGGACAGCGTTCCGTTCGGGATGACGATTTTTCTGTTGTCGACGGTCGTGAGCGTCGTATAAAAAATGCTGATGTCCGCGACGGTGCCGGAATAGCCGCCGGGCGCTTCGATAAAATCCCCGACCTTGAACTGACGGAACAGCAGGATCATCAGCCCGCCCGCCATATTGGACAAGCTGCCCTGCAGCGACAGACCGATGGCGATGCCCGCGGAGCCGAGCAGCGTCAAAAAGGAGGTGGTCGGCACGCCGAGATTGTCCGCAACGCTGAAGATCAGCAGTATCTTCAGGCCGATGGATATGAAGCTGCGCAGAAACGACAGCAGGCTCGGGTCCATGCGCTGCGCGGCTTTCGTCCGCGCGGCGGCCTTGACGAGCCATTTTATGAGCGCAAAGCCCAAAAACAGCACCAGGACGGAACCGACGACCTTCAACACCGCGTCGGCGGTCGCCTCGGTGAAATATTTTTTTACGGAATCGATCAGATTTTCCATTTGTTCTCCCGTTTTTTGTCTGCACGCGCGCAGTCCGCGCTACTTCTTCTTGCCCTTGATAAGATCCCAGTACGCCTTCGCGGCCTGCTCGGTCTTGTTCTCTCCGAACTGATAGTATTTCGCGCCGACAAGGTCGTCGGGCAGATACTGCTGCTCGACCCAGCGGTTCGGGTAGCTGTGCGGATACTTGTAGCCCTGCCCGCGCCCGAGCTTTTCCGCGCCGCCGTAGCCGGTCCCGCGCAGATACGCCGGCACATTGACGCCGCGCCCGTTTTGCACGTCCGCCGTCGCCGCGCCGAGGCCCTCGTTGGCGGTGTTGCTCTTCGGGCACGTCGCGAGGAAGACGGCGGCTTCGGCGAGCGGGATGCCCGCCTCGGGCAAGCCGAGCTCCCGCGCCGCGTCGACGCAGCTTTTTACGATCGCCACCGCGAGCGGATAGGCGAGGCCGATATCCTCGCTCGCCATCACGAGCAGCCGCCGGCACGGCGATATGATATCCCCCGCTTCGAGCAGCCGCACAAGATAAAACAGCGCCGCGTCGGGGTCACTGCCGCGCACCGATTTCTGCAGCGCGGACAACAGGTCGTAGTGGACGTCGTCCGCCCTGTCGTAGCGCGACGCGCTGCGCGCGGCTACCTGCTTCGCCATATCGAGCGTGACGGTCTTTTCACCGTTCTTTTCGCCCGCCGCCGCGGACAGCAAGTCCAGCGCGTTCAGCGCCTTGCGCACGTCGCCGCCCGCCGTCTGTGCGAGATAATCCCGCGTCTCGTCGTCCAGCGCGTACCCGACGCCCTCGCTTTTCCCGAGCAGCGCGACGCCTCTGTCGACCGCCGCGCGCACGTCCCGCCAGTCGAGCGGCTTGAACTCAAAGACAGTACAGCGGGACAGCAGCGCGCTGTAGACGTAAAAATACGGATTCTCCGTCGTCGACGCGATGAGCGTGACGGAGCCGTCCTCCACCGTCTCGAGCAGCGATTGCTGCTGCTTTTTATTGAAATACTGGATCTCGTCGAGATACAGCAGCACGCCGCCGCGCCCGACGAGCGTGTCCACGCTCGCGATGACGTCCTTGACGTCGCCCGTCGATGCGGACGTGCCGTTGAGCCGGAACATCTGCATCTCGGTATTCTTTGCGATGATGCCCGCCGCCGTCGTCTTGCCGACGCCGGACGGGCCGAAAAAGATCATGTTGGGAACGACGCCCCGGTCGATCATGTCGCGGAAAACGCAGCCTTTTTTCAGCAGATGCTGCTGGCCGAACATATCGTCGAGCGTTTCGGGGCGAATGAGCTGCGCGAGCGGTGTGCGTGCCACGGCGCGTCCTCCTTTCTATCCTTGCGCTTTCTTATCTGTAGACCGGATACGCGTCGCACAGCAGCTGTACGCCCTGCGCGATGCGCTCCTTGCTCGCGTCAAAATCATTGATGGCGAGCGCGATCCATTCCGCGATGTCATCCATCTCCGCCTCCTTGAAGCCGCGCGTCGTGACCGCGGGCGTTCCGAGGCGCAGACCGCTCGTGACGGTGGGCTTGAGCGGATCGCCGGGAATGGCGTTCTTGTTGGCGGTGATGTGCACCTCGTCGAGGCGCTTCTCCAGCTCGCTGCCCGTCACGCCCGTGCCGATGAGGTCGACGAGCATGAGGTGGTTGTCGGTGCCGCCCGAGACAAGCTTGACGCCGCGCTTCGTGAGGCCCGCGGCGAGCGCCTTCGCGTTGAGCACGATCTGGTGCTGGTAGGTCTTGAAGGACGGCTCGAGCGCCTCCTTAAAACAGACGGCCTTCGCGGCGATGATGTGCATGAGCGGTCCGCCCTGCGTTCCGGGGAAAATGGCCTTGTCGACCGCCTTCGCGTATTCCTCGCGGCACAGGATCATGCCGCCGCGCGGTCCGCGCAGCGTCTTATGGGTCGTCGTGGTGACGATGTCCGCATAGGGCACGGGCGACGGGTGCTCCCCCGTCGCAACGAGGCCGGCGATGTGCGCCATATCGACCATGAACATCGCGCCGATCTCCTTCGCGACGGCGGCGATGCGCTCGAAATCGATGATGCGCGGATAGGCGCTCGCGCCCGCGACGATGAGCTTCGGCTTCATCTCGCGCGCGACCTTTTCGAGATCGTCGTAGTCGATGCGGCCCGTTTCGAGGTTGACGCCGTAATGACAGAAATCATACAGCTTGCCGGAGGCATTGACGACGGAGCCGTGCGTCAGGTGGCCGCCGTGCGCGAGGTTCATGCCGAGCACGGTGTCCCCCGGCTCGAGCACCGCGGCGTACGCGGCGAGATTCGCCTGCGCGCCGGCGTGCGGCTGCACGTTCGCGTGGTCGCAGCCAAACAGCTGCTTCGCGCGCTCGCGGGCGAGCTCCTCCACCTCGTCGACATACTGACAGCCGCCGTAATAGCGGTGGCCGGGATAGCCCTCGGCGTACTTATTCGTCAGCACGCTGCCCATAGCGGCGAGCACCGCCGGCGACACGATGTTTTCTGACGCGATGAGCTCGATGTTGTCGTGCTGCCGGTCGAACTCCCGCCGCATCGCGGCGGCGACGTCCGCGTCGTATTTTTCGATAAGGCCAATGGAATCAAGATAATCCTCGTACATAATTCCTCTCCGTTTCAGGTGTCCGTTTCTTTTTTTATACAGTACGCCATTTTATATTAAGTCTATTCAATTCGCGTGCTTTCGTCAATAGAAGCGGCGCAGTTTCTGTCCTGTTTTTCAATTATTGTCCTTTCCCCGCGCGCCGCCGCGGTCTGTGCCGCGCCTTTTCCCCTCCGGTCCGCATTTTCCCTCCCGCTTTTGCTTTCACGCTCTTTGTCCGCCGGGTATTTCCTTTCGCGCAATTTTGTTGTAGAATCAATCTATGATTACAGAAAAAGAAAAGCTTACAAAAAAAGAGCGCGCCGCGCGCATCGTCGCGGCGCTCGAGGACGCCTATCCGCTCGCGGAATGCACGCTCGATTACGGCACCGCGTGGCAGCTGATGGTGAGCGTGCGGCTCGCCGCACAGTGCACCGACGCGCGGGTGAACGTCGTGACTCCCATCCTCTTCGACAAATATCCGACCCCGCAGGCGCTCGCAGCGGCGGATGTCCGGGATATCGGGGAGATCGTTCGGCCGTGCGGACTCGGCGCATCCAAGGCGCGCGATATCAGCGGCGCGATGAAGATGCTCGTCGGCGAATACGGCGGGCGTATGCCGGACGACATCGACGCGCTGCTCAAATTCCCCGGCGTCGGGCGAAAATCCGCGAATCTCATCGTCGGCGACGTTTTTGGAAAGCCCGCCATCGTCTGCGACACCCACTGCATCCGCTTGTGCAGCCGCTTCGGCATCGCCGACACGAAGGACCCGGCGAAACTCGAAAAGCAACTGCGCACGATCATTGAGCCGGAAAAGGGCAACGATTTCTGTCACCGGCTCGTGCTGCACGGACGCGCGGTTTGCGACGCGCGCAGGCCGCTGTGCGACGGCTGCTGCCTCGCGGACGTCTGCGAAAAGAACATTTGACAAAGCGGCGCGTTCGCGCTCTGCTGATAAAAACAAAACACAGGGGCGCCGAAAGGCTGAGATCGACCGCAAGGCCGTGTCCCTCGAACCTGATCCGGATAATGCCGGCGTAGGAAGTGTTGAAAACCGTTTCAAGCTTTTTACGCCCCTTGTCCCCAAAGGACAAGGGCGTTTTGTTTTGCAAAAAATATTGCAAGGGGTACTGAAATGCAAAAAAACAAAAATCTCCGCATCCTCACCGAATGCGCGATGCTCGTCGCGCTCGCCTGCGTGCTGTCGATCTTTCCGAAGTTCAAGTTTCTGCCCTACGGCGGATCCATCACCTTCTGCAGTATGCTGCCCATCATCCTCATCTCCTATCGCCGCGGACTCAAATGGGGGCTGCTGTCCGGTCTTGTCTTCGCGCTGTTCCAGATGCTGACCGGCTTCTCCGCCGCGGGCATCTCGCTGTATTCCATTGTCATGGTCGTACTGTTCGACTACCTCGTCGCGTTCACTGTCCTCGGGCTCGGTGGCATATTCAAGGGCAAGCTCAAAAGCGCGCGCGCGGAGCTGGCGCTGGGCAGCTTTGTCGCGCTGCTGCTGCGCTTCGTCTCGCATGTGATCTCCGGTTATTTCGTCTGGGGAGAATACGCCGACTGGTTCTTCGGCGAGATGGGCGACCGCGGCGCGGCGGTCCTCGCGAACGTCAGCGGCGGTGCGCTCGCGCTGCTGTACAGCGTCGTCTACAACGCGAGCTATATGGTGCCGGAGATGATCATCACGGTCATCGTCAGCGCTCTGATCGCAAAATTCGCGGATTACAAGCTCGATTAGGCGCTGCAAGGATACGAAAAAGGGCTTCGCACTGCGAAGCCCTTTTGTTATGCCCTGACTCAGTCCTTCGCCTCGCAGACGATCTTGTCGTCGACGGCGGTGATGTGCACGCCCTTCGGCTGATTTCCGCCCCGCTCGACGAGCAGATTCGCGACCTTGTCCTCCACCTGCTTGCGGATGACGCGGCGCAGATCGCGCGCGCCGTATTTTCCGCCGTCCGCGAGCGTGGTGAGCGTCTCGAGCGCGGCGTCGTCATAGGACAGCGTGACGAACTTTTCGAGCAGCGGCTCGCGCATCTCCTCGAGCATGAGCGCGGCGATCTTCTGCATACTCTCCTTTGAGAGCGGCTTGAATACGACTACCTCGTCCACGCGGGACAAAAACTCCGGCCGCAGAAAGTCGGACAGCGCCTTGAGCGTCGTTTCCTCGCTCATCCCCTCGAGCGTCTTGCCGAAGCCGGCGAGACCCGTCTTGTCGGAGGATCCGGCGTTGCTCGTCATACAGATGACGGTGTTCTCAAAATTGACCGTCCGCCCCTGCCCGTCGGTGACGCGCCCCTCATCGAGGATCTGCAGCAGGATGTTCATGACGTCGGGGTGCGCCTTTTCGATCTCGTCAAACAGCACGACGCTGTAGGGGCGCCGGCGCACCTTCTCGGTGAGCTGGCCCGCCTCGTCGTAGCCGACGTAGCCCGGCGGCGAGCCGAGGAGCCGCGCGACGGTGTGCTTTTCCATATACTCCGACATATCGAGCCGTATGAGCGGATCGACGCCGCTGAACAGCTCGCTCGCGAGCACCTTGACGAGCTCGGTCTTGCCGACGCCCGTCGGGCCCACAAAGATGAAGGACGCCGGGCGGCGGCGCTTCGACAGGCCCACGCGGGTGCGCTTGATGGCGTCCGCGACAGCCCTGACCGCCTCGTCCTGGCCGATGATGCGCTTTTCCATCGCCGCCTCAAGGCCCTCGATCTTCTTGTATTCGCTTTGCTGTATCTTGGTCGCGGGGATGCCCGTCCACAGCTCGATGACCTTGCTGAGATCCTCCGTCGTCACCTCGAGCGCGTTGACGGCGGGCAGCAGCTGCTGGATGCGCTCGTTGTACTTGATGCCCTCGCTCTTGATGGTCGCAATCTTTTCATAGTCGGGCGTTTCCTGCTCCTGCTCCGCCTTTTCCGCGTCGAGCAGCATCTCGCACTTCTTTGTCAGCTCCTGATATTCGGCGAGCTCGGGGCTGCGCAGCGCACAGCACGCCGCCGACTCGTCGAGCAGGTCGATCGCCTTATCCGGCAAAAAGCGGTCGGAGATATAGCGCTCGGACAACGACACGATCAACTCCACCGTCGCGTCGGAGATCTTCACGCCGTGATATTTTTCGTAATACTCCTTGATGCCCTTGAGCATCTCGACGGTATCGGCGATGGACGGCTCCTCGACCTTTACCGGCTGGAAACGGCGCTCGAGCGCCTGATCCTTTTCGATATACTTGCGGTACTCCGCGAAGGTCGTCGCGCCGATGACCTGGATCTCGCCGCGGGAAAGCGCAGGCTTCAGGATGTTCGCCGCGCTCATCGCGCCGTCCGCGTCGCCCGCGCCCGTGAGGTTGTGCACCTCGTCGATGAACAGGATGATGTTCCCCGCCGCCTTGACCTCGTTGACGAGCCCCTTGACGCGGCTTTCAAACTGGCCGCGGAACTGGGTGCCCGCGACGAGCGCCGTCAGGTCGAGCAGGTAGACCTCCTTGTCGAGCATGCGCGCGGGCTCGTCGCCCGAAGCGATGCGCAGCGCGATGCCCTCGGCGATGGCCGTCTTGCCGACGCCCGCCTCGCCGATGAGACAGGGATTGTTTTTCTGGCGGCGCGAAAGGATCTGGATGGTGCGGTAGATCTCCTTGTCGCGGCCGATGATGCGGTCGAGCCTGCCGTCGCGCGCTTTCTGCGAAAGATTTTCGCAATAGGCGTCGAGAAACTTTCGCTTCTGCTCGTCCGGCTTGCCCTTTTCTCTCTTTTTCTGCTTTTGTCCGGCGTCCGCGTCCGCCTGCCCGCCGTTCACAAGACCGCCGAAGATGTTCGGAAACGTCGGCGAGCCGCCCGCCTCAAAGCCGTTTTCGTCGTCCTCCCCGGGCATCATGAACTGGTTGGAGAAAGCCTCCAGCTCCTCATCGCCGATATTGAACTTCTTCATGAGATCGTCGATGGGTTTGAGCCCGAGCTCCTTTGCGCACACGAGACACAGGCCCTCGTTGATCGTCTTGTCGCCCTCCATGCGGGTCATAAAGATGACCGCCGGGCGCTTTTTGCATCGGGAACAGATCATGTTGTTATCCTTTATATAAAAATTACTCTTAGTCTAACCCGTTACTGTGTAAGAATACCGCTGTCTGCGATTGCGTTGAGCGGATTGAAATTGTAGAGCAGCGAAAATACCCTGGACTGATTGACGAGCTCGGTGTTGAGCCAGGTCAGATTCTCTGCGGAAAGGGTCACAATGACGCTGACGACCGCCACGAGGATATAGCACACGAGCAGGCCCTCCGCGAGGCCGATGACGCCGCCGAGCAGCTTGTTGACGCCGCCGAGCACCGGGACCTTATTGAGCCCGCGGACCAGGCGGATGATGAGCTTGACGACGAGCATCATCACGAAAAACAGGAGGATAAACAGGATCGCGCGGACGACCGCCGTGGCGGGCTCCGCGAGCATGCTGTCAACGATGGAATCGCTCGCCGCGCTCGCGTCCGTCTGCGTCGCGGCGCTCAAGATGCGGTTGACAAAGCGGCTGAAAACGCCGAGCGTCCCGCTGGATGCGGCGTCGTTCGCCACCTTCTGAGATACGGCGTCGACGAGCTTATCCTTTAAAAACCTGTCGTACACGAGACTCGCGAGCTTTCCGCTCGCCCACCAGCCGACCAGCAGGGAGACGGCAAAGCCAGCGAGCTTCAGCAGCGTGCTCACAAGGCCTCGCTTCCAGCTGATGATAAAACAAAC
>JAYFQJ010000107.1:0-1906 GCA_034927165.1 Oscillospiraceae bacterium
CGATTGGGTACCCAACGTCGCTAACATGGATAGCGCCCGCAGTCCGTTGCGGATCAGCCAATAAAAGAAGGCGATCTGCGAAAACAGGAAAATCAAACCTTTTAAGTATTGTTTATTGGCAAGATTGGCAGCTCCCATGACAACAAAGGAAAGTTTTGTTGCGACATCCCCTTCTTTGAACAACTCCCGAAAGGTCATCTGCTGGCCGTAACTTTTTTTCTTGAACATGGCTTCCCCACTCACTTTCATCATTTAAATAAGAGGGACGAAAGATGCGTGCTCTTTCGCCCTCCCTTTTTAATTTTTATTCTTTTTCTTCTTCTGGTTCTGTTACTTTGGATGTGTCTTCGACTAATTTATCCAGTTTACTCATGTATTCGTCTGCTGTGATGTTGCCTTTGTATGCATCGTTGATGATGGCATCCATTGCTGGCCAGAAGGAAACGATTTCCGGAACTTTAGGCATTACGACTGAATGGGTAGTTTGGGACATTTCCATGACCGCTTTTGCAACAACGTCTTCTTGTACTTCTGCTGATTCCTGAACGACTTTGTTAGATGGAATGACGCCCATTTCCTGGAATTCAATCAATTGGGAAGTTTCATTGGACAGGTAGTTCGCCAATGCCATGGATGCTAAAGGCGCATCTGTCTGTTGGTTTACCGCAAATAATTTGACTCCCAAGAAAGCTTTCATCTGAACTTCGCCGCTGCCGAAATCGACTGTCGGGTAAGCCGCAACGCCCATATTTTCGCCCAATGCTTTGGTGACATCATTTTTCGACCAAGGACCGGAAAGGAATGCGTCCGAAACGCCTGCTTCCAAGTTGGCTAAGGCTTCAGCACCGGACTGGATCACGCCTGGATTGTTCTTTTGAGCTGCGATCCATGCAAGGACTTCAGCACCTTTTTCGTCATTAAAGTTGGTTCCGCTTGGATCTTCGCCGGTTTCACCGTACAAGTAGAGACCGTTACTCATGAACAGCGGTCCGAAGATATAGTTGGCTCCTGCTTCAGCAAAGTTTGTGCCGATTTTGCCTTTTTCAGACCATGTCGTCCAGCTCTTCACATCGTCTTCAGTCAGTTTCGCTTTGTTATAGTAGAGAACTTGCGATTCAACGCCGTATGGGTATCCGTAAAGCTCATCGTTCCACGTTGCGCCTTCGACAGCCGATTCCACGTTATTTGCTTTTACTTCATCTGCATATTTTGTGTTCGGATATAACAGACCTGCTTCAGCCATTTGACCGACTTGGTCGTGCGGCATCATGAAAACGTCAGCCGCTGCTTTTGGATCTTTCGAGACATCTTTCTTTGCATCAGCTGAGCTTCCTGCCGCCACTTCAACCGTAACTTCTGGGAATTCTTTTTCGAACTCTGCTACGATCCCTTTGAAGACTTCCACGTGATCTGTGTCCACCCACAATTTGACGTCGCCTTCCACAACGACTTCTCCGGATGTGTTTTCAGCTGAGCCTGTATCGCTTGTATCAGCTGCGCCGCCGCATGCGCCCAAGATTAAAGCAGATGCCCCCAATATTAAACCGCTTCCAAAATACTTTTTCCAATTCGTTTTCACTTACTTGTCCCCCTTGAAATGAATTTCCTTTACAAGTTTGATTATGCAACCGATTGCTTTAATAGTCAAGCTTTATTTCTCAAAAAAAGAAAACGGTTCATTATTCGAAGGTGTTTGTTTCAGTTGAAAAAGTTCACTTATATAGTTATATAAAGCTTTCTCACTTTAAACAAACCAATTGGACGCCATTCTCCATCTAAAAAACAAAATGCAACCGATTGCTAAAAGTTCTTGCATCCAACTATGCGATGTGACACAATGTGGGAAAACAAAGAATGAAAAGGAGCCGATACTACTATGAACACTTCCGCACTTTACCATCGCCCT
>JAYFQJ010000095.1:0-10040 GCA_034927165.1 Oscillospiraceae bacterium
CCTTTTTTCTCCATGTCAGTCCTCCTTCTCCCGCTTTAAAAAGTAATTGAGCGCGGCGTTGATGAGCAGGATAAAAAGATACAGCACCAGCGCGATGGAGAACAGCGCCTGCCGCTGCAGGCCCGCGGCGTAGGACATCTCGCTCGCGACCGCCGTTGAGAGAAAGCGCACGCTCTCAAACAGCGACGGCATATTCGCGGCGTTCCCGGACACCATCATCACCGCCATCGCCTCGCCGACGGCGCGCCCGACGCCGAGCACGGTCGCCGCCGCAATGCCGCTTTTGGCGGCGGGCACCGAGACGCGGAAGTAGGTCTCCGTCGGCGTCGCGCCCAGCGCGAGCGACGCGTCCTCATATTCCGGCGGCACCGCCTCAAGCGCCGCCGTCGACACCTTGATGATGCTCGGCAGGATCATGAGCGCGAGCACGACTGTCGCCGCGAGCAGGCTCGCGCCGTCCGGCACGCGAAAGACGGCGCGGATGGCGGGGACGAGCACCAGCATCCCGACGAGGCCGTAGACCACCGACGGGATGCCCGCGAGCAGGCTGACCGCCTCGCCGACGACTGCCCGCACCCGCGCGGGCGCGGCCTTGGCGAGATATACCGCGGTAAAAAAGCCGATCGGTACGCCCAGCAGGATCGCGCCCGCAGTCCCGTAGACGGACGTCAGGATAAACGGCAGGATGCCGTAGGCGGGTGCGGCGGCCGTCGGACTCCACGTTGTGCCAAACAAAAAGCGGACGATCCCGATCTGCCGAATGGCGGGAATACCGGACAGGATCAGGTAAACCGTGATGAGCAGCACACAGCCGACCGTCACGAGACCGAGAAGCAGAAAGACCGCGTGCAGGACTGATTCAAGCAGCTTTTTATCTCGCTTGCTCTTTTGCATAGATCTGCCTTTCAAACAGGCGAAGGCGAAGCCCCCTTCGGGAGCCCCGCGGTCCGCCGGTCAGCTTTTTATTTTGCGGAGACCGCGCCTGCCTGTGCGATGATGGATGCCGCGTCCGCGCTCGTCGCATAGTCGAAGAAGCTCTGCGCCGCCTCGGAAAGCGGTGTGTCCGTCTTGGTCACAAGAATGAAGGGGCGCTGCACAGTGTAGCTGCCGTCCTTAACGGTCGCCTCGCTCGGTGTGACCCCGTCGACGCGAAGCGCCTTGACGCTGTCCTTGATGGATGCCAGAGAAGCGTAACCGATGGCGTCGGGGTTCTGCGAAACGGTGGTGATGACGTCGCCGGTGCTCGTCAGCTCCTGCCGGTATTGGCACGCATCCGCGGTCCCCGTGATGCTCTCGAAGCCGTCGCGCGTTCCGCTGCCCGCCTCGCGACCGATGAGGACGATCGAGGCGTCCGCTCCGCCGACCTCCTTCCAGTTGGTGATCTTTCCGGTGTAGATGTCGGCGAGCTGTGCGAGCGTCAGATCCGTGATTGCGTTGTCGGGATGCACGATGACGGCGATGCCGTCGTAGGCGAGGACTGTCTCTGTGAGGCCGGCCGCCTTTTCCTCATCCTTCAAAGCGCGGCTGGACAGGCCGATGTCGCAGCGCCCCTCCGTCACGGCGGTGATGCCGCTGCCTGAGCCGGTGGGGTTGTAGGTGAAGCTGACGCCGGGATTATCCGCCGTGTAGGCCTCGCCGAGCGCACCGATGACCTTTTCCATCGAAGTAGAGCCGTCGGTCGCGACCGAACCGGTCAGAGCGTTCGTCTCCGCCGAGGGCACGGCGCCGCAGCCGGCGAGCGCAGCGCAAAGCGCGGCGATGAGTAAAATGCCGATCGTTTTTTTCATGTTCTAAAACTCCTTTGTTTTATTTCCTTCGTACGGTTTCATGGTAGTCCCGCGCGGTAAAATGGAAAAGAGGAGTTTTGTAAAATCCGTGTAAATCGGCATTTGTCCGGGCGTTTTGACAAAGCCGCCGACTTGTCAAATAATTATAAAAAAGCGGGGAGGGAAGCGCCGGTGGACAGAACGATCCTGCATTGCGACTGCAACAGCTACTACGCGTCGGTCGAGAGCGTTCTTCGGCCCGCGCTGAGGGACGTGCCGATGGCGGTATGCGGCGATCCCGCGAGCCGTCACGGCATCATCCTCGCGAAGAACGAACGCGCGAAAAAGTTCGGGATCGTCACCGCCGAGACGGTGTGGCAGGCGAAACGGAAATGCCCGCAGCTCGTTCTGGTGGGCGCACATCACGCGCTGTATGAGGAATACAGCGCGCGCATCAATGCGCTGTATGCGCAGTATACCGACCAGGTGGAGCCGGTCAGCATCGACGAGAGCTGGCTCGACGTCACGGGCAGCGCGCAGCTTTTCGGCGACGGGAGGACGATCGCCGACACGCTGCGCCGCCGCGTGCGGGAGGAGATCGGCGTCACGATCTCGGTGGGCGTGTCGTTCAACAAAATATATGCGAAGCTTGGCAGCGACTATAAAAAGCCGGATGCGACCACGGTCATTACGCGGGATAATTACCGGGATATCCTGTTCCCGCTGCCGGTGCGTGATATGATCTTTGTTGGCGACGCGGCGGCGGAAAAGCTGGAGCGCTACGGGATCCGCACCATCGGCGCGCTCGTCGACGCGGGCCGCGAGCGCCTCGTCGCGCTGTTCGGCAAGACGGGCGCCGCTGTGTGGGAAAACGCCGCAGGGCTGGACGACAGCCGCGTGCGGCGCCTGGATGAAAAGGAACCGCCTAAAAGTGTCGGCAATGGGATGACCTTTCCGCGCGATCTCATCGGCGCGCAGGAGATCCGCGCGGGCCTTCTGCCGCTGTGCGACGAGGTGGGGACGCGGCTGCGGCGGCATGGCCTGTTCGGGGCGACCGTGACGGTGCAGATCCGGGATCCGGAGTTTCAGACCATCTCGCGGCAGCGGACACTCGCAGCCGCAACCAACAGCACCCGTGAGATCTATCACACCGCCGTGGATATTGTGGAGCAGACGTGGCATCCGCTAACAAAGCCCATCCGGCTGCTGACCGTCACGGTATCAAGCCTGTCCGCGGACGCCTGCGCGCAGACAAGCCTGTTCGACGCGGCGCAGGCGGGCCGCGATACCGCAAAGCTCGACAGCGCGATGGACGCGCTGCGGGAGAAGTACGGCAGCGAGGCCGTATCCTACGCCGCGCTCGTCGGCAAAGAAAAAAAGGATGAAAAAAAGTGACGGCGCAGAAAGCCCGCGGCGATCGCCGCGGGCTTTTAAAGTATATTGGACAAAATTGAATATGTTTTTTCAGCGCGCCCGTCGGCTGCCGGCGGGGGGCGCTATTCCATATTTTTCGAAGCCGCTTTTTTCATCGGACCGACCAGAAACAGGCACACAAGGACCGTGAGCACATCCGCCGCGGGCTGGGAGAAGTAAATGCCCGTCACGCCCAGCAGCTTGGGCAGCGAGAGGATAAACGGAATATAGAAGACCCCCTGGCGAAGGAGCGACAGCAGCAGCCCCATTTTTGCCGAACCTATGGTCTGGTAGGTGATCGTCATCATATAGCAAAGGCCGAAGGCCGGGTAGAGCGCCACCTGGGAGATCAACAGCCATTTCCCGAATTCGAGCACCGTCGGATTGCTGTTGAACAGCGAGATCAGCGGACGGGCGAGAAGAATGTATACGCCCGCCACCGCTGCGGTAAGCAGCAGCGCGCCTTTGATGGCGAAGCGCACGCAGGCATGAAACCGTTCTTCGTCTCTTGCTCCGAACGCATAGGCCGCGACAGGCTGATAGCCCTGCATGAAGCTCATGACGACATAGCAGCCGATGAGGATCAGGCGCTGCACCACGCCGTACGCCGCGATGATCAGATCGGAGTCCGGCAGGGGCTTTGCGGCGATGTTCGTGAGCGACGTTGCGACCGCGAGACAGATCTGGATGACCGCCGTCGGTATGCCGATGGATGTGACCGCCCAGATGAATTTACCCGACAACCTGAAATATCTCGGCTTGATTTTGATGACAGAGCGCCCGCTGAGATAAAAGCAAAGCAGGATGATAAAGGTGACGCACTGGGAGACCGTGGTCGCAAGCGACGCGCCCTCCACGCCCATGCCGAAGCCCCACGAGAACATGAACACGGGGTCGAGGATCACGTTGAGCGCCGCGCCGGCGATCACGGCGACAGAGGATATCTTCACGGACGATTCTGCCCGCGCCGCGCAGTTCATGCTCTGTGCGGGGAGATTGAAGAGCGCCGCGATGAACATCCAGAAGGCATAATCCTTCGCCTGCGGCAGCACGGCGTCCGACGCGCCGAAGATCCGCAGCAGCGGCTCCATGAATGCGATCCCCAGCAGACAAAGCGCGGCGCCGACAAGAAGGGAAAAGCCCACGATCGTCGTGACGGTCCTGTTCGCGCTTTCCTTGTCGGCCGCGCCGAGCTGTCGGCCGGCAATGACCGCGGCACCCGCCGCGAAAATGTTTTCAACGGAAACCATAATCAGCAAAAGCGGCAGCGTGACGCCCACGGCGGCGAGCGCCTTGTCGTCGCCCAGCATCCCGATGTACGCGGTATCAACGATGTTGTAGACAGCCTTGGCCAGCAGCGCCAGCGTCGCCGGGATCGCAAGACGGATGATCGCCCTGGTAGGCTTTTCTGTCGAGAGAAGGTTCTCCCTCGATATTGCTTTATTGTTCATTGCTTTGGTCCAAAACGCCGTACAGCAGGATGTGAAGCTGACGGTGACACCTTTCCTCATGTTCTTTTAAGATCGCGGCGTCCGACCGTTCGGACTGCGCCGACTTGAAATGCAGATTGAAAAAATCCATGTACATACCGAAATCATATACGACCGCATCAACGGACAGTTCGCTTCGCAGCGGCTCGCTGCGAAGAAGCTCCGTCAGCACGGAGATGTTCAGCGCGTCAAATTTCCGACGCAGCTGCGCGATCTCCGGCGCAAGACCCGCGGGCGGAGAAAACGCGGCGCCCGCGAAGATCCCGAGACAGGCGGGGTTCTCCGCAAAGAAGCGCAAGCGCGCGTCGAAGTATGCGCGCAGCCGCTGCTCCGCGCAGCCCGACAGTCCGCGCGCCGCCGCGATGAGATAGTCTGTGACAGCGTCAAAGCACCGCTGCACACACAGCAGGTACAGCGCGTCCTTGTCCTTGAAATAATGATACAGGAGCCCCTTGGATATCCCGTTCTCCGCGCACAGCGTATTCATCGACATTCCGTCGTAGCCGCTGCGGGAGAACGCATCTGCTGCGGCGTCCAATATGCGCTGCCGCGACAGCGCGTTCTTTTCCTCTCGTTTCATGATAGCCTCCGTATAAAAACAGACCAGTCAGTCTATTTTGTTATACTATCACAAACAGACCGATCGGTCAATATCAGATCGCGGAAATTCAGAGCTCCGTTTGGGTCGCAGGCGGCGGAACGCAGGGCGCAAAAAGAGCCGGGGCGGAGTGCCGTCCCGGCCGCGCGCCGTATCTATTTCAGCTTTGCATAATCCGCGTTCGACACCGCCTCCAGCCACTCGTTGGAAGCGTTTTCCCCGGGCGCCTCTACGGCGAGGTGGGAGAACCAGCTGTCCCTTGCCGCACCGTGCCAATGCTTGACGTCCGCGGGGATGTTGACGACGTCGCCGGGGCAAAGCGTCTGCGCCGGCTCTCCCCATGCCTGATAATACCCGCGCCCGCCCACGCAGATGAGAATCTGCCCGCCGCCGGAGGACGCGCGGTGGATGTGCCAGTTGTTGCGGCAGCCCGGCTCGAAGGTCACATTGAAAATGCCCGCCTGTGCGGTCGAGAGCGGCGCGAGATAGCTTTGACCGACAAAGTACCGCGCGAAGGCGTCGTTGGGCTGCCCGACCGGGAACAGCAGTGTGCGCTCGTACGCGGCTTTTGCGTCGTCGTCCTGCGCAGTCGGCTCTGTCCAAACCTCCTTTGCCATGCGGAACGCGGCCCAAGCTTTCGGCCAGCCTGCATAAAAGGCGAGATGCGTCAGGACCTCTGCGATCTCGGTTTTTGTGATGCCGTTTTTCTTCGCCGTCTCGAGGTGATAGCGCAGCGAGGAATCCATGACGCCGCCTGCGATCAGGCCCGTGACCGTCACGAGGCTGCGGTCGCGCAGTGAGAGATTGTCCTCCCGCGACCAAACCTCGCCGAACAGCACGTCGTCGTTGAGCTCTGCAAATTTCGGGGCGAATTCCCCGAGGGCGTCTCTGCCTGCCGTTTGTTTGACCATTCTATATCTCCAATCATAAACATATGGATTTCAGCGATCCGCCTATTCCCACACGAGCGTGATGCGCCCGTCGTCGGCGGGCGCGATCGCGCCGCCCGACCGCAGCTTTGCGGTCATCAGATCCTCCCATGTGCCGTCACAGACCTCGGGTGTGCCGGTGATGTATTTATCGAACACCGTTCCGGACCAGAAGGCCACCGTATACAGTCTTTCAGGGTCGACGTCGGCGCCGTCCGCGAGCGTCACGGACACATAGCGCTCGCCCTGCGCGTTCCACGGGGCGACCTCGCATTGCAGGCCTGAAAAGGCGTAGATACAGTCGCCGGTCTTGTCATCCGCGCCGACGGGATCGTTCAGCGCGTCTAAAAGCTGTTGCCCTGTCATGGCCGCCTTCACGAGCGTCGAGCCGTTCGCGAGCGAGCGCGGCTTGAGCACGGCGACGTCGGCGACGTTCAGCTCTCCGGCGAAAATGCGCATCAGATTTCCGCGGCAGGCGATGTTGTTTGCGATCAGCCCGACGTCCGCGCCGGTCGCCTCCCGGTACATATCGGCGATATAAAAGGAGGTCTCAAGAATGGTGAAGTCCCGGTCGACAGCTGCGACCGTCTCCGGCGCCGCCTTTTCCTCCGCGCTTTCGTACGCCTGATAGGGATCCGCTTCTATCGCGGCAAGACACTCCGCCTTCGTCGCCTCCCCGGAGGCCATCGCCTTGGCGTCATTGGTGATGCTGAAATTGATGCGGCCGCTGTCCCCGTCGAAGAACAGCAGGGAGAAGCGGTGCCCCTCGTCCAGCGTCGGCTGCAGCGACGCCAGCGCGCTGCTCACCGGAACGTCCACGCCCTTCACATTGCTTATCTCGAGCGAATCGCCGATGAAGATCTGCTGGCCCTCCGGCGAGCTGAAGAAAGCAAGGTAACGATCGACCGCGTCCTGTACCGTATCGCTGCGCTCCTTCAGCGGCACACCCACGACCGCGCTGTACGTCTTGCAGACATAGCCGAGCGCGCCCGACGTGCTCGGGAACGGCATCAGACCGAACTGATAATCGGCGGAGCTGTAGGCGGTAGCCTTGCTGTTGATCATTGCGATCTTGCCCGCTTGAAATTCCTTGCCGCGCTCGGTGGCGCTGTAGGTGAAGTGTTCGCTGCGCAGGATGCCATGATCGATGAGCGTCTGTACGGCGTCGTACATGGGCGCGAGATGACCGGCGACGTCCGCAGCGCCGCCCTCCTTCGCCGCGTCGTACCACGCGCGGTTGTCCGCGCCGCCGAACAGCTCCTCGTACAGAAAGCCCTCCATCGAGGTCTGGAACTCATTGGAATATTTGGCGTTGGGGTTCCACGGCTCCACCGCCCCGCCCGTGTCCGCCGTGATCTGATCGCACAGCGCGACAAATTCGTCAAAGGAGGTCGGCGTCTCCCATCCGTACTGCTCAAACAGCGTCTTGTTGTAGATCATGCACTGCACCTCGGACGGGCAGGGCAGGCAATAGATGTTCGCGTCGATGGCGACGTCATTCAGCGCCTCGGACTGATAGCCCGAAACGACGGCGCTGGTGGAGAGATTGGTGAAGTATTCTCCGACGACGTCGTTGGAGACGAGGCTGCCCGACCAGAACATTACGTCCGGAGCGAGGCCGTTTTTCAGCCAGTCCTCCATCGGATACGCGTCAACGCCGCCGCCCGTGATATCCAGGTTCACGACCTGCACGTCCGGGTTGCGGGCTTCAAATTCCGCTGAGAAATCGTCGATATAGATGTTGCCGGTGTGGCTGACGATCAGCGTCGTTTTTGCGGGGTCGAGCCTTCTGTAGGTCAGGATCTCGTTCGGCGCCTCGCCCACGACGGCGACGTCTTTTTCAGAACAGCCGGCCGCGGCGGCAAGCAGCAGGACGGCAAGGAAAACGCTAAGAGCCCTCTTCATCGTGATCTCCTCCGCATTTCAGCACCTTATTTGTCGTTTCGATCAGATCGTTCATAAGGATCGGTTTCCCGAGATGCCCGTTCATGCCCGCGGCCCGGGCCTGCTCGACGTCCTCCGCGAAGACGTTGGCCGTCATTGCGATGATGGGGACGGTCTCCGCGAGCGGACGGCGGCTTGCGCGGATGGCGGCGGTGGCCCGGTAGCCGTCCATCACCGGCATCTGAACGTCCATATAGATCACGTCGTAATAACCTGCCGGCGCCGCGAGAAATTTGTCCGCGCCGTCTCTGCCGTTCGCCGCGGTCTCCACGGCAAAGCCCAGCCGCTCGAGCAGCTTGACGGCGATCGCCTGGTTGATCGGGTTGTCCTCGCACAGCAGACAGCGCCTGCCGGCAAAGGAAGCGTCTTCGGCGGGCTGCGGCGCGGGCGACTTGACGGCGGCGGACGTCTTTTGGAAGAACAGCTCCACAGTGAATACGCTGCCCTTGCCCGGTTCGCTCTCGCAGCGGATCGTTCCGCCCATCGCGCTCACATAGCTGCGGCAGATGGAGAGCCCGAGCCCGGTCCCCTCGGTCGCGCCGACCTGCTCGTCTTCCACGCGGGAAAACGGCTCGAATATGCTCTTGAGATCGTCCTTAGAGATGCCGATCCCCGTGTCCCCGACCGTAAACCGAAGGTTCACTACGTCTTCGCGCAGGGAGGGGAGCGCCTGCGCCGTAAAGCGGATGCGGCCCGCGTCCGGTGTGAATTTGTTTGCGTTGGAGAGCAGGTTCATCAAGATCTGCGACAGCTTCACCCGGTCGCCGAGAACGGCGGGCATCCGCGCTGCGCTGAAATCCGTCTCAAGCAGCTGCTTTTTTTCCGCGCACAGAGGGCGCATGATGTCAGCGATGCGCTCAAGCTCGGCGCTCAGGTCGAACGGCGCGCACGCGACGGTCACCCGGCCGCTCTCAATGCGGCTCATATCCAGCACGTCGTTGATGAGCTGAAGCAGATGCGCAGAGGATTCACTGAGATTATCGAGATATTCTGTCTGCTTTTCCGGCTCGCCGACGCTCTCCTTCGCGAAGTTCGTCATGTTCACGATGGCGTTCATCGGTGTGCGGATATCATGCGACATACGGGAGAGAAAATGCGTCTTCGCCCGGTTTGCCTGCTCCGCCATAGCGAGCGCCTCTGCGGCGGCCGCCTGACGCTCGTAAAGCGGAGTGACGTCCTGTGCGATGGCGACGAAGCTGCGCTCCTCTCCGTTTTCCCCGACGGGGAATATCTGTATTTCAAAATACGAGGGTGCGGCAGAGGCGGTGTTGCGGATGAACGCGCTGCGGAATTCGCTTTTACCGTCCCAATCCCGCAGCTGGGCGTTGAGCTCCTGCAGCGCGTCCGTCGCGCGCTCGCCTTGCCCTTGCATCTGATAGCAGCCCTCGGGGGTCTTCTTCAGGTTAAAAAAGGGCTCGCCGATGATCTTCTCCGCATTGCCCGAGCGAAAACGGGGCGCGTCCTGATCGAGAGCCAGAAGCGCGAAGGCCGATTTGGAATTCTGCACCAGCAGGTCCAGCATATGCTCCCGTATAACCAGCGCGTCGTTGAACTGTCTTCTGCGCAGCCCGTAGAGATACAGGAACACAAGGACCGCGCCGACGGCGAACGCAGAGATGACGACGATGCTCAGCAGCAGAATGTAGCGGGAAAAGCTGTCCGTGGTCTTATTGACCTCCCGCACCGGCACGAAGTAGAAAAGCCGCATCTCCTCGAAGCCGGTCTCGATGGGGGTCGAGACAATGTACTGGTCGCCGTCCTGCGTTTCCCGCAGAAACACCGAGCAGCTTTCACAAGTGAGCATATCCTCCGCGGAGTTCACGTTGTCCGACAGCGGCCGGACGGAGCTCTCCTGCAGCAGCGGGAGCAGATTATAGACGCTGCCGGAGCCGTGGGGGGG
>JAYFQJ010000061.1:0-2732 GCA_034927165.1 Oscillospiraceae bacterium
CGCGGGGCTGTCCTTTGCGAAGGGGCTGTGCTACGCGGCGAACAAGCCGCTCGTGCCGACGCACCACCTGCGCGGTCATATCGCCGCGCTGTATTTGACGCACGCGGCGCTTGAGCCGCCCTTTATCGCCTATGTCGTGTCGGGCGGCAACAGCCAGCTCGTGCGCGTCGACGGCTACACAAGGTTCACGCTGCTCGGGACGGCGGTGGACGACGCGGCGGGCGAGGCGTTCGACAAGATCGCGCGCACGCTTTCGCTGCCCTATCCCGGCGGCCCGGAGATCTCGCGCCTTGCAAAGCAGGGCGACCCGAAAAAATATAAGCTGCCCACGCCGCACACCGACGCGCCCTATGATGTCAGCTTCTCGGGGCTCAAGACCGCGGTCATCAATCTCGTCAACACGGCGAAGATGAAGGGCGATACGCTGGACGCGGCGTCGCTCGCTGCGGCGTTCGAGGAAAAGGTGGTCGAGATGCTCTCGGAGCGGCTCGTCGGCGCCGCGCAGCAGGCAAAGCTGCCCTGCGCGCTGTGCGGGGGCGTCGCCGTCAACGGCGCGCTGCGCGCGCGCTGCGAAGGGCTCTGCGCGGCGGCGGATATACCGCTGTACCTGCCCGAGGCGCGGTATTGCGGCGACAACGCGGCGATGATCGCCGCGGCGGGCTATTACGAGTATCTCGACGGCGTGCGCGCGCCGCTCACGCAAAACGCCTTTGCCGTGCGGGACATACAGTAGGAGAAAACGATGGAAAGACAGCGCAGAATATATGTAAAATGCGGCAGAGACATCGAGCGCATGACGCTCGATCTGCTGGAGGCGTACGATATGGCTTCCCGCATCCCCGCGGGCGCGGCGGTCGCGCTCAAGCCGAATCTCGTCGTCGCGAAGGCCGCGAGCAGCGGCGCGACGACCCATCCCGAGATCCTGCGCGGCGTGCTGCGCTATCTGCGGGACAACAATATCGGCAATGTCAGCATCATCGAGGGCTCGTGGGTCGGCGACGATACGAAACGGGCGTTTGACCGCGCGGGCTACCGGCCGGTCGCGGAGGAATTCGGCGTGCCGCTTTACGACCTCAAGGACGATGAGACGGAAACGATCCGCACGGCCATCGGGGATATGCGCATCTGCGCGCGGGCGCTGCATACGGATTATCTCATCAATCTTCCGGTGCTCAAGGGACACTGCCAGACCGGCATGACCTGCGCGCTCAAAAACTGTAAGGGCTGCTTGCCGGACAGCGAAAAAAGGCGTTTTCATTCGATGGGGCTGCACAAGCCCATCGGCGCGCTCGCCGCTTTTTTGAAGCCGGCCGTCACCTTGGTCGACAGTATCTGCGGCGATCCCGGCTTTGAGGAGGGCGGAAACCCCGTGCAGACCGATCGCCTGTATCTCGGGGACGACCCGGTGCAGCTCGACGCCTATGGCTGCTATCTGATGGATATGCGCCCGCAGGAGGTGCCCTATATCGGCTTCGCCGAGCAGTTTGGCGCGGGCAGCGCCGCGTGGACGCAGGACGATGTCATCACGCTGACGTCCGCGCCGCAGAAAAAAGCCGCGCACTCGGACAGCCGCGCGCTCATGAAAAACGTGCGCGAGGACAGCGCCTGCTCGGCGTGCTATGCGGCGCTCACGGCTGCGCTCGCCGCGCTCGACGCGCAGGGTACGCCCTACACGGGGCCGCTCGCCATCGGGCAGGGGAACCGCGGCCGCGACCCCGGCTGCCCGGGCATCGGCAACTGCTGCCGCGGCGCGGCGGCTTTTGCGAAGGGCTGTCCGCCCAAGCAGGAGGATGTGCTCGCCTTTTTGCGCGAGCTCGGGGAAGGAGAGAAATAGCTCTCCGCACCGTGTTTTGTAAAAAGGAAGGATCGCCGTGCGGCGATCCTTCCTTTTGCCGTTCAGGGGTTCATGGGGCGGCGGGGAGCAGAGGGGACGCCCGGGAACGTCGCCCGGCCCTGCCGCGCCCTTCAGGCGTGGTAGGATTGCGCTTCTCCCCCATACGGGACTTCGGGCGCGCCGCTCAAACCGCTATAATCCCTACAAAAAATATTGTTAAATTTTATACAATACTCCGAAAAAGCATTTTTGTATTGAAAACGGCTGGAATTTTTGCGTATAATGTATTTGGTGGAAATTGTACTTTCCGGTGATATATCATATGCGCCGAAAAGTCTCCGCACTGCGCCGCAGCTTCGGCGCGGGCGGAAAGGGATGTTTTTATTTTTATCTTAGATAAGGAGATATACACCATGACAACCAACAAACATGTGCTTGCGTGGGTCGACGAGTGCACAAAGCTCGTGAAGCCCGCCAAAGTGATGTGGATCGACGGCAGCGACGCGCAGCTTGAGACACTGCGCAAGGAAGCAATGGGCACCGGCGAACTCATCAAGCTCAACGAGGAGAAGCTGCCCGGCTGCTATCTGCACCGCAGCGCGATCAACGACGTTGCGCGCGTAGAGGGACGCACCTTCATCTGCACGAAGGACAAAGAAAACGCCGGCCCCACCAACAACTGGATGGAAACGAGCGAGGCGTACGCCAAGCTGCGCCCGATCTTCGACGGCTGTATGCAGGGCCGCACGATGTATATCATCCCCTATTCCATGGGCCCCATCGGCTCGGAATTTTCCAAGATCGGCCTTGAGATCACCGACTCCATTTACGTCGTCGTCAGCATGGACATCATGACCCGCATGGGACAGAAGGCGCTGGACGCGCTGGGCGATTCCGA
>JAYFQJ010000010.1:0-3265 GCA_034927165.1 Oscillospiraceae bacterium
TTTATTCGCACTGCGCGCCGAGCAGCGCTGCGGCGACGCTCAGGCGGTCGAGCGTTTCCTCCGGCAGGGGAGGCGCCCCCTCCGGCTTTGCGAGCGCGGCGATGCCGCCGACGACCGAGCCCTGCACGACGACGGGCGCGACAGCGGCGGCGCTTGCGGCGCCGTCCTCGCCGAGCGCGACGCCTCCTTCGGGGCGATCTGCCCTGCGCGTCTTCAGCAGATGCTCAAAGCTCTCCCCAACGCGCCGTTCAAGGAGCTCGCGGCGGCTCGAGGAGCTCACGGCGACGACCCGGTCAAGATCGGTGACGACGACCGGCGTCTTCAGCTGTGCGGCCAACACCTCCGCGTAAACCGCGGCATAGGCCGAGAGCTCCCCGACGAGCGAGTATTTGCGGAAAATGACGTCGCCCTCGCCGTCGGTAAATATCTCCAGCGGCTCGCCCTCGCGGATATGCATCGTGCTGCGGATCTCTTTCGGGATCACCACGCGCCCGAGGTTATCGATTTTTCTGACGATACCGGTTGCTCTCAAGGATATCCCCCCATACTGTGATAGCGGTAGTATGCGCCGACCGCGCGGCGGATATTCACCCCTTGAAGCGCGGGCCCGATTATAGTAAACTAAAGACGACCGGGGGTTCGAAAAATGAGCAGAATTATCGCATTGCTTCTCGCCGTCGCGGCGGCAGCCGCGCTGTGGTTTGCGCCGCAGACGACCTACCAGAGCGCGGCGCAGGAGATCCTAAATCCATACGCCGCGTCCATCGTCGAGCAGGAAGGGAAGCTGCGTGAGCGCCTGAGCGACGCGAACCGGCAGCTGTATGACGTCGTCAAGCAGGGGCTCTACGATCACGAGCAGGAGATCAGCGTTCGCCGTGTCGGCTATACCGAGGAGGATATCTGGCAGACGCTGTACGCTGTCAATTATGATTCGCCGCAGCTGTTCTGGGTGAGCTTCCAGACGCTGAGCTTCCGAGATACGGACGACGGCTTCGCTATCGTGCCGACTTATTCCTTCACCGCCGAGGGTATGGAAAAGGCGTTGCCCGAATACGAGGCCGCCGCAGACGCGGCGCTCGCGGCGCTCGATGCAAAAAATTATACCGATCCGATCGACAAGCTGCTGTTTCTGCACGACTACCTCATCGAGACGGTGCGCTATGACGAATCGCTCGAAGAGGGCGCCATCCACACGGCGTACGGCGCGCTCGTCAACAAGGTCGCGGTGTGCGACGGCTACGCGCGCGCGTATCACGATCTTTGCCTGCGCGCGGGGCTGAGCTGCTACTATGACGAGGGCTCGGTGAAAAGCGACAACGACGTCACCGGCCATGCGTGGAACATCGTTGAGTCCGGCGGGAAATATTATTATGTCGACGTCACATGGGACGACGGGGATTACGAGTACAAGGACAACGCGCCGGCGTATCCGGTCGTGTCCCACGCCTATTTTCTTGTCGGCGAGGACGCGCTCCGCGCGACGCACACCTCCGACGGACGCTTTGAAATGCCCGCGTGCGAGGATTTCAACTATTTCAAAGCCGCCGGTCTGTCCGCGGCGCGCTTTGACAACGTCGAGGCCGACGCCGTCGAGACGCTGTTCACCAACATCACCGACCGCGGCCGTTACTACGTGGAATTCGAGATCACCGATCCCGATGAATTCGACAAGGTGGTCGGCTCGTACGAGTACGCGGTGGGCGGGCTGATCGAGGCGGTCAACAAAAAGCTGGACAAGACCGATGCGGCGAAGATCAACGAATACGGCACCGTGAATTTCTCCTATCTGAAGGAGAAGGGCGATATTCTCGCCATGTTCACGCCGGAGAGCTGACAGGGTAAATCAAAAAGAGGACGCGCAGGCGTCCTCTTTTTTGTTGCTCACAAAAGGCTCCCCGCCGTTCCCAAAGCAGCCGCCGGGTCAAACAGGCGGGCTGAGCGCCCAGCCGACGGAGAAGGATGCGGCGTTGAGCAGCACGGAAACGAGCACGGCCCGCGCGGCAGAGTAATCGCACAAGCGGCGATAGAGCAGCGCCTCCACTGCGGCGGCGGCGCATTCCAGCGCCGCGAGCGCCGCGAGAAACAGGGGCTTTTGCTCCGGCAGCCACACCAGCGCGGCGCCGATCAAAAGCAGGTTGAGCGCAGGATTGGTCAACAGATTTCCGAGAAAGCTGTAGTAAACGAAAATGGGCCGCCGGGAGAGCGCCAGCATCAGCACGCCCTCGACCACGACGGTCAGCGCGAGCGCCCGGAGCAGCGCGATCATCTCTCCGCCCCGCTTATCTGACCGGCGCGCGCGTCTGCGAAAAGCAATATCGGCAGAGCCGGCGACCCGCCGATAAAAGGGATCGCCGGTAAAGACGCCCTATCAAATAGGACGACCTGTTTCCCGGATTTGCATTTTTCCATTCGGTGTTTCCTTGCGTTTTATGCGCCCGGCGTCGGCATACCGACCGGTCCGCAGAACTCCGGCGTCAACCGCCCGCCGATCGCAGCGGTCGAATATTTTACTGTCGCGCAGAGCCGTCCTCTGCCTCTTTTATCTGCTTCTCAGCCGGCTGGGCCGCAGCGGCGGAGGCCGTCTGCCGTTTCTTCGCCGCCGCCTTTTTGACCAAGAGCACGGCGGTGTAGACGCAGACGCCCACAAAGAGCACGATCAGCAGCACAAAGCCGCCGGAGAGCGCAAGGATCGCGGGCCCGGACGCAACGTCCAGAAGGACGGTTTGTCCGCTGTATTTATTGCTGCGCATCTTTTTTTCCCTCCATATTGTGATCTGATATCGTCAGCATAACACAAAGCGCCGCCGATAACAACAGCAGAAGGAGCAGCCCGGGGGCTGCCGTCACCCGCACAAAAAAGGAGGGGAGCACGCCGCACAGCAGCGCCAGCGTCGACAGGCCGAAGGCGAGTCCGGGTGCGCGCGGCAGCGCCGCCGCGAGGGCGCACAGCGTAATGGCCATGGGGATATTGAACAGGAACACGCCGGCATAGAAGGCGACGGGCCCGAGAGACAAGCAGAGCAGCGGCGCGCAGCACAAACGCGACAGCACCGCCGTGCGCCGCGCGCCGAAGCGATCCGCGAGGCAGCCGCCCGCGGCCTTTCCCTCGCAGGCACACAGTGCGACCATAACGCCTGCCGGCAGCAGACCGTCCGCCGCCGGCGCCGCCAGGACCGTCCCGCCGCACGCCCGCACGGCGACGGCGAGGCAAAGCGGCAGCAGCGCGGCCGCCGGCGACAGGCGCGGCGACAGGATCGCCGCGCCT
>JAYFQJ010000133.1:0-10879 GCA_034927165.1 Oscillospiraceae bacterium
GCGTTCCTAGATTCCGTATTCGCAGCCTGACGGCTGCGTCAACCTCGCTCACGGACAGAGCCTACGGCTCCATCCGCGACCAAGGTTTATGATGGGGCACTATCTACCACGGGGTGTCCAACTTGCACTTGCAATTTGCGGCTTCTAATTGGGAGTATTCGTCGCGGCGGAGAGGGCGGATCAGAGTCTTGAACTCTGCGTCAATGCATAGTTCTCTATAGCCCTTGTCCATCATTGAGTTTCCTCCGCTCAATTCGCTTTAGTGAGCGCATAGAAAAATACGCCACGCGATTTACCTGATCAATTTCTCCTGTGAGGCGATAGTTATAGTTGCGATCTAAAACTCCAAAAATCCCGTAAATTCCCTCAAGCAGCGCAGTGCTGTAAAACTCTACTGACAGCTTGGGATCTTCCTTCAGACTTGGGAGCTTAACCCTATTCGCTGTTCCACCATGCAGCGGGAGTTCAGAGCCGAGTATCGCAAGATAGAGATCCTCTGGATTGATGAGGAACTGAATGTATGTGGGATTTCCAAGGGCGCGCAGTGTTGAGCGAAAGATTCGAAATCTGCACCGCTTTACATCCAGCGTGAGGTATGCTATTTGTTCTTTCTTGCCACTCATACATCAGAACCTCCCGGTGAATCGTTTTTTGATGCATCAGCAGGAACGGGATCGGATGCTCCTTTATCTGCTTCAGCGGCTGTGGTGACGCTGTTTTCCTTAATGCTGTAAACCGCATATCCCTCAAAGATGTTGACTTGCATGGAGTTGCGATGCTCCTTGAAAGGCATGCCGAATTGATTCTGCCATCCCTCCGGGAAAACAGGTGTGCGCGAGGTCTTTGGCTTTTCACCTTCCTTGAATACTCGCTGATAGACCTCTGTGGCCGACAAATCAAACGCAATCAAATACTCGTCATTCGCATGGATAACCTTGCCGAGCAGCTTATACCGATAATCCGTGTTCCAGTTCATGAGTGAGAAAACCTTCGCAAAGAACAGTCGGCAGGTGATCTGGCGAGGCTTTCGGCGCGTCGAACCGGGGACGCACCATGTGAATGCATCGCGTTCTTCCTCCCGGCATGGCCGGATAGCAAGGATCTTGCTGTCACTGTTGACCAGAACCTGCACATAGTCCACGGATGGGAACCTGCCCAGGCACGCGGAGTTGACATACACCTTGTAATTATTGAAAGTAATGGACGGTTCGTTGGTGTGGGCAAAGAACTCCCGGCGAACTACCTGATACCCTTCATAATCGAACTCGCCGCCCAACTCGATCACATCTCCATCAACGGGCACCACATCAGTGGAAGGTTCGTCCGCTTCTTCTCGTAAGGTGAAGGCTTTCTCGCTGTCAGGCGTCGCTTCCTGAAGATGCTGAAGCATATTCGCAAGAACACCCTGCGCCTGACCGTTATTCAAATCATCCATTTGCGTTTTCCTCCATTTCTCCGCGGCTCAGCTCCTGTGTGATAAAGCTCTTGAGCTCATCAAATCCCGTTACATTGATTTTCTCGCCGGCGTCATAGAGCTGACCCTCCAAGCGGATTTTCCAGTCGTTTTCGCTTTGCGATTCTACGGGCGGGAAAATGTGCTGGTGCAGATAGTATTGGTTTCCAAAGGAACTCATCCACTCCTGCGGCACAGCTCGTACCCTCGTGCCGGATACCGAGAGAGGCTTTACATCGTCCTCCGGAGAATCTGCTTCAGCGCTGCCCGCTATCAGATAAGGTTTAATAAAAACCTCGGCATCGCTCATGTTGAACAGATAGACGGCCTCGTTTTCCTTCTGAAAGAGAGTCCCGGAAATACGATACTTGTAGTCTGAGTTCCACCCAAATATCTGGAACAGCGTATCCATGTATGCCGCACAGGAGATGGTCTTTGGATAGTAGATGCCATTTGAAACCCGTGAACAGGGCACGGAGTGACGACTGTCCTTCGCGGCTGTCCTAACGGCAAACATCATCTCTCGCGGGTTCACAAGAAACTCCACCATATTGTTCTTGCCAAGCTTCCGAACACAGTCGGTACTGAACTTGATTTGTTTATCCTGAAAGGTCACATATGGGCGGCGGTGAGAGTCAAAAAACTCAGAACGAGCAATCTCAAAGCCGCGCATATCAAAGTCGCCGGCCTCCACAGTAACATGGATTTCCGGCTCCGCTTCTATAAATCCCCCGGTATCGTTTTCACCATTGGTGGGACTCAGGCTGGCAGCAGCTTGGAAGTAGTCAGGCGCCTTGAATCCTGCCCAGCGTGGATTGACCGTGACATAGCCTCGCAAAAGGCCGCTGTCAATGACACGCAGCTCGGGGAGAATGGACTTGTTCCCGTACTTTGCATTGTTCAGCAGGTGTTGAACCGCTATGTAGTCATCCCGCGAGACAATGGCCTCGTGGTGGTTGCGATAGATGCTCTGCATCCTGTCCCCACGGTTCTTTTTGGACAGGTGATTCAAGTAGTTTGGAGTGAAGGTCTTCCTTGTCAGCACATCCCCACAATGCCGTTCATTGCGAAGAACCTGAACAATGGCTCCGGGCGTCCAAGTTACATTGCCGAGATAGGTCTTTCGCCCCAGTTCAGTAAGGGCTTCCGCAATTTTAGCGGTCGAATAGCCGTAGAGGTACATGTAGAAGATGAGCTTCACAGTTGGCGCTTCGTCTGGGTTGACAATGAGGCTGCCATTCGAGTCGTGGGAATAGCCAAGCAGTTTGGGTGTCAACGGAAGGCCTCCGTCGAGCCTCATATGAAGCGAGGTCTCCATACTCCGGCTCCTGATATGAGATTCCTCCTGGGCCATAGTTGCTTGAAACGACAGCGCCATCTGAGAGTCATCCTTCAAGGAGAAAATGCATTCGCTTTCAAAGAAGATCCCGACCGGATGCGGCAGTTCTGCCAAGGACTGCACCATACTGAGAAAGTCGACCACATTACGGGCAAACCGCGAAACGCTCTTCGTAATGATCATATCGATCTTACCGGCCCGGCAGTCGGCAATCATTGCCAGAAACTCGTCCCGGTGAGCCATTGAAGTTCCGCTTATGCCCTCATCGGCATAGATTTTCACCAGAGTCCAGTTGGGATGGCGAATGACAAACTCCTCGTAATACTTCTTTTGAAGCTCGTATGAGGAAGTCTGCTGAATATTGTCCGTTGAAACACGAGCGTAGACCGCGACTCTTTGCGGGATATCGTTGTCGTAGTAGTCGATCTGCTTTTTTGCTGGGATGAACTCATAATTCTCGGGATCAATCTTGGTATATACCCGTCGATGAATTTTCTGCTTCTGCTCGGTTTCCTTTTGCTTTTTGGACTGATTAATCATGAAGTATACCTCTTAACGCGAGGTCATCATCGGGAAGAAGCTGCCAATCAGGTGATGGATAGAAAAAGGGGTCTTTCAAGTCTTCCTGATAGTATGAGGCAAGCGTGAAGATGTCCTCAGAAATGAAATAGATACCCACCTGATGCGCCGCAAGTATTCGGGCGCAGAAGGTGATCTCGGACTGCTTCTTCGATACATTGCTCACCTTTTGCGTAATGATCAGGTCGACCTTCCCGTCAAAGCAGTCCTGAAGCAGCCGCGTCCATTCCTTTGCGTTTTCCATGTTGGGGGCAGTTCCGCCCTCGTCAATGTAAAAGCCGAGAAACTCCCAGTTGGGGCATAGCCCAATGGTGTCAAGAAATTGCTGCTTGTGGTATGAAAGGTAATCCTCATGCTTCGTCTGATTGAAGTAGCGGATATAGACCGCAACCTTGTAGTGGTGCTTTGGGAGAGGCCGTTCATGCTTGATGCTTTTAAGCCAAGCGCGATGCTCCGCAACTTGCGTCTGCTGCTCGGCCTCTTTTTCCAATATGAAGTCGAAGGACGGCATGGTCTCCAGATCAGCGTCCTCGCTCTTTTTTATCAAATCTGACATGAAATCCCTCCGGAAGATAATACTTACCAAGAAATTATATAATCCGTTCGCCAAGAAAGAAATAAACCAGAAGTCAAGAACTTGACCTCTGGTTTAGATTTGAAAAGAAAAAACGGATTGGATCACTCCAACCCGCTTTGATAGATTCTATTCTTCGCCTTTTTTACACATGGTTTGCTTCAGTTCCCGAACGATTTTCAGGATAGAGTCCATCTGCGAAGGAGTACAGTCGTTGAGGAGCTCGGAAAATTCGCTCTCATATAGGCTCGTCACACCCGGTACATTCGGGCGGAGCAGCGAGTCGGCGGATACCTGTAAGGCTTCAGCGATCCGAATGAATGAGGGGAGCATCATATTGCTTTTCCCAAGCTCTATATCGCTGATATGTGGGAGGGAGATGCTGGACTTAACAGCGAGTTCTGCTTGGCTCATGCCGTTTTTGATTCGCGCCTCTCTGATCCGTGAGCCGATTGCCTGACTCTCCGTTGTATCTCGCCCTGCCATCGTCTCACTCCTCTCGACTTAATCTGTAGACTATTTTATAATCCGAATTATATCAACTACAGGCTAAATTGATATAATGAGAGGATTATCATTTAGCCTTGACTTTATAATGGGACCGACAATATTTTTTTGGAGGTTCTTATTATGAGTCTAAACTATCAAGCAATCGGGCATCGCATCATGGTCATCAGGAAACGAAACCGCATTTCCCAATTGGACTTCTCGGAGCTGATCGACAAGTCGCCCACCTATGTCAGCTACATAGAAAACGGCAAAAAGAGAATGAGCCTTGAAACCTTCGTGCAGATTGCAAATGCTCTGGACATCCCGGCAGACATTCTCCTTGCAGAGCAGCTCACCGGCTCCGTCATGGCGGCAAGCCAAGAGGTCACCATGCTGCTGGCAGATTGCAGCGGTTATGAGAGGATGGTCATCACAGACACGGTAAAAGCGATCAAGGCATCGCTCCGCGACCGCAAGTCGGCGCTGTCACACACGAACCGATAACAATTGTACTGCGCTTCGTATAGAAAACAATCTACCGGGAGTCATTGTTTTGACTGCTGGTTTAATTTTGTGCGGGGTAAAAGTGCATATGATTTTGTAAAAGTGATTATGTTTTCTGTGTGTCCAACTATTCGGGCAGATGGGCTGATATAATGATCGCGGAAAGGTGGAGATCCAAATGGTTTACTTTACTGGGGACACTCACGGTTCGGCATTCGAGGTCGTGCGGTTCTGCAAACGGTTCAAATTAACGGCTGACGATACCATCGTGATCCTCGGCGATGTTGGAGCTAATTTCTGCCTTGACGAGCGTGACACAGTGATGAAGTCTGCGCTGCAGAGGCTCAAACAGACCATCCTCTGCATCCACGGCAATCATGAAATAAGACCGGCCAACATCCCGTCCTATCTAACAAAGAACTGGAACGGCGGCACGGTCTGGTTTGAGGATGCATTTCCCAACATTCTGTTTGCGCGGGACGGAGATATCTACACGCTGGAGGGGCTTGAGTACCTCGTCATCGGCGGTGCTTACAGTGTGGACAAGTTCTACCGTCTCTCTCACGGGTACGGCTGGTGGGAGGACGAACAGCCCTCCGACGAGATCAAGGCGTATGTGGAGCGACAGATTGCAGAGAAACACTTTGATGTGATTCTCTCGCATACCTGTCCCTTCAGGTATGAGCCGACAGAAGTGTTCCTGCCTTCCATCGACCAGAGTACTGTTGACGACAGCACGGAGCACTGGCTTGACAAGATCGAAGACGCTGTTGAATACAAGGCGTGGTTCTGTGGACACTGGCACATCGATAAGCGCATCGACAAGATGCACTTTCTATTTCACGGTTTTGAATCCGCCGATCAGTTCGACTCGGGAGGTGAGAGCAGCTCGTGAGAGACAGATTCGAGAACCCGCTCTACACCAGAGAAATAAAGGTGTCTGGTTTGCGAGGACATCTTCGCAGACGGTTAACTACGGAATGGAGGAACAAAATTGGAACAGTTCAAATACATACAGCCCCTTGACCAGATGGCACGGATCAGCCGCACTGAGCTGGGTGAAAAGCTCGATGAGATACTGGACAAGGCCGATAAGGACAACGTGGGCTTCGTCATTACCGATGAGGGCAAGGACGATTTAGTCCTCTGTCCGATACGTTGGATGAAGTGTATCTATGATGACGATTTCGGTTGTATCGTCAACAGCGCCCTCCGCTACGCCATAGGTCGGCACACTTACATGCCCTCCGTGGTCATGGAGTTTGTGCGGAAATATCTCAGCGTGTTGGACAGTAAGACCATCTGCGTCATGATCGAAGATATCGAGCGAGAAGCAGAATTTGAAACGCTCGACAAACGGGGCGACTGGCTTAAGCTCCGGGATGACCTGAAAACGTATTATTCGGAGATGCTCCAAAAGAGCGAAAACAGCAAGGCAGACCAGTATGAGCGCATGAAACCCTGGGTGGACGCGGGCGTCAAAATGGTCGAGAACGAAAGCTCGGCGATTTTCATCATCGCGAAGCGGCTTGGCCTGCGCGCCGGCTCCATTTGTCTTTCCATGGGCAGCATGATCGAGGGCACTGAATATTACGTCGGGCCGGACTCAGGCACCGCGTATCCGCAGACGCAGGAGCCCGGTTATTTCAAGGCGCGTGAAAAGCGCTGCTGTGAGGTGGCGACGCGCGCGGCGGAGATCCTGGACGAATGGGAAAAACAGGGGAGATAGGGGGCGAAAGAATGAGTCATACGATGAATATGTTTGAAAGCGGAAAGCTGACGCATCCGGACGGAAGGATGCATCACCTGGGTATAAACGAGAGCGAGATCACCCACGGCGTGATCCTCACATCCAATCTCGAACGCACGAAGATCATTGCCGACACCTTCGACAAGGCTGAAAAGACAGGGGAATATCGCGAATATATCACGTACAAGGGCGAAAAACACGGCGTGCCGATGAGCGTTATGTCCGTCGGTATGGGATGTATGCCGACGGCTATCGCGGTGGAGGAACTGCGCCATGTGGGCTGCACGAATATGATCAAGGTCGGCACCTGCGGCGCCATCCAGCCCGATATCAAGCCCGGGACGATCATCATTCCGACAGGCGCTGTCCGCGGCGAGGGCGCGACCATAGAATACATCAATCTTCAGTATCCGGCGGCGACAGACATGGACGTTCTGTTTGCCATTACCGACAGCGCGAAGGAAATGGGCACGGAGGCGATTCAGGGCGTTGTGCGTACGCATGACGCAATCTTTCTCGAGTCGCTGTTCGCGCACGATGGAATGGAGGAGCGCATCAGACCGTGGAGGGAGCTCGGTGTGCTCGGCATAGAAAACGAGATCGCGTCGATGCTGACGGTCGCCTCAGTCATAGGCAGCAAGGCAGGCGCCGTGCTGCTGGTAGCGGACAACTACGTCACAGGGGAGACGCTTGACTTTGAGCGGGAATACGACCCTCTTATGCGGACTGTCATCGAGATCGCGACGCGCGCGATGGCGAAGCTGGAGAAAAAGTGACGCTTTACAATGTTTGCAAAGTACGCATTGAAATACATCCGTTATTTGCGCTATAATCATAAAAATGCCTGAAAACGGAGTAAACGATGGATGCGAAAGATATCAGGAGCGCTGAGGAGCTGCGCGAATATCTGAAGATCCGCACGACGACACGCGGGATGCCGATCTATCTGCCGGTCTACAGAAAGCTGCGGGATCTGATCGTCAGCGGGTACTACAAAAAGGGAGACAAGATGCTGCCGGAAGCGGAGCTCGCCGCCATGTTCGGTGTGGGCCGCACCACGCTGCGGACTGCCTTTGCGATCCTTTTTGAGGATGGCTATCTGCACACCTACCAGGGCAAGGGGACATTCGTCATCTATGAGCCGGGGCACGAGGAGCGGCAGCGGTATCCCGAATTCCCGATGCTTCCGCGGCAGAGGCTGGAGGACGCGGGCGTCGAGGTCTCCGTGCTGCGCAAGAAGCTGCATCAATCGGATTACGACGCCTTTCTGGATGAGAAACTCAAAGCAAACGGAAAACCGATCGACGTTTTTTCCGTGCTGTTCTCTGCGGACAAAAAGAATATTGCGATCCTCAACACCTTTTATTTCATTTCGGATATGCTCAAAAAGATCCCGCGAGGCGATGAGGACGGGCTGGAGGCAGAGCTGGAGCGCATCTTCGAGGAAGAGGTCAACTGCGTAAACTGCACTGTCTCACCGGTCACCGGCAGCCTGTCGAGCGATTACCCTATCTCCAAGCAAAATTGTATGCTTGTCTCCTCCAGATGGATGGGCTTCGACAATGAACCGATCCTCTACTGCAAGGATTATTACAACGTAGATATCATTCGGTTCCGCGCCAAATTCATGAAATAGCAGCGGTAAGCCAGAACAGACCGCGCGGTGGGCCGCTGCTGCCGGACGGCAGACGGGCGAGTTGCGCGCGGTCTGTTTTTGCATACCCAAAAAACGGAAAGAGAGGCCTTTCAATTGTCCTATCTGATCAAGAACTGCGACCTTGCGGAGCTGCAGACGCTCGGATATTCCCGCTGCGACCTGCGCATCGACGGCGACCGCATAAAAGAGATCGCTCCGCATATCGACAGGCAGCCTGCGGATACCGTAGTGGATGCACGCGGTATGCTCGCGCTGCCGGCCTTCGTCGACTGTCACTGCCATGCTTTTCAGTCCTTTTCAAAGGGCTATATGGATGATTATCCCATTACCCGGTGGCTTGTGCGCATGGGGAATTTTCATCAGTACATGAAGGAAGAGGACTATTACTATGCTGCGCTGCTCTCCTGCCTTGAGGGGATGCGCTTCGGTACGACGACGATCAATGAGATGATCTGCGACCGCGCTTATGTGGACGCCGAGGTGCAGGCCTTCCGCGACGCAGGCATGCGCCTTACGATCGGTATCGGCAACCACACGGATGTGGTGGAAAACGAAAAGACGTCGATCAAGACGATCGACGAATGCCTGCGTGAGAGCGAGGATATTTATCAAAAGTACAACGGGATCGACGCGGACATGGTCCGCACCTGCTGCGCGCCAGCGGGTCTTCCGGCGGTCTCAAGGGAGCTGATGCAGGCGCTCAAGCAGTTTGCGCGCGAGCGCGGCCTCATATTGCACACCCATCTCGCGGAGGGGAAACAGGAGACCGAAAACGTCCGTCGCCGCGAGGGTATGTGGGAGTGCGAATGCCTGTATGAATTCGGCGTTCTGGATGAAAAGACGCTTCTTGCGCACAGCATCTGGCTCCAGGACTACGAACTGGATCTCATCAAAAAATCCGGTGCCAATCCCGTGCACTGCCCGAACACGAACATGAAAATAAGCGACGGTATCCCCAAGATCCATCAGATGCTGCAGCGCGGCATCAACGTGACGCTGGGCTGCGACGGGGAGGCTTCCAGTTCCACGCGAGACATGATCCGCGAAGCGCGTGCCGGCGCCTACCTGCAAAAGGCCGCGACGCTCGACGCCACGGCGATGGATATGCGCTCGGCCTACCGGATGATGACCGCGAACGGCGCGCGGGCGCTCGGCTATGCGGATCTCGGCGAGCTGCGCACAGGCGGGAAGGCGGATCTGCTGCTGATCGACACATCGAAGGATGTGGCGCTCGTCAACCGCGCGACGCGACTTTCCAACCTGCTGTACGCGGGCACGGGGCATGCGGTGGATACCGTTTTTGCGAACGGTCATATGACGGTGCGCGGCGGTGAGTTCGTCAGCTTGGATGCGCAGGCGATCCTTGAAAAGTGCGAGCAGATTCTCGCGCGGATCGACAGACAATTTTCCATACAGGAGGCAAAAAAATGATCAAAGATCTATTGGGGCGGATAAATACCGATTCCCTGCTCAAGCGCACGGCGTTTTTGGCGATCCCCGTGCTATTGATGCCCTTCGGTATCGCGTGTTATTATGCGTGCGGCCTCGGGGCCGACCCGTTTTCCATTTTTGTGGACGGCGAGCACGTGTGGCTCGGATGGACCTATGGACAGATCACGCTGCTCAACAATCTGATCCTTTTCACGCTTATGCTGATCTTCGGGAGGAAATATATCGGCGTCGGGACGGTGGTGACGGTATTCACGACCGGAGCGCTGATCGACTTTTTCCGGGCGCTTATTGCGGAGACATTTCCCGTTCCCGGCTCAGCGCTTTGGATACGCCTGCTGATCCTGGCGGTGGGGTGCGTGACTTTCGCCGTCGGTGTCGGGTTTTACATCTCGATAGAGTTCGGCATCGGCGCCGCTGAGTTCATCAGTCTTTTCATTGTCGGCAAAACCGGTGTCTCACTCAAATATGTGCGCATTGCGCTGGACGCGCTGTATGTTGTGATCGGCTATCTGATGGGCGGCACCGTCGGCGTTGGTACCATCGTGGGAATCGTTGCGACGGGTCCGATCGTCGAGTGGACACTCAACCGGGTTAAGGCGCCGATCGCGCGCGTCTGCGGACCGCTGAAGCGGACGGAGTGAGCAGCCGCCGATCGGCCGGAACGATAGGCCATGTACCGACCGAAGAGACCGCCGAACCTGTCGGCGGTCTTTTGCTGTGCTTTGATGGGCAATTTTTCAAGAGATGCATTTGCGGGAGAACCCGAGGAGGCGGTGGAGCTGATCTGCTCTGGTTATGTGGATGTGAAGGCGCTGCTGACGAAGACCATTCATCTGAATGAAGCGCCGGACACGATCATCGACATCGAAAAGAACCCCCGTCGCCTACATGAAGGCCGTCGTCTGTAAAAGAAGATAGCCGCAACAAAACGGGCCGTCCGCACCATATGGTGGGGACGGCCCGTTTTGTTGCGGCTATCTTCTTTTACAGACGACGGCCTTCATGTAGGCGACGGGGGTTCTTTTCGATGTCGATGATCGTGTCCGGCGCTTCATTCAGATGAATGGTCTTCGTCAGCAGCG
>JAYFQJ010000131.1:0-32449 GCA_034927165.1 Oscillospiraceae bacterium
CATGCCATGCAGGCGCTCTCCCAGCTGAGCTATACCCCCGTGTGTTCGGAAACCTTTGATTTTACTGGACTTCCGGGCTATTCAATTTTTTTGCTTTCCTCATTGTTGAGGGGTCGCATACCTGAGTGCTTGCGCTCCCAGGTGAGCTACGCCCCCACACAGACATTCACGCCCTCGACGCTCAATTCTTATATCGTAAGACGCGCGCGATGTCAACGCAATTTTGTGTGAAAGCCACTGTGCGCGTCTGTACGGCAGCGCCGCCGCACAGACGTGGCGGCGCTGCCGTCCGATCGTTACTTTTTGATCTCACCGTAGAAGCTGCTGCCCTCGATATCGGCCTTTACGCCGAGAAAATCGCAGACCGTCGCGGCGATATCGCAGAAGCCCAGCCGCGTGCCGAGATTCACGCCCGGCTTGATCCCCTGCCCCCACGCGATCATCGGGATATATTCGCGCGTGTGATCCGTGGTCTTCGTGTAGCCCGGGTCGCAGCCGTGGTCAGCCGTGAGGATGAGCAGATCGTCGGCGCGCAGCTTCGGAAGCAGCGCCCGCAGCTGAACGTCAAAATCGGTCAGCGCCTGCGCATAGCCGTCGATGTTGCGGCGGTGGCCGTAGACCATATCGAAATCTACGAGATTGACGAAGCAAAGGCCCTCAAAATCGCGCTGCGCAAGACCGAGCGTGACCTCCATGCCGTTGTCGTTGCCCGTCGTACGGATCTTCTCGGAAACGCCGATGCCGTCAAAAATGTCATAAATCTTCCCGACGCCGATGGTGTCCATGCCCGCGTCCTGAATATAGTCGAGCATCGTTTTTTTCGGCGGATGCAGGGAATAGTCGTGCCGGTTGGTCGTGCGCTGGAAGTTGTCCTTGTTGGTGCCGACAAACGGGCGAGCGATCACGCGGCCCACGGCGTGCTCCCCGCTCGCGGTGAGCATATCGCGCGCCTTCTGACAGATGTCGTACAGCTCGGGAATGGGGATGATCGCTTCGTTCGCCGCGACTTGAAAAACGCTGTCCGCAGAGGTGTAGACGATGAGGTCGCCCGTCTTCATGTGGTGCTCGCCGTAATCGCGGATGACGTCGGTTCCGGAATAGGGCGTGTTGCAGACGACCTTGCGTCCGACGAGCTTTTCAAACTGCTCGATAAGCGGCTGCGGGAAACCGTTGGGATACGTCGGCAGGGCGCGCGGCGAAACGATGCCCGCGAGCTCCCAGTGGCCGATCGTGGTATCCTTGCCCATCGAGCGCTCCTGCAGCCGGGCAAAGCTGGCCGTCGGCGCGCTCACACCGGGGCGACAGTCGACGCCGTCGATGTTGAAAAGGCCCATCGCGGCCATCTCCGGCGTGTTGTATTTTGAGGAAGAAGCGACGCTGCGCAGGGTGTTCGCTCCCACGTCGCCGAAAAGATCGGCGTCCGGCTCGTAGCCGATGCCGAAGCTGTCAAGAACGATAACAAATGCGCGTTTTGCCATAAATCCATTGATCCTTTCTGTAAAAAAGCTATTTGCTTTTTGTATTATAGCACGATCCCATCGAAAAAAACAGCTCAGCCGAGATGTCGCAGGCCGTCGTAGATGATGTTTTTGATGGTCATGCCGATGTCCTCGGGGCGCTCAGGGCAGTCCGCCTGCACCCACTCGCGCACGACGCCGATCGCGCCGTTGACCATAAAGGAATAGTAGCGCTCAAACTGCAGCCGGTCCTGCCGCTCCAGACGATCCCAAACAGGGGCGCACATACGCTTGACCTCATCCGTCATCTTTTGTATGAAGGCGGAATTTCCGTATTTTCCGAGGATTGCGGAGGCGAGATCCTTGTTTTCCTCTATAAAGCGGAAAAGATCGATGAGCATCAGCGCCGTGGAGCTCTCATCCGTGGGCGTGTGGCGCACGAGCAGCGCGTGGAATTCCTCATACAGCTCCTGCTGCAGCGTCTCGACCATATCGTAGACGTCCTTATAATGCAGATAAAAGGTCCCCCGGTTGATGTCGCACAGCTCCGCCAGCTCCCGCACCGAGATCTCGTTGACCGGCTTTTCCCGCATGAGCTTCGTCAGTCCCCTGCGCAGAACTAGGCGCGTTTTTCGTATGCGGCGATCCACGTTTTTCTCCATAGCATCTATCCTTTTCCCCTTAAAAAACAAAATGGGCTCAAGTGACGATTATCTTCGGCCTTGTTTACAATTTATTTATTGTTTGAAAACAGCCAGATAAAGTATAATCAAAAGCAGACAATAAATCAACCGCTGTCAATAAATGATTTTCTGTTGAATGGAGAGCGCCGCACATGAACGACCGCAGATCATCCGCCGCAGCACTGCGCATACCCGAAAAAGTAAAAAGCATCTGGAAACGATCCGGCAAAAAGATCACGGCCGCGGCAGGCGCGCTCGCAATCCTTCTTTTTGTCGGATTGTTTGTTTCCCGCGCCGTGGAAAAAGCGAACGCGCCGGCGGCGCAAGCGCGCGCCTTCGCGGTACAGGTGGAGGAGATCCGGCCCAAAAGCGAGATGTCCGCACTCGAGTATGTCGGCTCCATCGAGCCGGAGACGATACAGCAGGAGACCTATGAGAGCATATCCACGGTAGAGAATATCTATGTGGAGGTGGGCGACGCGGTCAACGTCGGCGACCCGCTCGTGCAGATGAACACCGAAAACGCCGAGGACGATCTCACGGTCGCCTCCAACTCTCTGAAAAGCGCCGAGAGCGCGCGCAATCTCGCGCAGAGCAATCTTGCGTCGGCGCAGACCGATCTGAACGACGCAAAGACCATCGACGCACAGATCACCGCCGCGGAGCAGGCGCGCGATACCGCGTCCGCCGAACGGCAAACGGCGCAGTCGGAGCGCACCGCGGCGCAGACCTCGCTGAGCACCGCGCAGACGGAGCTGGACGCCGCGAAAAACGCGTCGCCGCCCGATCAGACGCTCATCGATCAAAAGCAGGCGGCCTACGACCGGGCGCTCGCAGATTACAACGCCAAGCAGACGACTTATAATGAAAAAGACGCGGCCTACAACAGCGCCGCCGCACAGGTCACGACCCTCAACGCAAAAAAGACCAATATGGACAATATTGCGGTGGCGGCGGGCTATACCGATACCGTCGCTTATTACCAAAACCGATACGATACGGCGAGCAGCAATTACGCCGACGCCGACAGCACCTACCAGAACGCAAAGATCAATTACGATTCCGCGGCGCAGGCGCTCGGCGACTGCACGCTGCGCGCGACCATCACGGGCTATGTCATGCAGGTGACCGTCAACGAGGGCGGCGTGGCCGTTCCGCTGTATCCCGTCGTGGTCGTCGGCTCCTACGGCAGCGTCGTGAGCTTCGGCGTCTCGGCGAGCGATGTGCGCTCGCTCACAAGGGGTATGGCGTGTACCTCCACCGTCGGCGGTGTGGGAATGGCGGGCGAAGTCACTGATATCGGCGTTGTTCCGGATGAGGACAGCCGCACCTACGACGTGCGCGTCTCGTTGCCGGACAGCGACGAGCGCTATATGGCGGGCGAGATCGTGCGCGTGCGCATTGAAACGGGCGCGCTGCGCGGCACGTGGCTGTCGGTGGGCACCATTCTCAACGACGGAGACGACTATGTCTTTGTCGTCGAGGACGGCCGGGCCGTCAAAAAACGGGTGAAGATCCTTCAAGTGGCCAACGACCTCGTGTGCGTGTCGGGGCTGGAAGCGGGCGGAAGCGTCATCGTAGACGGCATGAAATCGCTCAAATCCGGCAATTTCGTCACGATCGTGGAATAGGCGGCGCGTATGTGGGATAAAATCATCCGCAAGCTGATCGAACACCGCGTGGCGGTGATCCTTGTCGTCGCCGCCATTGTGGTGGGCGGCCTGTATTGCTATTATGTGATCCCAAAGCAGGAAAATCCGGACACCTCGGTCGCGGCCGCATATATAACGACCGTCTATCCCGGCGCGTCTCCGGACGACGTCGACCAGTTTGTGACGACGCGGCTGGAGGATAAGATCATGCAGCTCGATCACATCGGCTCGGTGCAGTCCCAGTCCATCAACAGCGCGAGCATCATCGTCATCATGTACGATTTCGACGTCGGCATCGACGAGGTGTTCCCCGCGCTCAAGGAGGCGATCTCGGACGCGCAAAGCGAGCTGCCCGACACCTGCCTTGAAAGCGAGGTCACGTCGGTCATGATCTCGCAGACCCAGTTCATCATCTCGCTGTCAGGCGAGCACTATGAGCTTGGGGATCTCGTCGACTACGGAAGCACGATCAGGAGCGAGCTGCTCAAGGTCGACGGCGTGACGCAGGTGGATATCGAGGGCGAGCGCACCCGCCAGGTGAGCGTCAAGCTCGATGTCGGGCGTATGCAGATGTACGGCGTCTCCATAGAAAGCGTGCTGCAGGTGCTGCAGGCGCAGAACCTCAGTATTCCGTCGGGCGCCATCGAATATGAGACGGGCGCCATCACGGTCAACACGCCGGGCATCTTCACGAGCCTTGCCGACATCGAAAACACCGTCATCGGCGGCAGCTCTTCATCGGTCGCGTTCGTAAAGCTCAAGGACGTCGCGGACGTGAGCCTGACGTACGCGGACAGCTATTATTACGAACAGGACGGCCAGCCCGCCGTGATGCTCGTGGGGTATTTTGAGGACGGCATCAACGCCGTCAACATCGGCAAGCGCGTGCGCGCCGCCATAGAGACGCTGCGCACCGAGCTGCCGGAGGATCTGCTGTTCCACGAGGTGATGTTCTCGCCCGAGGACGTGGACACGTCCATCAACAACTTTATCCTCAATCTCATCGAGAGCGTGCTGCTCATCGTGCTGGTCGTCATGCTCGGCGTGCAGCTGCGCAACGGCATCATCATCTCCATCTCCATTCCGCTGTCCATCTTTCTGACCTTCATCGCGATGAAGCTGTTTGACATCGAGTTCCAGTTCATCTCCATCGCCGCGCTCATCATATCGCTGGGCATCCTCGTCGACAACGCCATCGTCATCAGCGAGGCCATCCAGCAGCACCTGAACGCCGGCGAGGAGCGGGTCTCCGCCATCGTCGCGGCGGTGCGCGAGACCTACCGTCCGGTGCTGACGTCGACGCTCACGACCTTCGCCACCTTCGCGATCCTGTTTTTTGTGCCCGGGACCGTCGGCAAGGTCGTTTCCACCATCCCCATCGTCGTCATCTCCGCGCTCACGGCGAGCTACCTCGTCGCCATGATCATCACGCCCGTGATGGCGTACATCTTTTTTAAGCCCGAATCGGAAAAGGCGATCAACCGGAAATCCCCTGTGCGGCAGTTCTTCCTGCGTCTGTTGGAATTTGGTCTGCGCCATAAAAAACTGACGCTTTCGCTCTCCTTCGGCACGCTGCTCGTCGGCCTGCTGCTCATGACGCAGCTCGGCGTAAAGTTCTTCCCGAACTCCACAAAGCCGGTGTTGTACATCAACATTGACACCGAGACGGTCAGCCTGTCGCAGACCGGCCGGGTCGTGGACGATATCGGCGATATCCTGGAGGCATCGCCCCTCGTGGATCATTACTCGAGCGCTGTGGGCACCGATATGCCTCACTTTTTCATCACCGTCGCCTCGCGCGCAGACTCCGACAACGCGGCGCAGATCATGATCCAGCTCAACGAGGACGAGCTTGCAAAGCTCGGTTCGACGACCGACGCCGCGCGCGCGCTGCAGCAGCAGATCAACGCGCGCGTGTCCGGCGCTGCGATCACCGTGCGCACGCTCGAATACTCCATGCCCACGGACGCGGCCGTCACGCTGCTCGTGACGGGCGACGACATCGATGCGATCACTGAAAAGGCAGACGCCATCGGCGCGGAGCTCACCTCCATCTCGGGGACGGACAATGTGCGCGTCGTTGCGCCGACGAGCGAATATCAGTATGTCGTCAATATGGATTCGGACATCGTTTCCTCCTTCGGTATGCTCAAATACGACCTCGTCAAGCAGATCAACACGGCCGTCATGGGTGCGACCGCGTCCACCTACTATTCCGGAGGACAGGAGATGGACATCGTGCTCAGTGCCGACATAGACAGCCTCGATACGCTGCTCAATATGCCCATCTCCTCAAGCGCGGGCAGCAGCTATGTCCGGCTCGGGCAGATGGTCGACGTCTCGCTCGAAAATGTCCGCTCCAGCGTCAAGCGCTATAACGGGGAGCTGTATGTTTCGGTGCTCAGCGACGTGTCCTCCGGCTACAGCGCCATCGGCATCGAGACGCAGCTCAACAGCCGGATGGACGAGATGGACCTGTCCGACGTGGAGGTCGTCTCCAACGGCGAATACAAGAACATGATGGACCTGATCGGCAACCTATACAAGACGGTCTCCGTCGCCATTTTCGTCATCTTCCTCATCATCTACTTCCAGTTCAAATCGCTCACGAAGCCGCTCATCATCATCGCGAGCATCCCGCTGTCCCTCATCGGCTGCTGCTTCGGGCTCTGGCTGTTCAACATGGATCTGCAGGCGATGGCGATTCTCGGCGCGGTGAGCCTGTTCGGCATCGTCGTCAACAACGGCATCGTGCTCATGGAGGTCATGGAGACCGAGCGCGCGCAGGGAAAGAGCATCCACGCCGCCTGCGTCGACGCGGTCACCTCCCGCATCCGGCCCATCCTGCTCACGAGCATCACGACGTGCATCGGCCTCGTTCCGCTCATTCTCGCAAACGACCCGATGACCGCGCCGATGGCGTCCGTGCTGCTGTTCGGGATGCTGTTCGCGACGGTGCTGACGATGGCGGTCGTGCCGGTGCTGTATGCGTCCTCGGAGGAGCGCAAGCAGCGCAAAAACGGCAATCGCCTGATCAAATAGCGGGGCGTCCCGCGGCCGTAAAACCGCCTGCAAAAGCACTGAAGTGGGAGCACAGCCGTGCTCCCGCTTTATCCTTAATCAATTGTCATAGAATGCAGGCTTCAAAACAGCACGCGGCTTTCCGGTCTCGCGCCGCGCAAGTCGGCTTGCTGCCGCCGTTACCGATGCGGCGGTCCAATGAGTGCTTGGGCGGCAAAGCCGCCGTCAAGCGCTTTCAACTGAGGGGGTGACAGTCCGTTTTCAGAGCACAGCGGAGAAAACAGACGCCAAGAGGGGGCTGCGCCCCCTATGGAAAAACGTCCCCGCGGCGCAAAGTCACGGGGACGTTTTGGAGGGATTTCTTCCTTGCTGCGAGGAAAGGGCGGGTGCGCTTTCCGTCTCGCGCCCCGCAAGTCGGCTTACTGCCGCCGTTACCGATACGGCGGTCCAATGAGCGCTTGGGCGGCAAAGCCGCCGTCAAGCGCTTTCAACTGTGGGGGTGACAGTTCGTTTTCAGAGCACAGCGGAGAAAACGGGCGCCAAGAGGGGGCCGCGCCCCCTATGGAAAAACGTCCCCGCGGCGCAAAGTCACGGGGACGTTTTTGGAGCGGGTGAAGGGAATCGAACCCTCGTATCCAGCTTGGGAAGCTGGTGTTCTGCCATTGAACTACACCCGCGTGCATTTTATTATATCGTCCCGCACGCCGCTTGTCAATGCAAATGCGGCGGCCGCATTGACACGGCGCGCCAAAAATAATAAGATGAGTACACAGAAGAAGGGCGGAGCTTACGTGTATCATCTGAAGGAAAAATTCGATCCGAACGCGCTGCCGTCCGCGCTCGCGGAGCAGTATCGCAAGGCGGACGGACCGGCGCTCAGGGCGGCGCTGTTTTTGCTGTGCGAGGGCGGCTGCGCAGATGCGGCTGCGCTCGCGGCGGCGCTTTCCATGAGCGATGCGGTCGCGGCGCGCGCGCTCGCGTTCTGGCAGGAGGCGGGGCGTATCTCCGAGTCGCAGACGGCCGAAGGGCCTGCGCGCAGACGCTCCCCCGCCCCGCCGAGGGCATCCGCGCGCGCGGCGCTTTCGAGCGAGGACATCGGCGCGCTGTCGCTGCGCGATCCGTCGGTCGCTGCGCTGTTTCAGGAGGCGGAGGCCATCGTCGGGCGGCCGCTCGACACGCTCGAGAGCCGTATGCTCGCAGAGATCCGCGCCTACGACGGGCTGCCCGTCGACGTCATCCTCACCATTGTCGCCTACTGTGCTCCGCGCGCCAAAAGCAACCGCAAGATCATCGCCCTTGCCGCGCGCACCGCGGGCGAGTGGAGCGAGCAGGGGCTTTGCGACCCCGCGCAGATCAACGACCACATCCGGCTGCTCGAGCGGCGGGAACGGAACGAAGCCGCCGTCGCCGGAGCGCTGGCGCTCAAGGATAAAGCCTTTTCGCGCAGCGCGAAGACGAGCATTGCGCGGTGGTTTGAGGAATACGGCTACGATATTGATTTTGTAAAGGCCGCGAACGCGCGGCTGGAGTCGTCCGGACAGACGGTGGAAAATCCCGTCGCCTACATAAATACCATTCTCAAGGGGTGGTACAACAGCGGCTATACCTCCATCAAGGACACGATGGAGCGCGCGGTCAACGTGCAGCCGGAGGCGTACAAAAAGGCCGACCGCGGCGACAAGTCCATGATGAAATCGGCGCTTGAAAAGAGACGCAAGCAGAAGGAGGGCAACGGCAGTGGCATATAATGAGCAGGTGCGGCAGCGAGCCGACGACCGTCTGGAGGCGCGCCGTCTGTGGTACAGACAAAAAAGCGACGACGACCGGGCGCGCATCCTCAAAGAAATTCCGGCGCTGGCCGCGCTCGAGCAGACGATCGCGCAGCTCGGCGTGAGCGCAGCGCGCGCGGCGCTCGGCGGCGACGGGACATCGGTGCCGTCCCTGCGCTCACATCTCGACGAGATGACGGCGAAGGACTCGGCGCTCGTAAAGGCAAACGGCTATGCGGCGGACGCGCTGCTGCCCCAGTACTACTGTCCGACTTGCCGCGACACCGGCGCGTTGCCCGACGGGACGCCGTGCGCCTGTCTTAAATGGCTGCTCGCGGACGGCGCGACGCAGGAAATCAACCGCGTATCGCCCCTGAAGCTGTGCTCTTTCGAGAGCTTTTCACTCGATTACTACGCGGCGGCGGTCGACCCCGCGCAGGGCGTTTCCGCGCGGGACAATATGCGGGACAATCTGCAGCAGTGCCGCGAGTTTGCGGAGCAGTTTCCGCGCTGCGATAAAAACCTGCTGCTGTTCGGCGACGCCGGCCTCGGCAAAACGCACCTCGCGCTGAGCGTCGCAAACCGCATATTGCAGCGCGGCTTCGACGTCGTTTACTGCTCGGCAGCCGGGACGCTGCGTCAAATTGAAACAGAGTATTTTGAAAGCGGACATGAAACGGCGACGCTTCGCAGTCTCAAGCAGTGCTCTCTGCTGGTGCTCGACGATCTCGGCGCGGAATACGGCAGCACCTTTATCCGCTCAGCGCTCTATGACATCCTGAATTCCCGCATAAGCGCGGCCCTGCCGTTCATCCTCACGACCAATTTTGACGACGAAGACGCGCTCCTCTCGCGCTACGGCGAGAAGATCAACTCCCGTCTGCAGGGCTGCTGCTCGAAGCTTCCCTTCTTCGGCGAAGATATCCGTATCCAAAAAAACGCGGAATAGGCAAAAGCGTCCGCTCCTCGGCGAGGAGCGGACGCTTTTTTTCAGGCGCGGTCTGCGCGGCGTTCACACGAGCTGTATGCTGCCAAAATATAAAAACACCAGCGCGACGGAAATGGTTCCGAGCAGGATCGCCGCGACATCCAGATTTTTTTTTTCTTCCTTGCGGATGAGCGAAAAGATCGCGAGCAGGATCGCAGCAAGCCCCACCGCGGCGGCGGTCTTGGAACCGCTGTCGACCATGTTTCCGTAGAGCTTTGCCGCATAGGCCCAACTGTCCTTGAGAAGCTCCGCCGCCCAGATGAGCGGTACGTATACGGCGCCGAGAATGCCGAAGATGACGGCGAATTTGGCGAACGGGGATTCCAGCTTTGTCTGCTCCTTGTGATCCATACGCGAGGCCTCCTTTATGTCATTACTTATTCCGTAAGCAGCGCGGCTGCTTTTAAATACGCATAGCGCGAAGCGGTCAGGCTGATGCCGCCTTGAAGATACAGCCGGTAGGGGGCGCGCAGCGGGCCGTCGCAGGACAGCTCGATGGACGAGCCGTTTGTGAACGCCCCCGCCGCCATGATGACCTCGTCGGTATAGCCCGGCATTGCCCACGGCTCCGGCACGGCATAGCTGTCGACCGGCGATGCGCCCTGGATGGCGGCGCACACCTTCTTAAGGTTATCGGGGCTGCCCAGCTCGACGGTCGTGACGATGTCGCTGCGCGGCGCGTCCTTGTCCGGGAAGGTCGGGAAGCCGAGCTTTTGGAACAGCGCCGCCGCGTATATCCCGCTCTTGACCGCCTCACAGGTGATCGCCGGCGCCATATACAGCCCGAGGTACAGCGTGCGCAGGCCCTGCGGCCAGCAGCCGATCTCCCGCCCCGTGCCGGGCGCAGTCAGCCGGTGAGCGCACAGCTCCACGCAATCCGCGCGCCCCGCAATGTAGCCGCCCGTCTCTGCGACAGCGCCGCCCGCGTTTTTGATGAGCGAGCCGACGATAAGGTCGGCGCCGTGCTGTGTCGGCTCGGTCGTCTCAGTAAACTCACCGTAGCAGTTGTCGACCATAACGACCGCATTCGGATTGCCGCGCTTTGCCGCGGCGACAGTCTTTTCTATCACATCACAGGAAAAGGCGTCGCGTCCGGAGTAGCCGCGCGAGCGCTGGATATGCACGAGCTTCGCGCCCGGCGCGCGCCGCTCGATCTCTTTGTAATCCGGCTGGCCGTTCAGCAGCTCGACTTGCTCGTACCTGACGCCGAACTCCCTGAGCGAACCGACGCCGTCGCCGCTGATGACCGATTGCAGCGTATCGTACGGCTCTCCCGTCGCCGCGAGCAGTGTGTCTCCCGCGCGCAGGATGCCGAACAGCGCAACGGTGAGCGCGTGGGTGCCGCTCATAAACTGCGCGCGGCACAACGCGTCCTCAGCGCCGAAGGCGTCCGCGAAATCGCGGTCGAGCGCGTCGCGTCCGACGTCTCCGTAGCCGTAGCCCGTTGAGCCGGCAAAGTGCTGCGCGCCGACGCGGTTCCTCGTGAAGGCCTCGAGCACCTTGATCTGGTTGTAGTCGCGGATCTGTTCCGCGCGCAAAAACGCAGGCGCGCACGCCGCCATAAGCTCCTCGTCGAGCGCGCACAGCCGCTCGCTGATTCCGAATTTTTCAAACATTTGCAAACAGCTCCAGCGTCTTTTCGATCAGTTTTTTTGCATTTTCGGCATCCGTGAGGTTTGCCGTGGATGCGGCGCAATGGATATTGCGCGATGCGACGGAGATACCGACGACCCGCGCGCCCGCCGCCGTCTTGTGGATAGCGCCCGCGTCGGTGCCGCCGGACAAGCGGGTTTTGGTCTGCCACGGGATGCCGTTCGCGTCCGCGAGCGCGCAGACCCTGTCAAACAGCTCATAATCATAAAGCGTCGCGTGGTCCGCATAGCTGACGACCGGGCCCTTGCCGCTGCAGGCGATCTTGTCGTTGTCCTTAAAGCCGGCGTTGTCTGCCGCGCCGCAGCAATCGACAACGATCGCCGCGCCCGGGCGCACCGCAAAAGCGGCCGTCTGTGCGCCGCGCAGGCCGACCTCCTCCTGCACGGTGAACGCAAAGTGGCAGTCTACTGGCAGATCGGTTTTTAAAATCTCGAGCAGCAGCGCACAGCCGAGGCGGTCGTCGATCGCCTTGCCGACGATGCCGTCGTCGCCGAAGCGGCGCAGCTGCGTGTCAAAAACAGCCACATCGCCAAGCCGGATATACTTCTCTGCCTCCTCTTTCGACGCGGCGCCGATATCGACGTACAGCTCGTCCAGCTTCGGCACCTTTTTGCCCTCGTCGCCCTTGCGCTGGTGGATGGGCGCCTTGCCGAGCACGCCGCGCAGGCCGCTGCGCGGGAAAAAAAGCGTCCTGCCCGCGAGCGACTGACCGTACAGGCCGCCCCCCGCAAGCAGCTTCAAAAAGCCCTTGTCGGTGATATAGTTGACATAAAAGCCGACCTCGTCCATGTGTGCGGCGAGCATCACCGGCTTGTCCGGCGTTTTCGCGCCTTTTTTAAATACGATGAAATTGCCCAGCGCGTCGCGGTAGACTGTATCGGCATACGGCTTCGCAAGCTCCTCTATCTTTTCTGCGGCCGTGTTCTCGCGCCCCGTGACGCCCGGCAGATCGCACAGCGTTTTAATGAGTTCAAACATATTACCGTACCTCCTTGACATACGCGGCGAGCAGCTTCGCGGCCGCGTCGACGTCGGTGAGATCGAGCGTCTCGACGGGATGATGCATAAAGCGGATGGGCAGCGACACGAGAGCGGTGCGGACGCCCCGTCCGACCGTCGTCATCTCGTCGGCGTCGGTGCCCGTGCTGCGGGCATCGACGAACAACTGGTACGGGATGTTTTCTTTCTTCGCGATATCGATGAGACGGTTCGTGAGTGAATCGCTCAGGATCGGCGCGATGTCGATCTGCGGGCCCTTGCCGAGACAGGTCGATTCCTCCTCCTTCACGTCGGGCGCGTCGCCCGTCGTCACGTCGACGGCGATCGCCTCGTCCGCGTCCAGCGGAAACACGCCGGTCATGGCGCCCATACCGCCGATCTCCTCGCGCGTGGAAAGCAGCAGCTTGAGACCGCAGCGGATATCCTCGTTTTTGAGCAGCTGCGCCGCCAGAATAAGCGACGCGCAGCAGGCGCGGTCGTCAAGGCAGGGCGCCGCGACGCGCGTGCCGAGCAGCCGGAAAATGTCCGCCTTCATGATCGCCTCGGCGCCGAGCCGCACCCGCTCGCCCGGCTTTTCGAAGCCGGTGTCGATGCGCATCTCGTCGATCGCGGGCATTTCCCGCTCGCTGTCCGCGACGGTGTTGTGCGGCTTTGCAGGGTATGGGAACGGCAGACCGACGACGCCCGTGACGTCCTCGCCCTTCTTGTCGGTTACGATCAGCTCGCTGCCCATGAGCGTGTGCGGATCGACGCCGCCCGCGCGCTGTACGCGCAGGAAGTCCTCGTCGTCGATGTAGCTCACCATCAGCCCGATGCGGTCGATGTGCGCTTCAAGCACGACGGTCTTCTCGCCCGGCTGCGCTTCGCGCACGGTTGCGATAAGGTTGCCCAGCGCGTCGGTCTCGCACGGGTATTCCTTTAATATATTCCGCGCCGCCGCGACGGCGCTTTTCTCTCGTCCGGAAACACCCTTTTGCGAACACAGCGCTTCAATAATTTCGTATGCGTCCATCATAGCTCCTTTACCAGCTCCTTGAAGTGATTTCCCCGCGCTTCAAAATTGGGATAGGCGTCAAAGCTCGCCGACGCGGGCGACAACAACCCGCCGTCGCCCGCGCGCGCGGCCGCGGCCGCGCTGCGTACTGCCGCAGGCAGGGCGGCGGCGAGCGCCATGTGCAGCCCGCTGTCGCCGTATGCGGGCAGCGCTTCTACTTCGCGTTTGATGCTCTGCGCGGTCGGCCCGCACAGATACAGCCGTTTTACGTGCGCGAGCAGCTCCGGCGCGAGCGGCGCGTAGGAGATTTTTTTGTCGTAGCCGCCCGCAATGAGGATCAGCTTTTGCTCAAACGACCGCAGGCCCGCGATGGTGCGCGTGGGCGACGTGCCGATGGAGTCGTTGTACCACTGTACGCCGTCCTTTTCCCGCACGAACTCGATGCGGTGCTCGACGCCCGGAAAAGCTGACGCGACCGCGCGGATCACCGCGTCGTCGATCCATCCCATCACGGCCGCCGCCGCAGTCGTCACGTTCTCCTTGTTATGCTCGCCGCGCAGCTTAATGCCGCGCAGATTCATGACGACGGTCTCTTCCCCGTTCCGCACGCGGATGAGGTTTTTCTCTGCGTCCATATAAGCGCCGTTTTGCACGGCGTTGCAGCGGGAGAACCACCGCAGCTCGCCGCGCACGTCCGGCGCCATGCCGCGGGTGATGTCGTTCTCTGCGTTGAGCACGGCGATATCGCCGGGTTTTTGGTATAAAAGGATGTTGCGCTTTGCGTCGATATATTCCTGCATATCCCTGTGATGGTCAAGGTGGTTCGGCGCCATGTTGGTGACGACGGCGACGTCGGGGCTTTTTTTCATTGAGATGAGCTGAAAGCTTGAAAGCTCAACAACGGCGACGTGCTCCGGCTCGACTTCTTCGATGCGCGGCAGCAGCGGCGCGCCGATATTGCCGCCGAGGTGGACGGTATAGCCCGCCGCCTTTAAAAATTCGGCAATGAGCGTCGTGGTCGTCGTCTTTCCGTCGCTGCCAGTGACGCCCACGAGCTTCGCGGGGCACAGCTCAAAAAAGGTCTCGATCTCCGACGTGACGGTCACGCCCGCCGCGACGGCCGCCTGGATCTCCGGCTTCGTGTAATCGATGCCGGGCGTACGAAAAATGATCTCCGCCTGCTCGAGGCCCCGCAAATAGTCCTCGCCGAGGTGAAAGCAAGCGCCGAGCGCTTCGAGCTTTTTGCCGTAATCTCCGAGCGCCTGCAGGTCCTTTTTATCGCACAGCGTCACGCGCGCGCCCTTTGCGCAGAACGTCTCGATGAGCTGGCGGTGACTGACGCCTGCGCCGAGAAAAAAAACTTTTTTCCCGCGCAGCGACGCATAATAGTCCCTCAAACGGTCATTCATCCGATCTATCTCCAGTTTTTTTCATAATCGTTATTATTATAGTCCTTGCCCGACAGCAAGGCAACCGTGCGGGCAAAGAAAATGAGTTCCAATTTTCCACAATTGCTGTATAATATACAAAGAGCAAGAAAAGAGGAGTCTTTCTATGAAACGAGCGCTTGTACTCGGCGGCGGCGGCTCGCGCGGGGCCTATCAGATGGGCGCGTGGTCCGCGCTGCGCGAGCTCGGCATGGATTTTGACGTTGTGACCGGGACGTCCATCGGCGCGGTCAACGCGGCGCTGTACGCGCAGCTGGATTATGACCTGGCAAAGGATCTCTGGGGCCGCATCACGGCGGACGACATCATGTCAAACGTCGATCTCGACCTCGCGCTGTCAATCGATTCCGCGATGACGAATCTCTCCCAGATCGGCGGCTTTATCAAAAAATACGTGAGCGACCGCGGCGCGGATATCACCCCGTTCAAGAAAATCCTGCGCGAGATCATGAGCGAGGATCGCATTCTCTCGTCCGGCGTCGAGTTCGGCTTCATGACGGTGCGCTTCCCGACCTTCGCCCCGCGCGAGATCACCCGCGCTGACATAAAGGACGGCTACCTGTGGCAGTACGTGCTCGCCTCCGCGTCGGTATTCCCCGCCTTCCCGATGTGCGACATCGACGACGACGTCTACATCGACGGCGGCTATTACGAGAACCTGCCCATCACGACGGCGCTGCGCTTGGGCGCGGACGAGGTCGTGGCGGTCGGTTTGCGCCCCGATTTTGACAATTCGGAATTCAACGGTCATCCGCTCGTCACGATGGTCTACCCGAAATCCTCGCTCGGCGGCATCCTCTCCTTTGAACACGCGCTGCTGGAGTGCAACATTCGCCGCGGCTACCGTGACACGCTCAAGGCCTTCGGGAAGCTGTACGGCGCGGACTACAGCCTGCGCGCGCAGCCGGAAAAACAAGCGCAGCGGCAGGAACGGCTGCTGGTACAGCTCGCGCGCATCGAAGCGGCGAACGATCTGTCGGCAAACGCCATCGTCAAGCCGTCGTCGGAAGCGCCGCTGCTGACACTGCTGCGGGCGTGCACACACAAAAAGGCGCCGGCGTCGTTTGAGCTGTACATCGCGGCGGTGGAAATCGCGATGGAGGCTGCGGGCATGGAGGTCGACCGCGAATGGCAGCTCGACGAGGCGCTCGCGGAGCTCAAGGAGCGCGCGGACACGGCCTCCGGAAAGGCGCTGGCCCGGCCGCTGCAGCTGTGCGCGCAGGTGCGGACAGCGCAGATCAATCTGAAAAAGCTCAACACGGAACAGGAAAAAAAGGACGTGATCGCCGCGGTCGTTCTCGGCGATCTAAAATAAAGGAGAAAAATGGAACTGTCACAGGAAACAAAAAAGATCCTTCTCGGCTTTCAGCGCAATGAGCTGACCGAGTACCACATCTATCACCGCATCGCGAAGCGCGTCCGGGACGAAAAGGACGCGGCGACGCTGCGCTCCATCGGCGACGAGGAGCTGCGCCACAGCGAAATCTGGAAGGGTTATACGGGCACGGACGTCGCACCGAAGCGGGGGAAAATAGTATGGCTTGCATTGCTGTCCTCCATTCTCGGCTACACCTTCGCGCTGAAGCTCATGGAAGGCGGCGAGGACGTAGCAAACGATACATATGAAAAGATCTCCGCCGAGGTTCCGGCGGCGAAAAAGATCGCCGAGGAGGAGGATCAGCACGAGCGCGCACTGCTCGATATCCTCGACGAGGAGCGGCTGCAGTACGTCGGTTCGATGGTGCTCGGACTCAACGACGCGCTCGTCGAGCTCACGGGCACGCTCGCGGGCCTCACGCTCGCACTGCAGAACACAAAGCTCATCGCGCTGTCGGGACTGATCACGGGCATCTCCGCAACGCTGTCGATGGCCTCCTCAGAATATCTGTCCGCCAAGGCGGCGGGCGAGCACAACGCCTTCAAATCCGCGACCTACACGGGCATTATGTACGTCATCGCCGTCGCGCTGATGGTGCTGCCGTATCTGCTGTTCCCCGCGGAAAGATATCTCGCGGCGCTGTTCACGATGCTCGCCATCGTCGTGCTCGTCATCCTTGTGTTTAACTATTATCTCGCGGTCGCGAAGGACCTCGATTTCAAAAAGCGCTTTTTTGAGATGGCGGGCATCAGCCTGTCCGTCGCGGCGCTGTCCTTTGTCATCGGTCTGCTCGCAAAGCGGCTGCTCGGGATCGACCTATGATCCTGCCCGAGCAGGCCGTTGTGCTGAAAGACGGCACGCCGTGTACTCTTCGCAGTCCCGGCCCGGAGGAGGCGGAACTGATGCTCGCGTACCTGCGGCAGATCTCCGCCGAAACGGAATTCATGGTTCGCTACCCCGACGAGATCACCACAACGCCGGAGGAGGAGCGCGCGCTGCTCGCGGCGGCGCGTGACGACGCGCATGACTGTATGCTCTCGGCCTATGTGGACGGGCGGATCGTCGGCAACTGCAGCCTGCACGGAAACGGGCCCCGGCGCAAGCTAGCCCACCGCGCGCAGCTCGGTATCGCCATCCTGCGTAATTTCTGGCATCTCTGCATCGCCTCCCACCTGCTGGATGGCGTTCTGGAGGCCGCGCGGCAGACGGGATGCGAAACGGTCGAGCTGACCGCGGTCCGCGAAAACGAACGCGCCGTCGCGCTGTATGAACGGTATGGCTTCAGGACACTGGCCATCCGGCCGCGCGGCTTTAAGCTGGACGACGGGCGATATCTTGACGAGGTGCTCATGCTGCTCGACCTGTAACGATCCCTTTCACGCACAAAACGCTTCAGAATGCAGTCGCCGCGCCTCACGGCCGCTGCATTCTTTTTGCGGCGGCTCCTTCGGACTCCCCGCCGCAAAAGCACTGTACTTTGCTTTTCGGAGGAAATATGAAAGAAACAGAAACAAGCTGGGATCGCATGGCGGCCGCCTATGACGCGTTCACCGCGGGAGAGGACGCGTACAGCAGCGCCATCGAGTGGCCGTGTGTCCGGGAAATGCTGCCGGAGCTTTCCGGAAAAAGCGTCATCGACCTGGGCTGCGGCACGGGGCGGTTCACTTTTTTGCTCGAAGAAAAAAATCCCGCGTCGATCACGGGTGTAGACCTGTCCGGCGAAATGCTCAGGATCGCGAGGGCAAACGCGCAGCGCACGCGCTCCGCCGCCCGGTTTCGCAAGGCGGACGTGTCGGAGCATTTTACGGATGAAGTGTTCGATTTTGTGTTTTCCTCCACCCTCACGCATTATATCGCAGACCTTGACGCCTTTTTTCGCGGCGTCGACAGGATGCTGGCTCCCCGGGGCGCGTGCGTTTTTTCCGTGATGCACCCCGTCTACACGGCGCAGTACCCCATCAAAAAGGGGGATGCCTTCCCCGACGACAGCGAATGGACGGTCCGATATCTCGACGGGCGGGAGCGCGCCTGCATTCAGCCGTGGATAGAATACATCGACACGATCAAGAATTTTCTGAGCTTCAGCTATCACCACACCTTCGGCGATTATATCCGCGCGATCGTCGGCGCAGGCATGGTCGTAACGCAGGTCTGCGAACCGCTCCCGCCGGCCGATTGGGAGCGCAGATTTCCCGAGCGGTACAATGCCTTCATTGAAACGCCGTCTTATCTGATCCTCGCGGCACAAAAGCCGTAAACACAAAACAAAAGCCGGACGCCGCCGCAGCAAAGCGACGGTGTCCGGTTCTTTTATTTCTTCCTGTTCCTATCCCTGTGCCGCCCCATCCTTTTCTGCGGAAAGATGCGTCAGATCGTTGATCCAGTGCATGCGCAGCACGCGCACGGCGCCGACGATCGATTTCATCGGCATATCGCACTTGATGAGCAGGATCACAAGCACCGGCGACAGCTGCCAGCGGAACGCCGCGAGCAGCCCGAGCGGAATGGCGATCATCCACATGGTCACGACGTCGGTCCAGAAGCCCGTCTTTGCGTCGCCGCCCGCGCGCAGAATCCCCACGAGGCCGATGATCTCCCAGGCGTTGAAGAAGGTCACCGCCGCCATGATCGGGATGAGCCGCTGCGCGTAGGCGCGCGTCTCATCCGTAATGCTGAACAGACGGATAAAGGGGGTTCCGAGCAGCAGCACCAGAGCCATACCCGCGATCCCGATGCCCGTCGCTACGAGCAGCAGAGAGCGCGCCTCCCGCTTTGCACGCGGTATATCGCCCGCGCCGATGGTGTTGCCGATGAGGATTTGCGCCGCGCCCGAGTAGCCCGTGAGCACCGCGCACATGAGCTGGTTGAGCGTATAAACGATATTATACGCGGCGACCGCGCCGGTGCTGATCTGGCCCATGACGATCTGCGACGCCGACGTGCCGAAGCTCCAAATGAGCTCGTGCCCGAGGATCGGCTTCATGACCCGCACATAATCCCGGTACAGCGCGCGGTCGAAGCGGCGCAGTATCTCCGGCTTGAGCGGCAGCTCGTCGCTGCGGGCGAACAGGCACACCAGCAGGAAGACCATCTCCGCGATGCGTGCGACGAGCGTGCCCACCGCGGGGCCGAGGGCCCCGAGCGCGGGCAGGCCGGCCTTGCCGAAAATGAGCAGGTAGTTGAGCCCGATATTGATCGAATAGCAGATGAGATTGCCCCAGAACACCAGCCGCACGCGGCCGATGGCGCGCACGAAGCTGTAGATCTCATCGGATATGCAAAACGGGATCATCGACGCGGCGATGATCAGCAGATATTTTGTGCCGATGGCGCGCACGGCCGGGTCGCTCGTCATGATGCGCATGACGGCGGACGGGAAGCACACGACCAGCAGCGTGCATGCCGCGCCGAAGATGACGCCGATGCGGAAGCTGATGCCGAACAGCGTCCGGGTCGTCTCGGCGTCCTTTTTGCCCCAGTACTGCGCGACGAGCACCCCGACGGGCGACACCATGCCGTAGGCGATGATGGTGAATATGTAATACAGCTGAGAGGCCTGCGACACGGCGGCCATCTCGGTCTCCCCGAAGCGGCCCATCATCAGCGTATTGAGGGCGTTGACGCCCACGAGCAGCAGCTGCTGCACTGCGAGAGGAAACGCGAGCGTCCGCGCCCTGCGGTAAAACGCTCTGTCGCGGCACAGCAGCGGCGATTTTGTTGTCTCAGCTTCTGTCATAACAGCCCAGCAGATACTCCCTAAAGGTTTTTACGTCGATATCGAGCGCGACCGCCGCGTTCGCGGGGCGGCCCAGACGTCCGCGCAGATCCGCGAACGTGTGCCCCCACGTGTACTCGCCGGTGCATTCCACGTCGACATACAGCCTTTCCGTTTTGAGGCACTCGGGACAAAGCGCCGCGGCAAATGCCAGCGCGTCGTGCATAACAGCGTCCTCATGCCCCTCGTCGCGGCGCCGGAACATGAACTCCAGCAGCTCGGCGGCAAGGTTGGAGGCCTTCGTGTTGTGCGCGCGCAGCCGCTTTGCGTCCTCCTCGAGCATGACCGCCTTGAGCGTGACGTCGAGGCCGACCATCGTCAGCGGGATGCCGCTTTTGAACACGACGCGTCCCGCTTCGGCGTCCGCCCAGATGTTGAACTCCGCCGTCGTGCTCACGTTGCCGCCGTAAACGGCGCCCCCCATGATCCACAGGTGCTTGATCAGCTTTTTGAGCTCCGGGTATTCGAGCAGCGCGAGCGCGACGTTGGTCAGCGGGCCGATCGCAAGGATCTCGAGCTCCCCGCCGCATTCCTTTGCTTTCTCATAGATCAGCTGCGTCGCGCGCAGCGGGCTGAAGCTCTTTTTCGATTCCGGAATGACGACCGGGCCCATGCCCTTGCGGCCGTGTGTGGTCTCGTCCTGCCCGTGATAATTATAGCGCAGGCGCATCCCCTCCGCCGCGCCGACCGCCACGGGGATGTCAAACCCGAGGTAGTCGACCAGATTGAGGGTGTTTCTGGAGGTGTATTCCACCTCCACGTTGCCGTCGACCGTCGTAAAGGCGACGACCTCCACGCGCGGCTCGTACAGCGCCTCCATGATGGCGATGGCGTCGTCCGTTCCGGTGTCGCAGTCGATCAAAAATTTTCTCTTGTCCATTTCTCCCGTTTCCTTTCCTGATTTGATTGGAAGCCGCGCAAGGCGGCTGTAAAGAAGCCTGAAATATGCTATACTCAATAAAAAAGCGGAGGTGTCCACCATGGATTACTGCGTTTATCTCGGCGACGTCGCGCTCGACGAATACTACCGCGCTCCCGAATGGCCCGTGCAGGGCGACAAGGTCTATGTGGACGCGATGCGGCAGGTCCCGGGCGGCATGATCGCCAACGCCGCGTGCGTCTGCGCCTCGCTTGGCGTCAAGACCTATTTTTCAAGTATACTCAACCGCGGCCCCGTTTCAAGGTTTCTGCTCGAGGATCTTGAAAAAAGCGGCGTCGACACCTCGCTCGTTTTCTTCGACGACACGCTCGCCGACTCGAAGGTCATGATCTTCATGACCGGCAGCGACCACACGATGCTCATCCCGCGCATTGAGCCGCAGCCCGTCGATATCGGCGCGCAGAGCTTTGAGATGCTCAAAAAGGCGCGCTACGTCTATACGACGCCCAACGATCTGCTGCTCGTTCGCTGCGGCGCGCTGCACGGCCCGTCCTTTGCGGACGCCCTGCGCGCGGACGGCGCGAAGCTCGTCTGCGACGTCGACGTGGACTACGCGCGCGACGGCGACGAGGAGCGCTTCCGCCAGCTGGATATCGGGTTGGTCAACGAGCTCGGCGTCGCGAGCGTCTGCGCGGGCCGCGCGCGCGCGGACATGGCGGCGCATCTGCTGGAGCTCGGCATGGAGCTCGTGGTCGTCACGCTCGGCGCCGCGGGCTGCGAGATTTACAGCCGGGAGGGCTGTATTTCCGTGCCGGCAAAGCGCGTTGACGCCGTCGATGTGACCGGCGCGGGCGATACCTTCTGCTCCTCCTTCATGGCCGCATTGACGAACGGAAAATCGCTGCGGGACGCCGCCGCTTTCGCCACGGCCGCCGCGTCGATCTGCGTGTCGCACTTCGGCGCGCGCAGCGGCGCGGTAGGCGTCGCCGCCGTGGAGGAAGCCATGCGCTCATAGGCGGCGCAGCGTGCTCCCCTCAAAATAATAGATATCCTCACGCTTGAAGCCGCGATCCCCGCCCCTTTTCGCGATGTGCGGCTCAAAGGTGAAGGGCTTTCCGAGCTCTGCAAAGGTCGACCGGACGTCCCCCTCTATGTAGATGCGATCCTGCTCGAGAAATTCGATGGTGTGGCCGAGCGTCTTTCTGTAATCGAGATTGATGAAGCCGATCCGCTCGATCTCCTCGTTGATGCGGTAAAATATCTCCGCATAAGTCGAATCCGGGCGGACGATCTGCAGCAGCAGCGCGTGCAGATGCTGCTCCGCGCGCAGCCCGTCCTGAAACGCGGGCAGCGTGGGCGCGTCCGGCGGCGCCGCCTTTCCGTTCTCCATAAAGATCGTGCGCGCGTGGTCTCCCCAGTAGCCGCCGATCGTCGGCGCGAGGTCGATGGTGATCACATCTGTGTCGGAGAGGATATTCGTCTCGCTCGCGTAATATTCAAGACCCGAGGTCGAAACGCACGAGCGCTCGCCCAACAGCACGAGCGCCCCGACGCCGTGATACCACCAGCTGTCCGACCCGCGCCGGACAAGGCCCTCGAGCGCCAGCGATTCGATCTGTTTTTCGCTCATGCCGGGGCGCACAAGGCTGTGCAGCTCCAGCATTGTCTCACGCGCAGCGTCCTGCGCAACCTTGATCTTTTCAATGGACTGCTTTAAAGCCGCAGTTTCCATGGGCTGTCTCCTTCTTCCCGCCGTTTGAACGGCTCAGCAATAACGTTCGATATATGCGCGATAGATCGCGGCAAACTGTGCGACGGACCGCACGCTGCCGCGCTCGTTCGCCGTGTGGCACTGCGCGTCGTCGCCCGGACCGAAGATGACAAAGGGCGCCGGGCAGCGCGGCAGGATCAGCGAAGCGTCGGTATAATAGCATATGCCCTTGTCCCCCGCCGGCAGCTCCGCTTCGCGCGCGAGCGCGCGCACGCGGCGCACAAAGGGCGCGTCGGCGGACGACTCCAGCGCGGGCCGGTCGTTGAGCACCTCGACTTCGGTCTCTTTTCCCGCCGCCGCAGCGCGTATGCTTTCCAGCAGCGCGCTGTTTTTGAGCGCGGGCACCGTGCGGATATCGAGCGTCGCTTCCGCCTGCGGCGGCACGACGTTTGTCATCACACCCGCGTGAAAACCGGTGAGGCTCACGGTGCTCCCGCCGAGCAGCACGTGCGTCTGCCCTGCGGCCGCCGCGCGCACTGCGTCGATCAGTCCGATCAGCTTTTCCGCGGCATTGTCGCCGAGCGCAGGCCGCGACGCATGACAGGAGCGTCCCTGCGCCGTCAATCGCAGCCACAGCGCGCCCTTCTCGCAAAGACCCAGCGCGCCGGAGGACGGCTCGCAGACAAAAAACTCCGACGCGCCGTCCAGCGCGCCGCTGTCCGCAAGCGTCCGCGCGCCAAGACCGCCGTTTTCCTCGTCCGCCGTAAAGCCGAAGACGACCCGCCGCTTAAGCGCGTCGGCGTCCAGACTGTCGAGGGCCAGCAGCATCGCCGCCACGCCGCCCTTCATATCCGCGGCGCCGCGGCCGAAGACCGTGTCGCCGTCAAAGCGCGCTTCGAACGGATCGCCGTCCCATGCGGCGGCAGGGCCCGCGGCTACTGTATCGAGGTGACCGAGAAAGACCGTCGCGGGCGTATTTTCAGGGCCCGCTTCTATAAGCAGCGAGGCGCGGCAGCCGCCGTGCTCCAGCCGCCGGACGCGCAGCGCCGGCTCATTTTTATATCTCGCTTCAATAAAATCGCACAGTGCCGCCTCGTTTCCGGCGGGCTGCGCGGTGTTTGCGCCGATGAGCTGCGCGAGCAGCGCGGCGCATTCTTCTGTATTGGTCGTATCTGTCTTGATCATGTCCGCTCCCGATACAGCGTCAGATCGCCGACGCCGGTATTGGCGTAAAAGCCCTGCTTCGCGGCAAAGCGCCCGGCGCCGAAGCCGGTGCGCACTGCGCTGCCGTCAAAGCTCACGACCCGGCCGTTGACGACGGTATACACGGCGCGCCGGGACTGTGTGTCGGCGACCGTCACGTTTGCGAGCGCGCCCGCGCCGAGATGTCCGAGCCGCTGCGCAAAGAACGGATTGCCCGTGCGCAGCGAGAGCAGCGCCGCGGGCTCGCTCGTCATTGTTGAGACGGCGTCCCGCATCGACAGGACCCCCGCGTCGGCGAGATAAAGGATCGCGGGAATGTCATCGGCTGAGTCGCCGAAGCCCTTCATCACCGCGCCGCTTTGTCCGTCAGATACGAGAATCCTTACCTTTTTGTCCGCAAGCGCCTGCAGCGCGAGCTCCCGCGCGCGCGGATCCATCTTTAAGCCGTCCGCGCGGCCGCGGTTTTCAAGCAGCATGGAGCTGACAAATTCCGCCGTGATCTGCTCGCCGTCCACCAGCGACAGCACCTCCCGCATACCGGCGAGGCCGTCCGCATGGGTGCCGCAGCCCGCCGCCGTGGCGTGGCCGAGATGCAGCGGCCGGCCCTTTGCGAGCGCCGCGAGGCGCTGCGCGTGCTGCGGATCCTGCGTGTGCGACATCAGCAGCACACCGCCGCGCATGCACACATCGAACAGGCGCTCCAGCGTCGCGTCGGGCAAAATGAAATGCCCCATATGCTCCTTGATGCCGATGATGCGGTGTGCGCTCGCGTTGGTGATGCCGTTGCGGGACAGCTTCTGCCCCGCCGTTTCCTGCGAAAGCTCGCCGCGCAGCAGCGAGACAAGCTCATCATCCGAAAGGCAGCTCGCTGTCGCGGCCGCCGCGCCGACAAAAGCGCCGACGTTCAGCGGCAAGCCGCGGTCCGCCTCCGCGCCGAGCAGCGCGGGCGCCATAAACGTGTTGCCCGCGCCCGGCGAAAAAGCGGTCGTTACGCCGTCGTCCGCCGCCTTGAACAGCGGGCTTTTATAGACGTCGAACAGATCGCCGATGTGCAGATGCAGATCGATGAGACCGGGCAGCACCGCGGCGCCGCCGCAGTCGATGACCCTTGCGCCGGCGGGGATCGCAAGCCCCGTGCCGACGCGCACGACGCTGTCGCCCTCGATCTCTATATCCGCGATCTGATCCAATCCGTTTTTCGGGTCGACGACGCGCCCGCCCGCAAGGAAGAGGCACTGCTTCTCACGCATCGTCTGCGAAACCGTTCGCTGTGCCCGTTCGACGGCGCCGCAGAACGCGACGTCGTTTTTATACAGCACCGTGCGCCTCCGCCTGCCGCAGCCCGCGCACCGCGTCCATGAATTCCCGGACGTGCGCTTCGCACACATCGCCGGTATCCTTGCGCGTGTCCTTGAAGGTGCTGCCCACGATCGCGGCGTCTCCGAGCGCCAGCTTTGTCGGGACCGTGTCCGCCGTGAGACCCGCGGCGACAACCAGCGGAAATTGGCCCGCGATCGCACGGAATTCGCGGATCTTGTCGTCCGCGGTGTCCATGCCGGTGCCCTCGCCCGTGACGGCGATTGCGTCGCAGCGCTGCATACCGAAGCGCAGATCCTCCTCGAGGCTGCGCCCGGACAAATATTTCTGATACTTGAAGCGCACCCCGCCGATGACGGCGACAGTGCCGCGCGCGCGCCGTTTTTCAATCATGGCGGCGTATGCGGCGTCCTCCTCGACGGGCAGATGCCCGCAGACGGAGTCCACCTGCATGAAGGGCGCGCCGTAGGCCTCCGCCAGATCATAGCTGCGCTCGAATTGATCGAGAACATTGACCCCGAGCGTATAGTCCGGGCGCTCCCTGCGCAGCAGCGCGAGCGCCGCTTCGACGTCGTCCGCATCGCCGAAATAGTCCTCGACGATCATGCCGTCGACGCCGCAGCGCGCGTAGATATCCGCCTCCAGCAGCACCCTGTCCATGCGCGCGGCGCGCGTGTCCCCTTTCAGATGCAGCATCCCGAGGATAGGCCTTTTCTCTCTGAACAGCTCGAGAAACATCGTATTCAGCTCTCCTTCGTCAATTCTATGAAGCGCCGCTCGATCTTTTCAAGCAGCTCGGCGCGCAGCGACTTCGTGTACAGCGCGTACGGCCCGATCTGCGCGGCGTTGAGGCCGGCGGCGTAATTCGCATACAGCACGGTCTTCAGCGGGTGCAGTCCCTCGCAGAAGCCGTACATCGCCGCGCCCGTCGAGCAGTTGCCGCAGCCGGTGGAATCGACGCTCTTGTCGGCGTCGACGGAGCCGGCAAACCACGCTTTTCCGTCGGCGATCATATATGCGCCCTTTTTTCCCACGCGAAAGAAGCAGGGCACGCCGAACGCGCGGATCGCTTCGACCGACGCCTCCTCGCTCGTTGTTCCGAACAGGTCCTTCGACTCGGGGAGGTTCAGAGAATAGATATCGCAGTGCTCTTTAATGACCGGCAGCAGCTGCTTGCGCACGAGCGGGTCGTCGACGTCCGGCGTGTCGAGCTCCCACATGATCTTCGCGTTGGGCGCTTTTTCGCGGATGCGCGGGATATCGCCCCAGATCGGTTCGTTGACGCCGGACTCGATGTAGATGCCTTTCGTGTCCGCGTCCGCCCGCTTTATTACGTAATCCGCCAATATGGACCACGCGGCGCGATAATCGACGTCGAAATCAGCGCCGTATTTCGAGTATTCGATCCAGCGCCCGTCTGGCGCGTATTCGAGGTAATTGTAGCGCGTGCGCGGAAGCACCGGCTCGACGCCGTCCATGGAAAGACCGTTCGCGCGGTAGTACGCCCCGTAGATCGACCCAAAATCCGGGCCCGCCGTCGTCACGAGCAGCACGTCGTCGCAGTACGGCTTGACGCCGTTGAGCGCGTACAGCGCGCCGCCGAGAAAGCCGTCTGCGCGCGTGCCGTCGGCGTACAGGATATCGTTTGTGATGGTCGCGCCTGTGACGAGATACTTCATCGGCCCGCCCTCAAAGCTTTTCGACCAGCTCGTCGCAGAACAGGATCTGCCCGCCGACGCCGATCTTTTTGGCGAGCTCGCCGATCTGCGGCTTTTTGATGCGGGCGTCCGCGACGACCTCTTCGTTCCAGAAGATGTCCCGCGCCGTGCCGTCGGCGATGATGTTCTTGTGCGCCATGGCGACGATGCGGGTAAAGTTTGCAGCGGCGAAGTCCATGTCGTGGGTGATGGTGATGACGGTCACGCCGTCCTTCTCCAGCGCGTCGATCATGGAAGCGAGCACCTCGGTGCCGTATTTGTCCTGGCCCGCCGTCGGCTCGTCGAGGATGATATACTTCGGATTCGTCGCGATGACGGCGGCAATGGCGACGAACTTGCGGATCGGATACGGGATATCGAGGGGGTTCATATCCATGAGCTCTCCCACGTCCGCCAGCGAAGCCGCGCGGTCGACGCGCTTTTTCACTTCTTCCTCGGACAGCTTGAAGTAGCAGGGCATATATTCTATCTCCGCGCGCACCGTGCTGTTGAATATCTGGTCGTCCGGGTTCTGGAACACATAGCCGACCATGCGCGCGATAAAGGCCGTCGTCTTATCCTTCGTATTGATGCCGTCGATGATGACGTCGCCCTGCGTGGGCTTATTGAGTCCGTTCATCATCTTGACGCAGGTCGTCTTGCCCGCGCCGTTTTGCCCGACAATGGCGACGCGCTCGCCCTCGCGGATGGTGATCGAGATATTTTCAAGCGCCTGGAAGCCGTTCGGATAGCTGAATCCGGCGTTTACGATTTCTATTGCCATAGTTAGCGCCTCCTGTTCGCGACGAGCGATGCGGCCGCGTCGATCGTGATGGGTATCTCGCCAAGCGGTTTTCCCGCCTGCTCCATTTTATGGCCGAAAATAGCGGCGGCTGGGATCATTGCGCCGCGCTCAAGCGTCTTGAGGTCGCTGAGAATCTCGTGCGCTCCGCCGCTCGCGGCGATGGAGCCGTGCTGCATGACGATGATCTCCTCGCAGTATTCGGCGATCAGATCGATCTTGTGCTCGACGAGGATGATCGTCTTTCCGCTGCTTTTGAGGGTGTGGATGATCTCGAAGACGTCCTGCGTTCCCTCCGGATCCAGCTGGGAGGTCGGCTCGTCGATAACAAGGGTGTCCGTATCCATGACGATGATGGACGCGAAAGCGACGCGCTGGCGCTGGCCGCCGGACAGCTCGTTGGGGTTGTTCTTGGCGAGATGCTCTATTTTGAGCAGCTTGCAGACGTCGATGACGCGGTCGAATATCTCGTCCCGCGGGACGCCGAGGTTCTCAAGGCCCATCGCGACTTCTTCAAATACGGTCTCCTTGATCCCGCTGATCTGCGTAAAGGGATTTTGGAATACGTAGCCGATCTTGGCGGAGATCTCCGCCGTGTCCCAGTCGCGGACCTCCGTGCCGTCGATGATCGCCTCACCCTTCAGCTTGCCGAGATAAAAGTGCGGGATCAGCCCGCGGATGAGGTTGCACAGCGTCGTCTTGCCGCCGCCGTTTTCGCCGATCACGCCGTAAAACTTTCCCTTCTCGAAGGAGTAGGTCACGTCCTTGAGCGCGGGGGCCTTTGTATAGGGATACTTGTATGTAACATCCTTGAGTTCAATAAAAGCCATCGTTTTTTCCTCCCCGCTCACTTGACCACCGCAAAGTAGATCTTCGCGGCGAGCAACAGCACAAAAGCGATCACAAAAGCCCAGCACAGTGCCTTTTCCCCCGAACGCATGGGCTCCAGCTCACGCACATAGGTGTGCTTGCGGTCGACGGAAAACGCGCGCGCATCCATCGCGATAGATTTCTCCTCCGTGCTGGAGAACGCGCCGAGCATCAGCGGCCCGATCGTCGGGAAGAACGCCTTCGCCCGTATGATAAAGTTTCCGTCCGTCTCTATGCCGCGGGATTTCTGGCTCTCGAGGATCGTGACGGAGGTCTTGCGCAGATCTATGATGTTCTGCATGGAGGAGAGCATGATAAACGACGTCTCGTGGGAAACGCCGAGCTTTTCGAAAGCATACATGATGTCGCGCATGGGCGTCGTGTTGAAAAACAGCAGCACGCCGCCGGCAAAGCCGAGCATATAGGAGTTGATATTCATCGCCGTCACAAAAGACTCGAGATACCACTTCCAGCCGAAGATGGAAAACATGACCGTCACGTTTCCCGTGCGCGTGCCGATCTCACGGATGATCGTGAGAAAAACGCCGATGACGACGAACAGCACCAGAAAGACCTTGGCGAACTGCTTGCCGTGGCCGGTCAGCGCCGCAAAAATAAAATAAAAAATGCACCAGGCAAAGCCGTATCTCCAGTCGGCAACGACGATCGTGGACAGCGCGACCGCAAAGCACAAAATCAGCTTTGTGAGCGGATAAAGGTCGCACCAGAAGTTCCCGACCTTATAGTAACTCCGAAAGGAGTTGACAAAATCCATATCCATAGGTGAGCTCCTTCTTTGAACACAAAAAGGGCGCCGGCGCACTGACACGCCGGCGCCCTTCCGTGTTGATTATAGACAGACGATTGGTTCGCCGTGAAGATCACGGCGCAGCCGGAAGCTTATTCTTCTTCCTCGAGCGCCTTGTCGGCGTCCTTGATGTAGATGTGGCCGAGCGGGAGCTTGGAAATGAAACGCGTGGGGATCGCCTTGAAGATACCGAAGCAGGCGAGCACTGTCAGGACCTTGTCGAACACGTCGATCGCGGACTCGGCGATGAACTGCGCGAGGAACTTCGGCAGGCCGACGACCTCATGCAGCGGGATGGAGAACATGGAGGACACGCCGCTGCCGAAATCGAAGCCGTAAACGATCCAGGTGATGCAAGCGCCGATGCCGCCGCCGATGAGCGCGAAGATCAGCGAGCTGAGCAGCGTCTTCCAGATGTTCTTGAACCAGCCTTTTTTGGACAGGATGACCGCGACGACCGCGAACGCCATGTTCAGCGGCGCATAGAACAGCGTCGTGGGCGAGGAGATCGCGTTGAGAATGTTGGAGATGAGACCGACGAGGATGCCGGGCCAGTAGCCGCACAGAGCCGCGACAACGATCGTGCCGATGGAATCCAGGTACAGCGGCAATTTCAGAAGAATTGCGATCTGTCCGCCGATGAAGTTGACGGCGATTCCGATCGGGATCAAAAACAGGGAGAGCTTGTCGATTTTGCCTTTCTTAGCCATTATATATTCCTCCGTATAATATTTTCACCCGCACCGCGGGATGAAACCGATTTTTCGCGCAGCGCCTCAGATGCACTGCATACGGCCGTCGAGCCACACATACATATCCTCGTGCTTGATACCGTCGCCGTCGCCGCGCGCGATGTGCGGCTCGAATGAGAGCGGCTTTCCGTGCTCCACGATCTTCTCCGTGACGCCGCGCGCTACGGTGAGGCGCTGCTCCGGAAAATTCTCGATGGAATGCCCGAAATTGTCGTGATAATCGAGGTTGCGCCAGCCGGCGTCCGCGAGCATGGCGGATATGTGGTAATACAGATCCTCAAACGTCGTGCCCGGATCGACAAATTTGATCATCTCCGCGTGCAGCGCCCGCTCGAGCGCCATGCCGTCCTTAAAGTAACCCGGCGCGAGCTCGTCCTCCGCCGTGACCTTTCCGTCCACGAGGAAAAAGCTGCGCGTATAATCGCCCCAGCCGCCGTCCACGCACGGGCACAGATCGACGCTCACGACGTCGTCCTGCGCGACCGTGATGCCGGCGCTCGCAAACGCGGCGTCCGGATCGTCGTGCCCGGAATAGGCGGACAGCCTGCCGAACAGCACCAGCGCGCCGCGCCCGTTGCGCGACCAGAAGCTCTCGCTGCCAAGGGAGAGCATCGTCCGCTCGGCATACTCCCGTATCTCCTCATAGGTGAGACCCGGCCGCAGAAACGAGGCGAGTTGACGCGTCGTCTCCTTTGCGATCTCCTGGGCCTTGAAAATTCCGGCCAGGCGCAGACCCGGGTCAACATAAGTTTTCGACACACGTTGATAAACAGTGTTCATGCTTACCCCTTAATGACCGCAGCAAGGCGGCGAACGCGCTCTTCATCCACGCGTTTGAACACATCCCCGTCCTTTTTAATAGAGCTGCCGATGATCGCGCCGTCTGCGACGGCGTAAAACTCCGCCGCGTTGTGCACGGCCACGCCGCTGCCCAGCAGCACCGGCACGTCGCCGGTAAAGGCCTTGATCTCCTCAAGGTCCTCGCAGCGGGGACTTTGCCCCGTCAGCAGCCCCGTGATGATGAGCGCGTCCGCGCCCGACTCGATCGCCTCATGCACGGAAAAATCCGTCGGCTGCTCCACAAGCGGGAAGGTGTGCTTCGTGTTGATATCGGCGAAAATGAGCGTTTTCGCGGGATAGTGTCCGCGCAGCCGCATGAGCGACGGCGCCGCCGCGTAGGTGACGCCGTGCTTTCCCACACGGTTTTCCACAAACGCCTCCACGCGGATATAATCCGCTTCGACGGCGTACGCGAGCGCCCATTCCTGCTCGGTGCAGTTGAACTGGACGTTGACGCCGAAGGGCAGCTTCGTCTCGCACGCGATGAGCGTGGACAGCTTGGTCATCGCCGCGAGCGTCACCGGCTCGTTCTCGCAGCAGTACGGGACGTCGCCGAAATTTTCAATAATAAAGGAGTCCGCGCCGCCGCGCTCCAGCGCGCCGAGATCCTCCATAGCGGCGTCGAGAACCTGCTGCATACTCCCGCCGTAATCCGGCGAGCCCGGCAGCGGCAGCAGATGGATCATGCCGATGAGCGGTTTTGTTTTGAACAATGTGTGAAAAGACGCCATTACAGCTCGGCCCCCGTTTTTTCCGCCGCCGTGAGCGGCACTTGCAGCTCGGTGATGTATCTGGAAGGATTGCTTCTGTTCCACGGCCCGTAGATATAGCATTCGCGCGGACGGTCGATCACAAGACAGTTGCTCTTTTGCGCCCATGCGTAACAGAACAAGTATGCCGCCGGAAGCTCTTTGTAACTGCCCTTGTGCAGCACCGACAGCGCGGTGATCTCCGGCAGCGTTTTAAAGCACACGCCGCCGCAGGGCGCGCCCTCGCGCTCGACAGCCTCAAAATATTCGATGCGGATCTGTTTTTCCCGGTATTCCGTATCGAGGTAAGTAACAAAATTATAGCGCGGCGTTGTGAAGCGGACGGAAGGATTCGCCGCGAGCGTCTCATCCCACACGCCGTCAAGACACCGCAGCAGCGACTGCTCGTCCGGCAGCGTCAGCTTGACGGACAGCACCGTCATGCGGGGGATCACCTTGATCGTCGGCAGATAGCGCGGCACCTCGTCCGCGTCCTGCAGCAGGATGTCGATCTGATTGATCCTGCGCACAAGGCCGTAGATATCCCGCTGCAGCGACTGGCGCTTGTTGTTTAAAATATCCTGCTGCGGACATCCGTCCAGTATCTGATGGATCTCCGCGATGGACAGACCGATCTCGCGCAGCAGCTGGATGCGGCGCAGCGCCTCGATCTGATTGTCCGTATAAAAGCGGTACGCCGACGCCTCGTCGACATACGCGGGCTTGAGCAGACCGACCTCGTCGTAATACCGCAGCGTCTTGAGCGTCGTCCGGCACAGCTTTGAGAATTCACCGATCCTGTACAATATCCTGCCTGCTTCCTTATTATCCAACTCTACCCTAAGGGTAGAGTCAAGCGCGTAACCGTAAAATTTCGGCCCGGTTTTTTGTCGCAATAGACAAGACGCCGGTTTTTAACAATTATACTATATTCGGTGTGTAAAGTGAAATCTTTTTAAGCAGACTCGCATGAGAGCGCCGGCGGACAACCTCCGCCGGCGCT
>JAYFQJ010000014.1:0-11019 GCA_034927165.1 Oscillospiraceae bacterium
TTTTTCCTCGTCCGCGCCCGCGACGTCCGCAAAGGTGTTCTTGCGGCCGTCCTCCTGCCCCTGCTTGGTCCGCGCCTTTCCGATATTGCCGATCTTCCCCCCCTGCTGGTTCATCGAGTAATAGAAGAAGATCATCAAGCCCACAAGCAGGAGAATGGGCAAGTAGCTCGACAGAATGACGCCCCAGTTGGACGCGGCCACATAATTGTAGGTCATGTGGGCGCTCGGGTGCGCCTCGTTATAAGCCGAGATATAATCGCGAACATCGCTTATAAATAAATTGACATCCGGCACGGTGACGATTCCTACCTCGCTCTGCGCCATGCCCGCTTCGCGATAGGTCATTTTGCCGCTGCCGAGATTCAGCTCAAATTCCGTGATCTGCTGATTTTCAAATTTGCCGATGAGTTCGGAATACTTCATTTCGTTCTGTCCCGACATACGGAACATATAGAACATCACGAACATCATCAGCAGGATGAGAATGAGCGATATGCTGCGGCTCCTTTTGTTGTTCTGCATCCATTCCTTCCGTTTCTACGTCACTGGACGGTTTTATCTTTTTGATCGAGCAGGGCCTGCGCGTCCTCCTTGGTGTAGACGCTGGGTTTCAGAACGCCGATATACGGCAGATTCCTGTATTTTTCGTCATAGTCGAGCCCGTAGCCGATGACGAACTCGTCGGGGATGACAAAGCCGGTGTAATCAGGAACAATGCTGGATTTGCGGCGGCAGGGCTTATCGAGCAGCGTCGCGATGCGAACGCTCTTCGGACCTCTGCCCTTCAGTATCTCCGATATATACTCAAGCGTCAGCCCGCTGTCGAGAATATCCTCCACGACGAGCACGTCGCGCCCTTCAAGCGAAATGTTGATATCCTTGATGATGCGCACCGCGCCGGTGCTCACGACGCCGCCCGCAAAGCTTGAGACGACCAGGAAGTCGATCTCCGTGTTGACGTCCATCGCGCGCACGAGGTCGGAGACAAAGATGAACGAGCCCTTCAGCACGCTGATGACTACCGGTATCTTGCCCGCATAATCCTTCGATATTACCTGCCCGAGCTCCTGGACCTTATCGCGGAGCTCCTGCTCGGAAATAAGCACCTTGAGTACGTCGTTGTTCATGGTCAATTCCCCCTATTCGATCGTTATATATAATATTTTTCTCGTGTCGCCGCTGACTGCCGCGCGCAGCGACGGGCCCGCGCCGCCGACAAAAAGCACGCCCCGTTCATCGCACAGGATCGGCACCGCATCCCGTTCCCGCGCCGGGATCTCCATCTCGTTAAAAAGCTTTTTGAGCGATTTCGTATTTTTCCTGCGCGCGCTCGTGAACCGGTCTCCTTCCCGCCGCCCGCGCAGAATAATATTACCAAATATTTTAGCACAGTCGAGCGCATTATTTAAGAGGCTTTTGTCAAAATTTCCGCTTTGTTCATGATTTATTTCCTCATACCGCGCAAAAACAGTCTTTTCGCCGAAGCGATTCGCGCCGGGATGCAGCATCTGCGGCTCCAATGCGCACTTTTCCGTCGCGATCTCCCCTTCTCGCTCGATCCGAAGGATACCGTGCTCCCGCCGCAGCCACGTCTTCCCGTTGAGCTGCACCGCGGGGATTTCTCCTTTTGCCGCCGCCAGCGCAAGGCGCAGGCGCTTTTCATCGAGCGCGTATGCGCGCAGCAGCAGCTCAAGCGCATAGAGCGCGGGCAGCTCCCCATCCCGCAGCAGCAGCGCCGCGTCCCAGCCGACTTCCCCCTGCGCGGCGGCGAGCAGCGCCCGCGCTTTTTCTTCCGTATAGGCTGAAAGCGCCAGCGCGCGCTCGCAAAAGCGCCCCATGTTCTCGAGCGCCCGGCCGTTGACGCCGCACAGCGCCGGCAGAACTGCGTGGCGGATGCGGTTGCGCGCATAATCGTCCGCGTCGTTTGTCGCATCGTTTTCAAAGGGGATCGCGTGCTCCGCGCAGTAAGCCTCAATGTCCGCGCGGGATATGCGCAGAAACGGACGGATGATATCGCCGCGCACCGGGGGGATTCCCCCCGCACCGCGAAGCCCCGTCCCGCGCGCGAGGCGAAACAGCAGCGTCTCCGCGTTGTCGTTCAAATTGTGCGCTGTCGCGACTTTAGCATTTTTTTCTTTAGCGAGCCTTAAAAAGAAAGCATAGCGCAGCGCCCGCGCCCATGTCTCCACGCTTTCTCCCTGCGGCTTTATCTTCGACGCCATCCCGCCGCGCTCCGTTTCCAGCGGCACGCCGAGCCGGGCGCAATACGCGCGCACCGTTTCCGCATCGCGGTCGCTGTCCGCGCCGCGCAAGCCGTGATTGAAGTGGCAGGCGGAGAGTTCCCCTATTCCGAGAGTCTCTTTGTTTTTATGAAGAAAAAACAACAGCGCCATAGAATCTGCGCCGCCGGAAACGCAGGCTATGACGTTGTCGCCGGGATACAGCATCCCGAACTCGCTTATTGTGGAAAAAACGGTTTCGTCAATCATCGCTCAGCGAATACTCCATTGATGTAAAGGTCGTATGCTCGCCGTCCCAGTGGAGCTTGAGCTTGGTCGTTTCGCCGTGGCGGTTTTTCGCGACGATGAGCATCACCTCCGGGCTGACCTCCTGTTCCTGCTCCCCCTCCTGCGGCAAGTCGCGGTGCAAAAACAGCACGATATCCGCATCCTGTTCAATGGAGCCGGAATCGCGCAGGTCGGACAGCATCGGGCGTCGTTTTTGCTGCTCGCTGCTGCGGCTGAGCTGCGACAGCAGCAGGATGGGAACATTCAGCTCCTTCGCCATGATCTTGAACGAACGCGTGATCTCGGATATCTCGTTGACACGCGAATCGTTTCTTTTCCCTGCGCCGGTCATCAGCTGCAGATAGTCGACGACGACCAGCCCCAAATTTTTGACGCGGCGCGCGCGGGATTTGATCTCGCCCACGCTGATGCCGCTCGTATCGTCTATGTAAATGCGCGCTTTGGACAATACGTCCGTCGCCTCCGCGATGCTGGTCCATTCGTCGGTTTGTATCTCGCCCGAGCGCAGCGCCTGGGAGGAGACACCGGAGGTGCTGCTCAAAATGCGCTGGGCGAGCTGCTCCTTTGTCATTTCGAGAGAAAACACCGCGATGGACACATCCGAATTTTTCGCGACGTTCTGCGCGATGTTGAGCGCAAAGCTCGTTTTACCGACGCCCGGGCGCGCGGCGAGGATGATGAGGTCAGATTTGTTGAGCCCCGTGAGGACGCGGTCGAGCATCGCAAAGCCCGTCGGCAGGCCCCTGTACTTTTCCTTGTCCGGGCCGGACAGCTTGTTGAGCTGATCCATCACGCGGAACAGCACCTCTTTTATGAGATCGAGGTTACCGCTTTCGCGGCCGCTGCGGATTTCATAAATTTTCTGCTCCGCAAAATCCAGCAGCTGCGCGGAGCCCTCCGCACCGCCGGAGGAATTGTCGATGATCTCCCGGCAGGCATTGATGAGCGTGCGCGTCTGGTATTTGTCGAAAACGATGTTCGCATAGCTCACGACATTGCTGAGCGTAGGAACCGTCTGGGTGATGCCGTACAAATAGACCTTCGCGTCCTCTTCCTTCGGAAATATCTCCGCCGCCGTCACTGCGGTCAGGACCGTCACGAAATCGATGGGTCTGCCGGCATTGTACATCATGACCATCTCGGCAAAGATGGCCTCGTTCTGTTTTTGATAGAAATGCTCCGGCATAAGAACGCCGAGGACATCCTCAAGCACCCGGCTGTCGACGATGACCGCGCCGAGCACCGCCTGCTCCGCTTCCACGCTGTACGGCAAGTTGACGCCCAGCGCCTCCAGCGAGAGTCCGTAATGTTCCGCCATGTTGCCTCCCGTTATTCGCAGACTTCCACCGTGATCGCGGCGCCCACGCCGTTGCATATTTTTACATCGACCGCATAGGTCCCGAAGGCCTTGATATCCTTGTCGAGCGCGATCTTGCGCTTATCCACCTCACAGCCGGTCGACTCAAGAATCGCCGCGGCGATCTCCTTCGCCGTGACCGAACCGAACAGCCGATCCCCCGACCCCGCCTTTGCGCGGACGACATATTTCTTTCCGTTGATCTTCTCCGCGACCGCCTTTGCCGCGTCCAGCTCCTCCGTCTTGTGATGCTCCTTTGCGCTTTGCTTCGACTGTATCTCGCTCAGCGCGCTGTGGGTCGCGGGCTGCGCGAGCTTGCGGGGAAACAGATAGTTGCGCGCGTAACCGTCGGACACCTCGACCAGCGCGTCCTTCTTTCCCGTTCCTTTGATATCCTGCAATAGTACGACTTTCATTCCATGTTCTCCTTACTGGGCTGTTTTGCGTCCAAATATGAATCGATCGCCTTGTGAATGAGCGCCTGCGCCTCCTCGAGCGCCATATCCGGCAGCTGTACGCCCGCCATCGTCTGGTGCCCGCCGCCGCCCAGATACTCCATGATCAGCTGCACGTTGAACTGGCCGAGCGAACGGGCGGAAATATTGATGCCGTTTTGAAATTTGACTGCGACGACGGATGCCGAGGTGCCCTCGATATTGAGCAGATCGTCCGCCGCCTGCGGAATGACGACGCGCATATTTTCGGGAAGGTCCTGCGTCGTCACGATCGCGCAGCCGCGATAGATCGTCGCGGACGAGACAAGCTGCGACTTGTAACGGTAGGTCTCGAGATCTGTCGCAAACAGCAGCCGCGCGTCGACGGGATCGGCGCCGAGCCTTCGCAGATAGGACGCCGCCTCAAAGGTGCGCACGCCCGTGCGCACCGAGAATTCCTTCGTGTCGAGCATAATGCCCGCGAGCATACCCTCCGCTTCGATCTTGCGCGGCTTTTCGTCCGCGGTCTCGACATTCTGGAGAAGCTCCGACACGAGCTCGCTGCAGGAGGACGCATAGGGCTCATGGTAAGACAACACGGCGTTGTCTATGTAGCCGACCATCTTCCTGTGGTGATCGATCAACATAATATTCTTTACCCTGGACAGCAGCTGCGCATCCTCGACGAGCGACGGAACGTGGCAGTCCACGACGATCAACAGTGTTTTGTCCGTTGCGCTGTCCTGCGCTTCTGCGGGCGTAACGAACAGCTCGCCGTAACCGTTGTCGAGCAGCTTGTCATAAAAGGCCTTCGCCATCGTGGTGCGCGCGTCAAAGACGATATTCGCCTTCGCCTCGCAAAGCTGCGCAAAACGGACGAGACCCACAGACGCGCCGAGCGCGTCCTGGTCCGACAGCTTGTGGCCCATAATAAGGACGCGGTCAGCCGCCGTGATAAGATCCCGCAGCGCCGAGGCGACGACGCGGGATTTGACCTTGTTCCGCTTTTCCACGCCGCGCGACTCCCCGCCGAAAAACTCATAACCGCCGCGCGTCTTCATCGCGGCCTGATCGCCGCCGCGCCCGAGCGCCATCTCGAGCGCCTGCCGCGCGAGGATATTGTTCTCAAACAGCGTCTTTGCGCCGCGGCCGATGCCGATGGACATCGTCGCGGGCATAGTGCCCGTCGGGATGTCGCGTATTTTATCAAGCACCGGGAAGCGGTTCTCGATAATGCCGCGGATGTGCTGCTCCTCGATGATGGCGAGATAATTGCGGTTGGACAAGCGCATGATGATGCCGTTGGTGCTGTTGATGAAATTCTCCATCAGGCGGTAGACCTCGGTGAGCACCTCCGCGCGTTCGCTCTCGCCCGTATCTCCGCCCAACTCGTCATAATTGTCGACCGTGCACAGCAGAACGGACGGCCGCGTATTTTTGAACGCAACTGCGTCGCGGTGCTGGGCGGTATCCAGCGCGAACAGTGTGATGTTCAGCTCCTCCGCCGCCTGACTTCCGCCGCTGAACGCGAGATAATGCTCTGCGCCGATCTCGTAGCCGCATCCGGCCATGCTCCGGTTGCGCGCGACGTCGAATTCCGGGATGGAGCCTGTGATGTTCTCGAGCAGGGTGTCCTTCCCCTCGAGCATACGGCTCTTGAAGCTCTCATTATACCACAAAACGCAGTTCTCCGCGTCGGTCACGAGCGCCGGCATCTCCATGCCGGACAGAAAGGACTGCGGCGCGTTGTTGACGCCCGCCCCGCCGATGAGCGCCATCATGCTGTTGATGCGCTTGCGGATGCGGTAAATGTTGAGCGCAAAGATGAGCAGCACGGACAACGTCAGGCACAGGGATACCACGAACAGCGTTTTATTCGCAAAAAACAGGAAGACCGTCAGCGCCAGGAAGCACACGGCCAGCATGGACCACGCGATGACAAAGGTTACGTTCTTTTTGATACTCATTCGGCTTCCTGATTTCTGTCAGATTTCCATGATGACCGGCAGGATCATCGGGCTGCGCTTGGTGCGCTGGAACATCATGCGTCCGAGCTCCTCCCGGATCTTCATTTTAACATCTCCGCGCCCCTTTTTGTCGGCGGCGACGTAATTTTCCAGAATATTCCGCACCGCCCGGCGCGCGTCCGCCATCAGCTCGTCCGATTCCTTCACGAACACAAACCCGCGGGAGATCATATCCGGGCCGGAAATGATCTCGTGCGTCTCCATGTCGACAGATGCGACGACGACGAGCAGTCCGTCCTGCGACAGATGCTTGCGGTCGCGCAGAACGACGCTGCCGACGTCGCCCACGCCGAGGCCGTCCACAAGAACGCGGCCGGACGGCACTGTCTGCGCCGTCGTGACCCCGTCGGCGGAAAACTCGATGACCCGGCCGATCTCGGGAATGATCACGTTTTTCTCGGGGATGCCCAGCGACTTTGCGAGATTCGCGTGCTTGACGAGGTGCTTGTACTCGCCGTGCACGGGGATGAAATAGCGCGGCTTCGTCAGCTGCATCATAAGCTTCAGCTCATCCTGGCACGCATGGCCGGACGCGTGCGTCTCATACATCGACTCGTAGATGACGTCGCTGCCGAGCTTGAGCAGCTCGTTTATAATGCGTGTGACGGACTTCTCATTGCCGGGGATGGGCGTCGCGGAGATGATGATCATATCGTCCTTGCCGATGCTCACCTGCTTGTGGGTGCCCGCGGACATACGCGACAGCGCCGACATCGGCTCGCCCTGGCTTCCCGTCGTGATGATGATGAGATCATTCGGCTTGTAGCGGCGGATGTCGTCGATATTTACGAGAATATCGTCCTCGAGCTTCAGATAGCCGAGCTCGCGCGCGATCTGCGTGTAGTTGATCATGCTGCGCCCGGACAGCGCGATCTTGCGCCCGTGGCGCTTCGCGAGATCGATGATCTGCTGCACGCGCTGGATGTTCGACGCAAAGGACGCGATGATCAGCCGCTTGCCCTCGGCGCGGGAAAAGAGCATCTCGAGCGCGTTGCCGACGTTGCTTTCGGTCACGCTGTTCCCGGGACGCTCCACGTTCGTGGAATCCGACAGCAGCGCGAGCACGCCGTCCGAGCCGAGCTGCCCGAAGCGAACGAGATCGATCGTCTCGTCAAATACGGGCGTGTAGTCGACCTTGAAGTCCCCGGTCTGCACGACGGTCCCGAAGGGCGTTTTGATGGCGACCGCCATCGCGCCGGGAATGGAATGGTTGACGCGCACCGTCTCGACCTGCATACAGCCGAACTGCAGCGTGTCGCCGATCTCGATGACACGCAGCTTCGCGCTTTCCGCGAGGCCGAATTCACCGAGCTTTGATTTTATAAGTCCGATGGTCAGCTTGCTGCCGTAGATGGGCACGTCGAGCTCCCGCAGAAAATACGGGATCGCGCCGATATGATCCTCGTGCGCATGGGTGATGATGAGGCCGCGGATGTGCTCCTTGCGGCTGACGGCATAGCTGAAATCCGGTATGACGATATCTACGCCGAACAACTCGTCGTCCGGAAACATCAGCCCGCAGTCGACAATAAATGCGTCGCCGCGGCACTCGTACATCGTCATATTTTTACCGACCTCGCCGATACCGCCAAGCGGGATGATGCGCAGCGCGTCGTCCCGCACCTTGACGGGACGGCGCGGCTCGCTCTGCTGCGCGTCCGGCTGCGGCTTTTTTCTCGGCCGCGGCGCGGGCGTTCCCTGCAGCGAGGGCTTCTTCATGCCCTCCTCCGCTTTTTTGCGGCGCACGGGTCCCGCGCCCGCGGCGCGTTTGCCTTTGCCGTTCTTCGCGGCCTGCGTCTGCGGCGCCGGTTTTGTTTTTCTCGCCGCATTCTGATTTTTCGCGGCGCCCTGCGTCTTCTCCGCGTTGGACGCCATTGCCGCATCGGACGTCTTTGCCGCGCGGCGGCGCTTCGTCTTTTCCTGCTGCGGCGCGGGCTGTGCCGGCGCGTCGTCCAGTCGGATCTTGTCGAACAGCTTATAGCCGTCGTTCTTGTTGTCTGTACTCAAATTTTTCTCCTTTAGTTGCAAACAGTGTAAGGCCCGCCTTCCTTGAGGCGAACCGTGCTTAAATCTTTTTTATCTTCCGCCGGCTTACGCCGGATAAAAAATTCATCAAGAATTCAAGTTATCTAATTTTACATTTATTATGGCACAAATGTCAATCGAAAATGCGGGCTTTCTGCGCTGTGACTTTTTTCGGCATTGTCATTCCCCTCGCAGGAGGGTATAATTTTATGAGAATTATTATCGGGAGGTTCCTTTGAAACAGGTCGATCTTTACACAGACGGCGCGTGCTCCGGCAATCCCGGTCCCGGCGGCTACGGCGCCATTTTATCCTATAACGGCCGTGAGCTGGAGTTGTCCGGCTACGAGGGCGACACGACCAACAACCGCATGGAGCTGACCGCCGTCATCCGCGGCCTCGAAACGCTCAAGGAGCGCTGCCGCGTCACGGTCTACAGCGATTCCAAATACGTCATCGACACCATACAGAAGGGCTGGCTTGACCGCTGGATCGCGAACGGTTGGCGCAACAGTCAGAAAAAGGCGCCCCCGAACGAGGATCTGTGGCGGCGTTTGCGCGCGCTGCTCGACGCGCAGGAGGTCGAATTCGTGTGGATCCGCGGACATGCGGGGCATCCCTTCAATGAGCGCTGCGACGCGCTCGCCGTCTCTGAATATATCAACCGAAGAGAATTATAATATACCTATTGCAAATTATACCGAATTGGTATATTATTAGTTTGCAAAATTTTTACTCTGAGAGAAAAGAAGGTCTGTTTCGAGCTATGGAACGTTTTGTTTACGCGGACAACGCCGCGACGACGCCGGTGTCCGGATATGTGCTGGACGCGATGCTGCCGTACCTCACCGAGAACTACGGCAATCCCAGCAATGCCGGCGTATACAGCTTCGCCCAAACGGCGAAGGACGGTCTGGAAAAGGCGCGCGGTCAGGTCGCCGCGGCGCTCGGCTGCGAGCCAGCAGAGATCGTCTTCACCGCCTGCGGCACCGAGTCCGACAACTACGCGATCAAGGGCGCGGCGCGGCGTCTGCGCGCCAAGGGGAAAACCCACATCATCACAACAAATTTTGAGCACCATGCGGTACTGCACACCTGCCGGCATCTCGAGAAGGAGGGCTTTGAGGTCACCTATCTGCCCGTCGACAAGGACGGCCTCGTCTCCGCGCAGGACGTCAAAAACGCGCTGCGCCCCGAGACCGCCGTTGTCTCGATCATGTACGCCAACAACGAGATCGGCACCATTGAGCCGATCTCCGAGATCGGCGCGGTCTGCCGCGCGGCGGGCGTTTGGTTCCACACCGACGCCGTGCAGGCCGTGGGGAACGTGCGCATCGACGTAAAAGCGCAGAACATTGATATGCTCTCGCTGTCCGGTCACAAGCTCAACGCACCGAAGGGCGTCGGCGCGCTGTATATCCGCAAGGGCATCGTGCTCGATACGTTTATGGACGGCGGCGCGCAGGAGAACAACCGGCGCGCAGGCACCGAAAACGTCGCTTCCATCGTGGGGCTCGGCGCTGCCATCGAAGATATTTATGCGCACTTTGACGAGAAGGTCGCGCTGCAGAAAAAGCTGCGCGACATGGTCATTTCCCGCGGGCTCGATATCGAGCGCACGCGGCTGAACGGTTCGCTCGCGCATCGTCTGCCCGGCAACGTCAACTTGTCCTTTGAGGGTGTCGAAGGCGAATCGCTGCTGTTGATGCTCGATATGTGCGGCATCGCTGCGGCATCCGGCTCCGCGTGCACGTCCGGCTCGCTCGACCCGAGCCATGTGTTGCTCGCCATCGGGCTGCCCCATGAGCTTGCGCACGGGTCGCTGCGCATCACCTTCGGCGGTCAGAACACCGTCGAGGACGCCACGTATATCTGCAAAAAGCTGCCCCCCATCGTTGAAGAGGTGCGCAGAAGGTCCTGCGTCTGGGACGATATAAAGAGAAAAGAAAAAGAGGGTAAATAGTATGTACAGCGAAAAAGTTCTCGACCATTTCGCGCATCCGCGCAATGTCGGCGAGATAGAGAACGCCGACGCGGTCGGCGAGGTCGGCAACGCAAAGTGCGGCGACATCATGAAGATGTATCTCAAGATCGACAAGGGCGTCATTACCGACGTCAAGTTCAAGACCTTCGGCTGCGGAGCCGCCGTCGCGACAAGCTCGATGGCGACCGAGCTCATCAAGGGGAAGCCGATCGAGGAGGCGCTCAAGCTGACGAACAGCGCCGTCATCGAGGCGCTCGATGGGCTGCCCCCCGCGAAGGTGCACTGCTCGGTGCTCGCCGAGCAGGCGGTCAAGGCGGCGCTGACCGACTACTATAAAAAACAGGGCGTCGACCCGAAGCCGCTCGTGGGCGACGTGGGAGAATGCAATGCCTGCTGCGACCTGCCGCAATAGGATCACCGTGGCAATGAGCGGCGGCGTTGACTCGAGCGTCGCCGCCAAGCTCCTGAAAGACGAAGGGCACGACGTGCGCTGCGTCTTTTTCGTTATGTCCGACGCGCACCTGCCGCAGATCGCCGCCGCGCGCGCGGCGAGCGAGGCGTTGTCGCTGCCCATTGAGATCCTCGATCTGCGCTGCGCGTTCGGCGCCGTCGTCGACTATTTCTGCGCGGAATACTGCGCGGGCCGCACGCCGAATCCCTGTGTT
>JAYFQJ010000002.1:0-11118 GCA_034927165.1 Oscillospiraceae bacterium
CCGTATTCGCAGCCTGACGGCTGCGTCAACCTCGCTCACGGACAGAGCCTACGGCTCCATCCGCGACCAAGGTTTATGATGGGGCACTATCTACCACGGGGTGTCCAACTTGCACTTGCAATTTGCGAAGACAAAAAAAGAACCAAGCGCAAGGTGTACGAGCTTCGCTCCCCACCGATAATAACGCGCCGAGTTCTTCTATCTCATATTATGCACAGAATTCCGGAAAAGTCAACAACAAGCAAAATTCTGTCCCCACAGACAATGCGGGGAAAGCATCAAACTCCGGAGATAAGGTCACCTCCCGCACGGTCGAAACAATACAGGGCACTGCCGACATGACGCCGGACACGATCGATACACTCAAAAAAGAGATAGATCAGGGCTATTGGGATTATGTCGCGTCTACGGACAAGACCGCTATAGAAAAGGCAAAGGCATCCATAAAGAAAGAGGGATTTGACGGCGCTCGGTCTTCATGGGAAACGGCGAGAAGCAAGGCGGACTATTCCCCGGACATGAAGCGCGGGGAAAGAATACGACTTCTGCATGAGGGGATAGGTAAGGAGGATATCGCCCTCGCAGTACAGCTTGCAAAAGAAGCAGCAGACGCGGGAGATTACAAGACATATTTTGAATTGACCGCTGAGGTCGCAGCCGAAGCGCACAACGCCGGACAGATCGTACAGGCATTCAGCCTTTTGCAGAAAGCTTCTCCAGAAGGAAGGTTGTATGCAGTTAAGGTGACCGCGGAGAAAATTGCAAATGACTTTAAGCTTCGCTATGGTAAACCGATCAGCATCGAGATCAATAAGGATCTGGCAAAAGAGTATGAAAAAGCATCCGCTTATAACAGCAGATGTTATTAAGCAAGTTCCCAACATCCTTGAAAATCCTATTGTTGTTATGCAATCTCAAACGGTGCCGAATAGTATCGTTGTCTTTGGCGATGCTGTAGTTGGTGGCAACCCAGTTATGGCTTCTATTCAACTGAGGCCAAACAGCAGGACGGGAGAGGTCTTGGATTATGGGATAATTACAAGCACATATGATAGAACAAGTAAGTAACGTTCAGGGCCTTTTGAATAATTCTGACATCCTGTATTTAGAAAAAATAAAACCGCCAATTGGTTACAGGCGCTCGGGCTACAATTGCCGTCAGCAGTAACCAATTACGGTTCTATTGATACCGTAACATATTATGACCAGAATGTCAAGAACGATACCCTCGGCGGAAAAACGACCATGCAGTCTGCGCTTGAAAAAGCGGGACTTGTCGACAGCAAAGGAAAGGCGGTGCGGCAATCTGTCGCCACTGACGCCCAAGGCCGCGCAGCTCAGCGTGATGCAGACTACACGGCAGCCGTACAAAGCGTAGACACGGAAACGCAGCAGCGGCTTGCGGTGTCCATCTGCTTTGAGCTTTTTGCGTCGCGTCTGCGGGTGCGGAGCGATATCATTTTTGTGCGGCGATTCCAAAAATCCCAACGCATTTTTTGCGTTGGGATTTTTCCATATCAGCCAAAGCCTAAATGCTTATCGAATCGCCGCATTTGCGTGAAATTGTTCCTGCGTGAGAAAGTAAACGCGCTCGGTAACGGGCCTGCTTTTCATAAAAGCATAGCGGCGGCGGCGCTCAAAGGTGTAGGTAAAGCCGAGCTTTTGGCACACGCGCGCGGAGCCGAGGTTGAAGTCAAAATGCGCGCAGAATATCGTGTCGAGCGCGAGCGTGTCAAAGCCGTGCGCGAGCACTGCACGGGCGGCCTCCGTCGCATAGCCGAGGCCCCAAAAGGCGGGGTTCAGCGAAAACCCCAATTCCCGCGCGCTCTGGCTGCGGATACCGTCGCTCAACGACGTCTTGTACAGACCGATGCAGCCGATCACCTTATTCTGTTCCCGCAGCACGATCGCATAGCAGTCGGGGTAGGAGCGCAGCCTTTCAATCATGGCGCCGGAGTCCTCCGGCGTTTTGTGCGGCTCCCAGCCCGCGCTTGGCCCCACCACCGACCCGCTCGCATACTCAAACAGATCGCCGCGGTCGCTCTCTTCCCATTGCCGCAGCGTCAGCCGCCGCGTTTGCAGCGCTTCCATATCGTCTCCCCATCCCGAAGCCTTCAAAGTGCTCTCTGTTTATACTATATTCCATTCGGAGAAAAAAGTACACAGGTGCAAAAAAAATTGAAATGCAATAAATAATTATCGATAAACAATAAAATATTATTGACAAATAATCATACAACGCTTATACTTACAACTGCAAACAAAAATCGGAGGTGCCCGGAAGTGTGGTCGAAATCCAGCTCTATGAAACTGTCGGCGATCCTTGTGAAGCTCATGTTTGTCGTGCTCGTCTTCATGACTTTTCTGATCCCGTCGCTCGCGCGGTGGTATGATTCGACGTCGACGCGGCAGGCTGTGTTTGTGCCGCTTTGCATCACGCTCTATTTTTCCCTGATCCCGGCTTTCATTCTGCTCCTGCGGCTCGACGAGCTGCTGAAAAACATTCGGGGGGGCGCGGTATTCATTGCGCGCAACTGCGAGATCCTGCGCGTCATGTCCTACTGCTGCTTTGCGGTCACGGCGCTCTATTTCGGGTTCGGTTTTATTCGCGTTTTTTCTTTTCTGATCAGCTTCGCCGCCTGCTTTATCGGATTGATCCTGCGCATCCTTAAAAATGTTTTTGTACAAGCGGTGGCGATCCGCGAGGAAAACGACTTTATGATCTGAGGGGGGAGAATGTTGGCGATCGTAGTAAATCTGGACGTCATGATGGCGAAGCGGAAGATATCGCTCGGCGAGCTTGCCGAGCGCGTTGACATCACTCCGGCCAATCTTTCTATTCTGAAGACCAACAAGGCGCGGGCGATCCGCTTTTCCACGCTTGAAAAACTTTGTCGTGCGCTGTCGTGTCAGCCGAGCGATATTCTCGAATATGAGGAGGATAAATAAATGGACTGCAACGCTCCGAAGCGTGAAGAAGTGCCGGAAATAAAAACGCCGTATGCTGTGGCCGGCAGCGGCGCTCTGCGCGCCGAAGCAAAATTCGCGCGCAGAGATCTTTGGGCCTCATGGGCGCTGCTTGCGGCGGCGTTCCTGTTCGTTCGATCCCTGTTCGGCGTCTTTGCTGCGCGCGCGACGGTCGCTTTTGCCGCCATCCTGATCATCTGCCTTTTGTATCAAAAAGATGCCGGCATAAAGGCGGGGGGATTCGGCAGAGCCCTGGCGGGCATCTACGGAATCTTCTGTCTCGTGTATGTCTACAGTGCGGACGGCTTTGTACAGACGCTCACGGCGCTGTTTTTGATCGTTCTCGGCACATATACCGTCTTTGCGATATGCCACGCGCGGGAGAACGCCGAGCTGCTGCCGCAGGACATGGGCAGCGCACTGGTTGTACTGCCGTTCTTCGGTCTGCCGCTCGGGCCGCGCGCGCTGCGCGGACAAAGAGCCGGAAAGCGCCGCACGCTGATATATATCGCGCTCGGCCTGTGCGCCGCCGTGCCGGTCACGCTGATTGTGGCGGCGCTGCTGAGCTCCGCGGACGCTCGCTTCAGCGCTGTCGTCGAGCGCGCGCTCGACTCCCTCAATTTCGGGGACAGCGCCGAGCTGATCCTTCAGCTGTTGCTTGCGATCCCGGTCGGATTTTATCTGTTCGGCTTGCTGTATACGAACGCGAACGGTTATAAAAAAGAGCAGACGACAGCCGAGGCATATGCGCTCAGAGCAGAACGCCGGCGCGTCCTGTCGCCCGTTTTCGTCTGCGCGGCGCTCACGCCGGTGCTGTTGCTCTATCTTCTGTTCATCGGCGTTCAGTTCGATTATCTGTTCTCTGCGTTTCGCGGCGTGCTGCCGGTTGACTTCAGCTATGCCGAATATGCGCGCCGCGGCTTCTTTGAGCTGTTTGCCGTGTCGGTGATCAATCTCGTGCTGCTGCTGTCCGCAAGCGCGTTCTGCAAGCGCGGCGACGGCAGGCGTCCCGCGGCGCTCACCGCATACAGCGCGGCGCTCACCGGCTGCACGCTGCTGCTGCTCGCCACCGCGTTTTCCAAGATGTCGCTGTACATCAGGGCGTATGGTCTTACAAGGAAGCGGGTCCTGGTCTGCTGGTTCATGGTATTGCTCGCCGTGATCTTCTTGCTGCTGCTCATCAAGCGGTTTGCGCCGAGATTTAAGGCTGTCAGCATAGGCGTAACTGCTTTTGCGGCGCTGTTCGCCATACTGTGTTTTTCACAGCCCGACGCGGTCATCGCACGCTATAACATTGATCGTTTTAAGGACGGAACGCTGCAATCCGTTGACGTGGAGGCGCTCATGGCGCTCAGCGATGACGCGTGGGTTCCGATACTGGAAAACTATGACACCGTCGCCGCCGCATACAACGCGTATGACGGGTACAGGTACTTTACCAATATTGGCATGGATGCGGACGTTTATGACATCGCCGACGAGACGCGCAGCTTTGAAGCAGTCTGCCGTGAAAAGCTCGAGTATTACGAGCAGCACCCCGCACAGACTTTTTCCTATACGGGTCTGCGTGTAAAGCGAATGCTGCAGCAAAGGCTTGCATAGTTTAATGGAATATGGGAGCGGTCCGCGGTCCTTCGGCAGGGGACCGCTTTTTTGCGTGCAAACAGGTCGAAAATACGCGATAGATCAAGAAAAATAGTGCAAAAGTTAAAAGGATACGATATAATAATGTAACAAAATGCAGGGGGAAACGGATGCGCAGCGACAGAGATGTTTTTGATCCCCGGGCGAGAAAGCGCAGGGAGCGATGGCGGCGGTTCAAGGAAGACAACATCTTTATGAACTATACTGTCATGCTTGTTCCGCACTCGCAGAAAAAGCCGATCCATCTGAAGATGCCTGCGGGGGTCCTCGCGCTGGTTGTGGCAGCGGGCTTTACGCTGCTGGGGCTCACGACCTACTGGGCATATTCCGCATACTGTTTGAAGGCTGTTGAAGCGGAGAACGCAGGCCTCAAAAAGATCAGCACCCAGCAGGAGCAGCAGATCAAGGGCCTCGATGAGACGGCGTCGCAGCTGCTCATCCGCATGGATGCGCTCAGTGAGAGCGACACTGTTATCCGCGAGAAGGTCGGCCTTGCACCGTCGCTGGAGGGCGTCGGGGGCGCGTCGGACGGATATATCGCCGCAGAAGTCAGGACCGACCCCACACGGGCCGGCGACTTGTCGCTTCAGCGGGAGCTGACGGCGCTGACGGACAAGCTGGACTATGCTTCGGAGGTGCTGGCGCAAAAAGAGAGCGCGTTCGCACAGCTCGGAGAGGATGTGGATGCGCGGCTTTATTATCTGGCGAGCCTTCCCGACGCGTGGCCGATCTCCGGCGCGCGCTTCACCTCCGCGTTTGGCGCGCGCAACGATCCGTTTGAGACCGGCGAGACGGAGAGCCACAGCGGCATAGATCTCGCGTGCGAATACGGGACGCCCATCTATGCGGCGGGCCGCGCGACGGTCGTCTCGGCAGGCTATCAGGGCGAATGGGGCAACGTCATCATCCTCGACCACGGTTTCGGCTATGAGACGATCTATGCGCATCTGAGCAGCATCGCCGTGAGTGCCGGCGACAGCGTCGCGAAAGGTCAGCTGCTCGGCGCGGCAGGCAGCACCGGCCGCAGCACGGGCACCCATCTCCATTTCAGCGTGCAGTACGACGGGGAATTAATCGATCCGCTCGATGTTCTCGGCGAAACGGATGGTATCCTCGATCTTGTTCGATAAAGCGACTATACTGAAAGGAAAAAGCTCATGTTCAACAAAAAAGAAAGCGGTGCGAAAATTATGGAAACAAGCTCCTCAAAAGGCGACGTCATGGAGACGATTATCGGCGAATCCACTGTTTTTGAAGGCTGCGTCCTGTCCTCCGCGACGCTGCGCGTCGACGGCACGGTAAAGGGCGAGATAAAGTCGAAGGGAAGCGTGATCATCGGCGCGAGCGGCAGGATCGTCGGCAATGTCGCGGCGAAGGAGCTGTATATCGCGGGCAATATCGACGGCAACATCGTCGTGGAGGAGCGCACGGAATTTGCGCAGGGCGGTTATCTGCACGGCGATATGACGACCAAGGATCTGCTCGTGGAGCAGGGCGCGGCGTTTGACGGCAAATGCAACATGAAAAATATTGAGCACAAAACGACGCCGGCGGCGGCACAGCCGCGCATCGATACGAAAAGCGACGGAATCAAATAGAAAACGGCCGCCCGCACCGGGCGGCCGCCTTTTGTTCTGCAGCAGCAGTGAGCCCTCCGCTTCGGAGAGGCTCAGTTCGTTTGCCCTTGCCGGGAGTTCCTTTCGGCGCGGCGGTGCTTTTGATCCTATAGGCCTTGTGCATACCACGCCTTTCACGTGGTTATGATTGAACTAACGGACAAAAAATGCTATGATGCATTCGGTGATGAAAATGGATCTGGTTTCGCAGGGAAAGGCAATGAAGCTGATCACGCGGATATTTGACGTGACGACCAGCACGCAGCCCATTCTGAAAACAACGCCGCAGAAGCCCGCTTGCGCGCCGCAGCCGCTGCGCGCGCCGCTCATGCGCGCAACGCCGGAAAGCTGCGGCATTCCAAGCGCCCGTCTGTGCGCTTTTTTGCGCACGCTTGACGCGGACCGCCGCAGCGATATGCACGGCGTTATGATTCTTCGCGACGGAAAGGTCGTCTGTGAGGCGGGCTTCGGCGCGTATCGAACCGACGTCTGGCATACGACCTTTTCCATGTGCAAGAGCATCACGGGCCTCGCCATAGGTATTCTGATCGACGACGGGGTGCTGTCGCTCGACGAGCGTCTATCCGACATTTTCAGGAAGCGCGCGCGGCGGCTCGACCTCGCGCTCATCAAAAATGTGACCGTTGAGCATCTGCTGACAATGAGCACCGGTGTGCTCTTCAACGAGGCGAGCTCCATGACGGAAAAAGACTGGGTTAAGGGCTTTCTCGAGTCGGCGCATAAGCTGGAGCCGGGCAGAGAATTTGCTTACAACAGTCTTAACACCTATATGCTCAGCGCGATCGTGACCGAAAAAACGGGGAAGACGCTCAGCGAGTTTCTTGATGAGCGCCTGTTCGGCCCGATGGGGATAGAGCAGTATTTCTGGGAAACCTGTCCGAAGGGCATTGAGAAGGGCGGCTGGGGGCTGTATATACGTCCGGAGGACGCCGCAAAGCTCGGTCAGCTCGTGATGGATTATGGAGTATGGAACGGAAAGCAGCTTGTGTCCCGGGGCTGGATCGAGCGTGCGTCGCACACGCGCATCAAGACGCCGGACAACCTCGGCGGCTTCGATTACGGCTATCAGATATGGACGCAGCGCGGGCGGGATGCATTCCTGTTCAACGGCATGTTCGGGCAGAACGTCATCGGCTTTAGAGATACCGGCATCGTGATCGTGAGCAATGCGGGCAACAATGAATATTTTCAGCTCAGCGATTATTTCAAGGCGGTCTCCGCCTTCTTCGGACCCGACTTTCAGCTGGGCGGTCCGCTGACGCCGAAACCAGTGGACGCCGCGCGGCTGCACAGGCTGCAAAAGCGACTCGGCCGCGCGCAGCTTGAGCATACGGGTCAGTTCTTTGCTCGGCGCAAGGCGTGCGCCGCGCTCGACGGCGCGCGCTACGGCTTCGAGCGCCGGCAGGTCGCCGCAGTGGGCGTCATGCCGCTCATGCTGCAGGCGGTGCAGAACAATTACACGGGAGGCATGGATTCCGCGGCGTTTGAACGGCGCGCAGATGGCTTTTACATCCTGATCGCGGAGGGCGGCGACACGAAGGCATATCGCATTGGCTTCAGAAGGCCCGCGTATGCTGATGTCGTCTACGGCGGCGAGCCGTATCGCGTGGGTGTGACGGGGCGCTTTGCGCGCGATGAGGACGGCGTGCTCGTCCTCTCGCTTCGCTTTTCCTTTATTGAAACCGCGCATTCCCGTTTGTTGAAGATTTACTTCACGGATGCCTCCTCTGCGCGGTTTTTATTCTCTGAGCAGCCCGGCCGGGCGTATCTCGAGCTGGGCCTTGCGTCCTCACTCGAGGAATTCAAGGCCAACAAGCTGCTTGAGCCGCTGCTGGGGAAAGCGGACGCCGGCTTTATCGAGTACAAAATCAAGAGCGCTTTCGAGCCGGAGGCGACCGGGCGCAGAACAGAGGAGATGCGGTGATATGTGGGTACTTTATGCTCTGCTGTCCGCTTTTTTTGCGGCGGTGACGTCCATTCTGGCAAAGATCGGCATGGCGGGGATCAATTCAAATCTCGCCACCGCCATCCGGACGATCGTGGTCATCGTGATGGCTTGGGGAATCGTCCTCGCAACAGGCGGCCAAAAGCAGATCGCCGACATCGGGCCGCGATCCTGGCTGTTTCTCGGGCTGTCCGGTCTCGCCACCGGGTTGTCGTGGCTGTGCTATTATCACGCGCTGCAGATCGGTGAGGCGAGTAAGGTCGTGCCGGTGGACAAATTCAGCGTCGTCATCAGCATGATCCTCGCTTTTATTATTCTCAAGGAACCGCTCAACGCGAAAACCGTTATCGGCGGTCTGCTCATCACGGCGGGTACGCTGGTGCTGATCCTGTAGACCCTTTGCCGCATAAAAGAAGGACCGGCGTCAGCGCCGGTCCTTCTTTTATGCGGTTTCAGTTTTATTTAAGTGGGCTGCGGTAAAGTTAAGCCGTTCTGAGGAAGGGAGGACGCGATATGGCAGATTGTATCTATATTTTTGAGCGCTATGAAAGCAAGTACCTGCTCGATGCGCGCGCGTATTCAACGCTGATGCGCGGTATGCGGGAGCATATTACGCCCGAACAGTATGGGCGTTATACCATCTATAATCTCTACTTTGACACGCCCAATTTCCGTCTTGTGCGGCAATCTCTCGACAAGCCGATCTATAAAGAAAAACTGCGTCTGCGCAGCTATACGCTGCCCAAAGCGGACAGCGAGGTCTTTGTAGAGCTCAAGAAAAAGTACGACGGCGTCGTATACAAGCGGCGCGTGCAGATGAGCTACAAGCAGGCGTACGAATACCTGATGCTCGGGAAGAATCCCGATCCGGACGCGCAGATCCTGCGGGAGATCGACTGGTTTAAAAGCTTCTATCCGATGCGCCCCGCGGTGAATCTGTCCTATGCGCGCGAGGCGTTCGCCGGAAAAGAGGACGATGCGCTGCGCATCACGTTTGACAGCGATATCCTGTGGCGCAGCACCAACGTGGATCTCTCAAAGGGCGCCTTCGGCGAACAACTGCTGGAGCCGGGGATGCGGCTCATGGAGCTCAAAACGCCGGGCGCGATCCCGCTGTGGCTGTGCCGCCTGCTGGACGCCGCGCAGATATATCCGACCTCCTTCTCCAAATACGGCAGCAGCTATCTGCGTATGCTGCAATCAGAAGAAAAGATAAAGGATGTGTTTACCTGTGCTTGATGAATTGATGCAAAGTATTTTTTCGAGCGTCCCCGCGGACGTCACCATGACAGAGGTGTTGGTCTGCGCGGCGGCGTCGCTCGTATTCGGTCTTCTGGCGGCGGGCATCTATATGTTCCGCAACGCATATTCCAAAAACTTCGTCGTGACCATTGCGCTGCTGCCGCTGATGGTGCAGGCGGTCATCCTGCTCGTAAATGGAAATCTCGGCGCGGGCGTCGCGGTCGCGGGGGCCTTCAGTCTTGTGCGCTTCCGCTCGGTGCCCGGCAACGCGCGGGACATCAGCAGCGTCTTTCTGTCGATGGCGATCGGTCTTGCGACCGGCATGGGCTATATCGGCATCGCAGCGCTGTTTCTGCTGCTCATAGGCGCGGTCAACTGCCTGCTGTATGTCACCGGCTTCGGCGACGACCGCAAGGCGGAAAAGGAATTGAAGATCACCATACCGGAGAGCATCGACTACACAGAGGTCTTCGATGATCTGTTCGAGAAGTTTGCAAAGCGTCACGAGCTCGTCAAGGTAAAAACGACCAACATGGGCAGCCTGTATGAGCTGTCCTACCGCGTCGCGCTCAAGGATGCGTCAAAGGAAAAGGATTTTATCGACGCATTGCGCTGCCGCAACGGAAACCTGAACATTACCTGCGGACGCGTGAGCGTCGTAAAGGAAGAACTGTAAGGAGCTGCTTTATAATGATAATCAAGAAAAATATCGGAAAGGCGGCAGCACTGCTGCTCATTGCCGCACTGCTGCTCAGTGCCTGCGGCACGGCGCAGACGTCTAACCAAGAGGAAACAACCGCCGCCGGTTTTACCGGGAAGATCGATCCCGGCTACACGGACAGGGATCTCGACGGCACATGGGATGAAAAGAGCGCGGTAACGATCGAGTGCAGCGGCGCAGGCGCGGAGATCAGCGGAAAAGGCGCGAATTACAGTGACGGCATTCTGACGATCACCGCGGCGGGAACGTATGTGTGCAGCGGCACGCTGGACGGTCAGATCGCGGTGGACGTTTCAGACACGGAAAAGGTGCAGTTGGTCCTCAACGGGATCGACGTCGTCTGCGCCGACGGCCCTGCGGTCTATATAAAGAATGCAGATAAGGTATTTCTGACGCTCGCCGAGGGCACGCAGAACACGCTGACCGACAGCGCGGATTACACTCTTGCGGACGGAGAGGACGAGCCGGACGCCGCGGTATTCAGCAAGGATGACCTGACGATAAACGGCGGGGGCGCGCTGACGATCAACGCCAATTGCGACAAGGGGATCCACGGAAAGGATGACCTGAAGATCACCGGCGGCGCGCTGTATATAAACGCCGTGGGAGACGGGATCAAGGGCCGCGACTGCGTCGCGGTCTGCGGCGGAACGATCGCGATCGAGGCGGGCGGCGACGGCATTCAATCCAACAACGATGAGGACGCGGAGCGCGGCTGGGTCTCCATTGACGGCGGCACGGTCACGGTCAGCGCCGGACTCGACGGCGTGCAGGCGGAAACAACCCTGCAGATCACCGGCGGTACGCTGACGGTCAAGAGCGGCGGCGGCGCCGCAAACGGCGTGAATGCAGCCGCCAACGGGTTTGGCGCGTCGGACGGACAGTTCAGTGTGCCGCAAAATGATATGCAGAACGCGCAGCCGCCGACGGGTGAAATGCCGGATGCGGCGAGCGGAGCGACC
>JAYFQJ010000062.1:0-17382 GCA_034927165.1 Oscillospiraceae bacterium
TCAGCGGCAGCAGCGCGATCATGTAATCGCGGCAGGGCCGGAAGGAACGGTGCAGCTCTCTTTTTGCTTGTTTAACCATGCGCGCCTCTTGTTACTGTTGTCCGCACGCCGCGCGCAGTGCGCGGATTGCGGCGGAACGATCCGGCTTTCCGAAGATCGCGGAGCCGGCGACGAGAACATTTGCACCCGCGGCGACGGCGGCGGGCGCAGTGTCGGCGTCGATGCCGCCGTCCACCTCGATATAGAAGCCGTCCTTGTGCAGCCGCTCTGCTTCGGCGGCGATCGCGCGGATCTTCGGAAGCTGATCCTCCATAAAGCGCTGGCCGCCGAAGCCGGGCTCGACGGTCATGACGAGCGCAAGATCGCACAGCGGCAGCAGCGGCAGGATCGTATCCACCGACGTTCCGGGGCGCAGCGTGACGCCGGCTTTCATGCCGCGCGCGCGGATATCGCGCAGCGTCGCCGCGGCGTCGCCCTCGCTCTCAATGTGGATGGTGATGAGATCCGCGCCCGCGCGCTCAAAATCCTCGATGTAGCGGTCCGGCTCCCTGATCATAAGGTGAACGTCGTAAAAGGCCGGCGTCGAGCGGGCGAGCGATTTCAGGATCGGCGCGCCGAGCGTCAAATTCGGCACAAACTGTCCGTCCATAACGTCGATGTGCAGCCAGTCGGCGCCCGCGCGCAGCACGTCGCGGCATTCCTCGGCGAGCTTGGAAAAATCGCTGCTCAGTATAGAAGGAGATAATAAAATCATAAACAGACCTCAGAATTGGATTTGCATAATAAACTATTATACAAAGAATGCGGCGGAAAATCAATTTCCGGCGCAATATGGGAAAATAATACCGCCGGGCGGCAAACTGCCCGGCGGTGCGTTCACTTGCCGCGCTTGAAGGATTTCCCGAATTTGACGATCCAGGGCTCCGCTTTGACGACCGGCTTCGGCGCGGGCGTCTGCTTTGGCTCCGGCGGGCGTCTGGTCGAAAACACAGGGGGGCTCTTCTGCTGCCGCGCGCCCTTTTCTTCGGTGCCCGTGATGAACGTCAGCACGAATTCGGTGTATTTGTTCAGCTCGCTTTGCGCGATGATGTTGCCCTCCATGCGGCCGACGAGGGTCTTCACGATGTACAGGCCGAGCCCCGTTCCGGTCTTGTCGAGGCACCGGGATTTATCTGTTTTGTAAAAGCGCTCGAAGATATGCTGCAGCTCGTCCGCCGCAATGCCCGCGCCGGTGTTGCGCACCGTGATGACGGTCACGGCGCCCGCCGGCTCCACGCGCACGGTGATGACGCCCTTCTCCGGCGTGAACTTGATCGCGTTGTCGAGCAGGTTATAGACGACCTGATAGAACATATCCGGATCGCATTTGATGTAGCACGGGCGCACATCCAGATCTGTGATCTGGATGTGCTTGTCGTTGATGCGGCGCTCCGCATTCCAAAGCACGGACAGAATGACGTCCCATGCGTTGCAGTTCTTCAGCGCGACCTTGTCGCCGCCCTCCTCCATGCGCGCAAGATCCAGCAGAGAGCTGGTAAGCCGCGACAGCCGCTTTACCTCGTCGGAGGCGATCTCAAGATAATGGTTCTCCCGCGAGCGGGGGATGGTGCCGTCGAGGATGCCGTCGATATAGCCGCCGATGGTGGTCATGGGGGTGCGCAGCTCATGCGATACGTTGGCGATAAAGCTGCGGCGGGTGCGCTCCAGCTCTGACAGAGACTCCGCCATGTTGTTGAACGCGTCCGCGAGATGCGCCATCTCATCGTCGCCCTCCACCTGCACGCGCGCCGTAAAATCGCCGCGGCCGAAGCTCTTTGCGGCGGTGGACATCTCGCGCAGCGGCTGGGTCAGACGCTTGGTCGCGTAATAAATGACGAGGACCGAGCCGACGAGCATGACGCCCGTGGAGGCGAGAAAGGTGATGCCGAGGTTGACGAGATAGGTGTAGATGGGCGTGATGGGCGTGGAGGCGCAGACATAACCGATCAGCGTTTCTCCGTCGAGCACGGGCACACAGTACAAAAACACGCCGCCGCGCTTGTGGAAAACGCCGTCAAAATAACCGGCGCTCGCATAGCTGCCGCGTTTGAGGGCCGCAGAGAGCGCCTTTGAGGGTATGGGCTGCGTGTGGGTGCACTCATCCTCCGAGCAAAGCAGCACGTTCCCGTTCACATCGCAGAAGAAAACGGTCGCGGAGGAGGTCTCGTAGATGGTCTTCAGATCCTCCCGCATCTCCGGAGAGAAGGTGTACACGTCGCCGCTTTTGTACACGTCCTCGAGCGCGAGCTCCCGCGCGCGCCCGGCCGCATTTTGCAGCGTCGTCTGTTTGTCGCCGGAAAAATTCTGCGCGGAAAAATACAAAAAAGCAAGCCCCAGCATGATAGTGCACAGCAGGAGCATGGAAATAAAGATGTTGATGTAGCGGCGAAACAGGCTGTCGCGCATGGCGGTCCCCCGGACAGATTATTTGACCTCGAATTTGTAGCCGACGCCCCAGACGGTCTTGAGACACCACGCGTCGGAAACGCCCTCGAGCTTTTCCCTCAGACGCTTGATATGCACGTCGACCGTGCGGCTGTCGCCGAAATACTCAAAGCCCCACACCTCGTCGAGCAGCTGGTCGCGGGTATAAACGCGGTTGGGGTTTTTGGCGAGGTGGTACAACAGCTCCAGCTCCTTGGGCGGCGTGTCGATCTTGACGCCGTTGACCTTGAGCTCATAGCGGACGATGTTGACAGACAGCTTGTCGTAAACGACCTCGCCCTCGTCGTCGCCCCCCTGCGTGCGGCGCAGCACCGCCTTGATGCGCGCGACGACCTCCTTCGTCTCAAAGGGCTTGACGATGTAATCGTCCGCGCCGAGCTCCAGCCCCATGACCTTGTCGAAGGTCTCCCCCTTCGCGGTGAGCATGATGAGCGGCACCTTGCTGAACTCGCGGATCTGGCGGCAGGCCTCCCAGCCGTCGATGCCGGGCATCATGATGTCGAGCAGCACAAGCGACGGGTTCTTCTCCCGCACGAGGCGCACGGCGTCCGCGCCGTTGTAGGCGATCAGCACGTCGTAACCCTCTTTTTCAAGGTACAGCCGCAGCAGCTCGCAGATGTTTTTTTCGTCGTCCACAACAAGGATCCTGACTTTGCTCATTGCGTTCTCCTTCAAAATCACCGATTTTATCGTTTATTTATCCTATCATACAAATATAAATAAACTGTTAAACAAAAGCGCAGGGCGTTTTCGCTTGTTCTCTTTTCAATTATAATATATAATTGCCGTAAGAAACAGAAAAATTTTGAAATAGTAAGACAGGATCGAAGGATATGAAAATCGGCATCGTGGGTCTGCCCAACGTGGGCAAGAGCACCCTGTTCAACGCTATCACCGACGCGGGCGCGGCGGCGGCGAATTTTCCGTTCTGCACCATAGAGCCGAACGTCGGCACCGTCGTCGTGCCGGACGCGCGGCTCGACTGGCTCGCCGCACAGTACAGCCCCAAGAAATACACCCCGGCGACCATCGAATTTGTCGACATCGCCGGCCTTGTGAAGGGCGCCTCCAAGGGAGAGGGACTCGGCAACAAATTTTTGTCGCACATCCGCGAGGTGGACGCGATCATCCACGTCGTGCGGTGCTTTGAGAGCGAGAACATCATTCATGTGGACGGCTCGGTCGACCCGCTGCGCGACATCGGCGTCATCGACGTGGAGCTGATCCTCTCGGACATGGAGCTCGTCGAGCGGCGCATCGACAAAACGGTAAAAGCCATGAAGGGCGACAAGACGCTCGCCGCCGAGCTGGACTTTTTAAAGCGGCTGTCCGCCCATCTGTCGGACGGCAAAAGCGCGCGGGAGATGCCCGTCGCGAATGAAACGGAGCGCGCGGTGCTCGACGATATGCCGCTGCTGTCCGCAAAGCCGGTGATCTATGCGGCGAACCTGTCCGACGACGATCTGTTCGGCGGGGCGGACAGCAATCCGCATTACGTCAAGGTGCGCGATCTCGCCGCGTGGCAGGGCGCGGGCGTGCTCGCGTTGTGCGCCAAGGCGGAGGAGGAGCTCGCCTCCCTTTCCGGGGACGAGAAAAAGGAATTTCTCGCGGAGCTCGGCATCGAGGAGAGCGGGCTCGACCGGCTTATCAAGGAGAGCTACCGCCTGCTGGGGCTCATCTCCTTCCTGACGGCGGGCGCCGACGAGGTGCGCGCGTGGACGATCAGGGACGGGACGAGGGCGCCGCAGGCGGCGGGCAAAATCCATACGGATTTTGAGCGCGGATTCATCCGCGCGGAGATCGTCGCGTTCGACGATCTCGCCGCCTGCGGCTCTATGGCCGCGGCGAAGGAAAAGGGCCTCGTGCGCAGCGAGGGCAAGGAATATGTGATGAAGGACGGCGACGTCACGTTGTTTCGGTTCAACGTGTAAAGGAGACGGACATGAGGATAGCGGTCATCTGCGCGATGGAGGACGAGATCAAGCTGCTCGCGCAGCACATGGAGAAGGTGCAGACGCTGACGGAGTGCGGCGTGCGCGTCACGCGCGGCAATATCGCCGGCCACACGGTCAACCTGTGCATCGGCGGCGTCGGCAAGGCCAACGCGGCGGCGTCGGCGCAGTACAACATTTCCCGGTTTCGGTGCGACATGATCTTGAATATCGGGCTTGCGGGCAGCTGCGCGCCGCTGCCGCTCGGGGGCTGCGTCGTGGCGGATAAGCTCGTCTATCACGACTACGAGATGCGGTGGGCGGCGATGGACCCGCCCTACAAGGAGTTTTTCACGCCGGACGAAAAGCTGTCGGCGTGCGCCGCGCGGGCGCTTGAAAAGCTGAATAAGCCCTACGTGCGCGGCACCGTCGCGACGGGCGATCAGTTCATTGAAAGCAGCGCGGTCAAAAACGATATTGTCGCGCGCACCGGCTGCGCGTGCGTCGAGATGGAGGGCTGCGCTGTCGCGCACATCGCCGAAAAAAACGGCGTCCCCTTCGCGGCGGTCAAGGTCATGTCGGACAACGCGGATGAGCAGGGCGACGCGCAGTTCCACGAGACGATGTCGCTGGGCGGCTACTGCGCCGAGTCGAGCGAGATCATCCGCGCGATGCTGGAGTTGTTATGACGGAGAAGGAAAAAATGCTCGCGGGGCAGCTCTATCGCTGCGACGACGAGCTGAATCGCCTTTCGCTCGAGGCAAAATGCCGCCTGCGGGAGTTCAACGACACGCCGCCGGACGATACCGCGCGCCGCATCGAGCTGCTCAGACGCTTTTTCAAATCGACCGGCGACGATATCTGGATCGAGCAGCCGCTTTATTGCGATTACGGTATTTTCACCGAGATCGGCGATCACTTCTACGCGAACGCGAACCTGACGATCCTCGACAGCGCGCCGGTCAAGATCGGCGCGCATGTGATGTTCGGCCCCAACGTGTCGCTGTACACCGCGACCCACACGCTCGACCACAAAACGCGCAACCTTGACCGGCTCGAATACGCGAAGCCCATCACCATCGGGGACAACGCGTGGCTCGGCGGCAGCGTGACGGTGCTGCCGGGCGTTACCATCGGCGCGGGTGCGGTGATCGGCGCGGGCAGCGTCGTGACGAAGGACGTCCCCGCGCGCACGCTCGCGTGCGGCAATCCCTGCCGCGTGCTCAAAAAGATCGACCCCGAGCGGGGGCTCGACGTATAAAGCGGCCGCGTGAAAGGCAAATTCTTCACCGGAAAAGCAATAAAATATGAAAAACTGGAAAGGGTCATGCTTATGAAGTACTATCTCGGAAACAATGACGATCCTCTGTTTGCTGTCTACGTAAAGGACGGGGCCTGTTATCCTGTGTTTGCCGAAAAATACGGGGAAGAGGGCTGCGCGTTCCGACCGGATATGGCGGAGATCACCGACGCGGAGGCGGTTGCTGCGCTCGACAAGTATATGCACCCGTACGAGGACGGCAAGGCCGCGATCTATATGGCGGGCCCGCTGTTCAACGAGGGAGACCGCTATACGAACCAGATCAGCTCCGACCGCCTGCGCGCGGCGGGCTACTCCACCTTTCTGCCGCAGGAGATTGTGATAACCAATAAAAGCTCCGCGCTTGTAAAGGCGGCGTGCTTTTATATGGATCTGAAGGCCATCCGGCTGTGCGCGTGCCTCGTGGTCAACTGCAACGGGATCGAGATCGATTCGGGGACCGCCGCGGAGATCGGACTGGGATACGGCTTCGGCAAGGCGCTCGTTCTCTATAAAAGCGACGTCCGGAATTACTACAACGAGACGTTTCGCCTCAACAACTTTATCGGCGGCCTGACGGACAACCGCGTATACAAAACGGTCGACGAGGTGGTCGCCGCAGTGAAAGAGAGCGTATGATCCGGCGGCAGCCATATTAAAAAAGAAGGAGGCCCTGTATGGGCCTCCTTCTTACGTTTCGTAGGGGCAGGTGTGGCTGACGTCCGACTGAAACTCCTTCAGGCAGACGATCTGCCCGTTTTCGTCGAAGTCCGCGAGCGTGACGCCGTCGAAAGCGCTGTGCGCGCCGCCGTGTTCACACTCGAAATACCATTCGGCGATCACCGTGCCGTCCGCGCACAGCAGCCGCTTGCAGTCCCAGCGCAGCACCCGCCCGTCCGCGTTCCAGTCGGCGAACCACCGCGCGATCTGCGCGCGCCCGTGATACTCCGGCCCGTAGCATTCCGAGTAGACTGCGTCCTGCGCGAACAGCGCCGGGATGCAGCTGCCGTCTGCATCCGGCCACGCGCGCATCCAGCGCCGCAGCGCCGCTTGCATATTTTCCGCTTTGCTCATTTTTGTTTTCCCCCTAAATCAACGATGCAAGAATGGAATTTGAAACGAGGAAGCCCCTGCGCGTGAGCGCGACGGTATCGCCCGTGCGCTGCAGCAGCCCGGCTCGCGCGCAGCGCTGCAAAAACGCTTCTTTTTCTGTGCCGAATGTATATCCGTACAAGGAACGCAGCTTTTTCAGATCCAGCCCCTGCGCCGTGCGCAAGCGCAGGATGATGTAATCCTCCTGCGTGACCTCTCCCTCGTCCTCCAGCAGCGCAAGCGCCTGTGCGTTGCCCATTGTCTGCGGCGGCGCGGAAAAATCGCGCAGATAGGCCGCAAGGTCGCGGCGGTAGCTGTAGCGGCGGCGCCCGACGCAGGCGCTTGCCGCCGGGCCGAGCCCGAGATAGTCCCCGCAGCTCCAGTATTTCAGGTTGTGGCGGCTTTCCCGCCCCGGCTGCGCAAAATTGGATATCTCATATTGATGAAAACCGCGCTCCTCCAGTGCGGCGCAGGCGAGCTCGTACAGCCCCGCGGCCGCGTCGTCGTCCGGAATGCCCGGCGGCGGCGCGTCGTAAAACGGCGTGCCGGGCATCCGCTTTAAAAGATAAGCGGAGATATGGCAGACCGGCGCCGCGGAGAGGTCCCGGATGCTGCGCAGGACCGTCTGCTCCGTGTCGCCGGGCACCGCGAGCATCACGTCGGCGCTGATGTTGTCAAAGCCCGCCGCGGCCGCGTCGTCGAGAAATTGCAGCGCCTGCTTTGCCGTGTGCAGCCGCCCGAGGGCCCGCAGCGCGGCGTCGTTTGTCGACTGCACCCCGACCGACAGCCGGTTGATCCCCGCCGCGCGCAGCGCCCGCAGCTTTTCGGGCGATGCCGTCGCGGGGTTGGCCTCCAGCGTGATCTCGGCGCCGCCGTCCACATCCATGCGGCCGCGCACCGCGTCCAGCAGCCGCGCCGTCTGCCCGTCCGCGAGCAGAGACGGCGTGCCGCCGCCAAAGTAGACGCTGTCCGCCGCGCGCCGCTCGTAGCCCGCGAGCTGATGACAGACCGCCCCGACGTATCGCTCCGCCGCGTCCGCCCGATACGGCGCGGAATAAAAGTCGCAGTAGGCGCATTTGCGCGCGCAGAAGGGTATGTGGATGTAGATCCCGATCTTTTCCGTCCCCGCCACCTCCCCGCACGCATAAATACAAGACAAATTATCAACGATAAGCATCGGAATGTCAAACGCTTTAAAATATTTTTGCGGGAGTGTTGACAATTGCATAAAATAGTGTAAAATGAACATAGTTAGCACTCTACGTCCAAGAGTGCTAAGCCAAGAGAGGGAGGGGAGCGCAAAGTGAATATCAGCAACAGGAAGCGGCTCATCCTCCAGACGATTATCGCGCTGCACATCGATTCGGGCGACCCGGTCGGCTCCAAGATACTGAACCAATTCCTCGACAGCCTCTCCGTGTCCTCGGCGACGCTGCGCAACGAGATGGCGGAAATGACCGAAATGGGGCTGCTTGAGCAGCCGCACACCTCGGCGGGCCGCGTGCCGACGGTCGAGGGATATCGCTATTATGTGGATAATCTCATGCGCCCGGCGCCGGTGACGGATGATGAGCGCGCTTATATCCGGGATGCGGTCGCCGCGATGGATTCCGACCCGGACAATGCGGCGGCGGAGGCCGCCAAGACGCTTTCGCAGCTGATGGATCTCGTGTCCATCACGACGACGCCCGCGGGCGGCAACGTACAGATCACCCATTACGAGGTGATGAAGACGGGGCGCTACAACCTCGCCGTCATGGGGGTGTCGAGCATCGGCGGTGTCAAGAGCCGCGTGTGCCGCACGGCACGGGAGTTGAGCGACGCGCAGATCGCGGCGGTGGAGGCCGTGCTCAACGACCACATGGTCTTCGTGTCGCAGGAGGACGTCACGCCCGAGCGCATCGCTCTGGTCAACGCCTTTTTGGGCGCGGATGCGCGCATATGCGCGCCGGCGATCTCGGCGGCGGCGGCGATCATCAAAAGCGCGGGCGAGGTGCACGTTTACTGCGACGGGCAGGATAAGCTGCTCGCGTACCCGGAGCTGGACGGTCATATCCGTCAGCTGCTCGGCCTGTTCTCCGATCTTGATTCGCTGCGCCGCTGGCTCAATTACCCGGAGCCCATGAAGATCATCGTCGGCGATGAGACAGGCACCTTCGGCATGGGCGATCTCAGCCTTGTCGTGGGGCGATACCGCGCGGCGGGCGGGCGCTACGGCGCGCTGTCGGTCGCGGGGCCCGTTCGCATGAATTACGGGTTCATCGTTCCGCGGTTAAAATATTTCTGTGATTACATCAGCGACGCGCTGACCAATCCCGCGTGAGGAAAGGAAACGAGAGCATGAATGAAAACGAAGATATAAAGAAAGAACAGGCGGCCGAAGCGCAGCCGGAGACGGAAGCGCCGCAGCCGGCGGACGAAGCGAACGGCGCCGGGCAGGCGGCCGAAGCAACAAAGGAAGAAGTTAAAAAAGAAGAGCCCAAAAAGGACAAAAAGAAAAAGCCGGAGGCGGAGCACCTCAAAAAGGAGCTCGACGAGATAAGGGACCGGCTGCTGCGCACGGCGGCGGAATTCGACAACTACCGCAAGCGCACCGAGCGCGAAAAGCAAAGCAGCGTCGCGTACGGCTCGGCGGCGGCGGTCACGAAGCTGCTGCCGGTGCTCGACAACCTCGAGCGCGCCGCCCAAGCGGACAGCTCAGATGAGGAATATAAGAAGGGCGTGCTGCTCACGCTCGATCAGTTCAAAAAATCGCTCGACGCGCTGGGCGTCCGGGAGATCGAGGCGCTCGGGAAGGAATTTGACCCCGCCGTCCACAACGCGGTCATGCGCGAAGCGGCTGAGGGCAAGGAAAGCGGCACCGTCACAAAGGTCCTGCAGAAGGGCTACCGCATGGGAGACCGCGTGCTGCGCCCGTCCATGGTCGCGGTAGCGGAATAAATCGTCAAAAACAACCTTAATCATATCGGTTTTTAAGAAAAGGAGAAATTCAGATTATGTCCAAAATTATCGGAATAGACCTCGGCACAACCAATTCCTGCGTAGCGGTCATGGAGGGCGGAGAGCCCGTCGTCATCGCGAACGCGGAGGGCGCGCGCACGACCCCGTCGGTCGTCGCGTTTTCCAAGACGGGCGAGCGCATGGTCGGCTCCGTTGCAAAGCGTCAGGCCATCACCAACCCCGAGCGCACCATCAGCTCCATCAAGCGCGACATGGGCAGCGACCGCAAGATCGACATCGACGGCAAGAAATACACGCCGCAGGAGATCTCCGCGATGATCCTCGCAAAGCTCAAGGCGGACGCGGAGGCATATCTCGGCGAGAAGGTCAGCGAGGCGGTCATCACCGTTCCGGCCTACTTCAACGACGCACAGCGCCAGGCGACTAAGGACGCCGGCGTCATCGCGGGCTTCGACGTCAAGCGTATTATCAACGAGCCGACGGCGGCGGCGCTCGCCTACGGCATCGACAAAGAGAACGACCAGAAGGTCATGGTCTACGACCTCGGCGGCGGCACGTTCGATGTGTCCATCATCGAGATGGGCGAGGGCACGCAGGAGGTGCTCGCGACGGCCGGCAACAACCGCCTGGGCGGCGACGACTTTGACCAGCGCATCATCGACTACATGGCCGATTCCTTCAAAAAGGACAACGGCGTGGATCTTCGCAGCGACAAGATGGCGCTGCAGCGTCTCAAAGAGGCCGCCGAAAAGGCAAAGATTGAGCTGTCCAGCGTGATGTCCACGGCGATCAATCTGCCGTTCATCACGGCGGACGCCAACGGCCCGAAGCATCTCGACATGACGCTCACCCGCGCAAAGTTCGATGAGCTGACCGCGGACCTCGTGGAAAAGACGATGGGCCCGACGCGTCAGGCGCTCAAGGACGCGGGGCTCGATCCCGCGCAGATCGACAAGGTCCTGCTCGTGGGCGGCTCCAGCCGCATCCCGGCGGTGCAGGAGGCAGTTAAGAAGATCACCGGCAAGGAAGGCTTCAAGGGCATCAACCCGGACGAGTGCGTCGCCATCGGCGCGTCCATCCAGGGCGGCGTGCTCGGCGGCGACGTCAAGGGCCTGCTGCTGCTCGACGTGACCCCGCTGTCGCTGGGCATCGAGACCGAGGGCGGCATTAACACCCGCATCATCGAGCGCAACACCACCATCCCGACCAAGAAGAGCCAGATCTTCTCCACGGCGGCGGACGGCCAGACCTCGGTGGAGGTCCATGTGCTGCAGGGAGAGCGCGATTTCGCGAAGGACAATAAGACGCTCGGTATGTTTCGCCTCGACGGCATCGCGCCCGCGCCGCGCGGCATCCCGCAGATCGAGGTCACCTTTGATATAGACGCCAACGGCATCGTGCACGTCTCCGCGAAGGATCTCGGCACGGGCAAGGCGCAGAACATCACCATCACGAGCTCCACGAACATGTCGAAGGACGATATCGACAAGGCCGTCAAGGACGCCGAGCAGTACGCGGTCGACGACAAGCGCGCGCGTGAAGAGGTGGAGAACAAAAACGGGGCGGACACCGCCGCATATCAGGCGGAGAAGCTGCTCAAGGACATGGAGGGCAAGATCGACGCGGCGGACGCCGACGCGATCAAGCAGAAGATCGAGAGCCTGCGCGCGGCGATCAGCGCCAACAATCAGGACGACATGAAGTCCCAGCGCGAGGAGCTCGAGCAGAAGGTCTACGAGGTCAGCTCCAAGATGTACCAGCAGGCGGCCGCGCAGCAGCAGGCGGCGGGCGGCCCGCAGGAGGGCCCCGCGCCGGAGGGCGGCAAGCCGGACGACGGCCCGGTGGACGCGGATTACACCGAAGTCCAGTAAAAGCTTAAGATCCCGGCGGCTCGCCGGCGCAGACGGAGGAAAGGGGCCCTTGCGGCCTCTTTCCGCCGTTGACATATAGGGCCCCGCAATTCTTTGACGCGGGACCCGGACGCATCGCCCGCGCGGCGGTGCGCAAGGCGGCGGCGCCGCCCGTTGAAAGGGAACTATATGGCGGAAAAAAGAGACTATTACGAGGTGCTTGGCGTCAACCGCAACGCGACGGACGAGGAGATCAAATCCGCATTCCGCAAGATGGCCAAGAAATACCACCCGGACCTCAACCCCGACGACCCCAATGCGACGAAAAAGATGCAGGAGGTCAAAGAGGCGTACGAGGTGCTGTCCGATAAGCAAACGCGCGCAAAGTCCGACCAGTTCGGTCATGCGGGCGTGGATCCGTCCTACGGGGCGGGACAGGGCTTCGGCGGCTTCGGCGGCGGGACGGGCGGCTTCGACGTCGACCTCGGCGATATCTTCGGCTCCTTCTTCGGACAGGGCTTCGGCGGCTTCGGCGGCAGCGGCCGTCAGAGCAGCCAGAGCGCGGCAAAGCGCGGCGGCGATATTCGTCTGAGCCTGCCGCTGACCTTTATGGAGGCGGCGCACGGCTGCACAAAAACGATCGCCATCAACGTCATGGACGGCTGCCCCGAGTGCGGCGGCTCCGGCGCGGCGAAGGGCAGCGCGCCCGAGACCTGCGACCAGTGCCACGGCACCGGCTATATCACAGTGCAGTCCTCGAGCATCTTCGGCTCGGTCATGCGCACGAGCAAGCCCTGCCCCAAATGCGGCGGCAAGGGCAAGATCATCAAAAACCCCTGTGCCAAATGCTCCGGCAGCGGCCGCGTGAAGACGAAGCGCAAGCTGGACATCAAGATCCCCGCGGGCATCGACGACGAGCAGAGCCTGTCGGTGCGCGGTAAGGGCGACGCGGGCATCAACGGCGGCCCGAACGGCGACGTGATCGTTGTCGTGTCGGTGCGCCCCGACCCGCTGTTCGAGCGGCAGCGCTACGACGTGCTCGTGACGGTGCCCATCACCTATGCGGAGGCGGCGCTCGGCGCGGAGATCGTCGTGCCGACCGTCGACGGAAGGATCAAATTCACCGTTCCGGACGGCACCCAGACCGACACGACCTTCCGGCTGCGCGGCAAGGGCATTCCCTATCTCAACGGCGGCGGGCGCGGCGATCAGCTCGTGCAGGTCGTCGTAGAGGTGCCCAAAAAGCTTTCCCGCGAGCAGAAGGCGGCGCTGCAGAGCTTTGACGGCGCGCTCAACGCGGACAAGAGCTACGAGGAGCGCAAGAATTTCAACGACCGCATGAAAAAGGCGTTCGGAAAAGAATAGGAAGCGTGTGCGGGCGATTGCCTGCGCATTTGGATATACTGCGTTGCAGCCGTCCGGCGATCCGCCGGACGGCTGCTTTTTATCGAAGCTGCAAAACCCCCGTTTTAAAACGCCGGATGTGCTCATTTCGCGCGGCGCGATTTTACTAAAAGCAGTCTTCGGTGTATACTGAAAAAAGATCGCGCAGATAATGGCGAAAGACAGGACGCGGCAGATCGCGGCGCTGCGTGCCGAGTATAATCTGCGTATGCGCGTGGAGCGCTTTATCCCGGCGGAAAATAGAATCCGAACGGAAGAATGTATGAGGGGTTTATGGACTATACCGAGATTTTTATAAAGGTCGCCTGTGACGACTGCGACACCGCCGCCGCCATCGCCAACATGAGCGTGCCGTACGGCATCTATATCGAGGACTACTCCGACATGGAGGCGGTGCTGCCGACGGTCGGCATCGTCGATTACATCGACGAAGCGCTGCTTTCAAAAGATCGCGCGCATGCCGTCGTGCACGTTTATATTCCCGCGCAGGACAATCCCGCGGAGGCGCTTTCGTTTTTGAAGGAACGGCTGGATGCGGCGGGCGTCGCGCACACGCTGTCGACCGGCAGCGTGTCGGAGGCGGTCTTCATGAACGAGTGGAAGAAGTATTACAAGCCGCAGCATATCGGCCGGCTGGTGGTCTGCCCGTCCTGGGAGCCCTACGCGCCGCAAGTGGGCGAGCTGGTGCTGACGCTCGACCCGGCAAACGCCTTCGGCACGGGCAAGCATGAGACGACGCGGCTGTGCGTCGAGCTGCTGCAGGGCGTTGTCCAAGGCGGCGAGCGGGTGCTCGACCTGGGCACGGGCAGCGGTATTCTCGCCATCGCCGCGCTGCTGCTGGGCGCAAAGACCGCGCTGGGCGTCGACATCGACGCAAACGCCGTTTCCGTCGCCGCGGAGAATGCGGCCGTCAACGGCTTCGGCCCGTCGCGCTTTTCCGCGCTCTGCGGCGACGTGCTCGCCGACGGACAGCTTTGCGCGCGCGTAGGGGACGGATATGACGTGCTCACCGCGAACATCGTCGCGGACGTGCTCATCGCGATGGCGCCGCTGTTTTTCAAAAAGCTGAAGGCCGGCGGGGCGCTGCTCGCGAGCGGTATCATCGACGCGCGCGAGGACGAGGTGCGCGCCGCGCTGGAATCGGCCGGATTCGGGACCGCCGACGTCCGCCGCGACGGCGGCTGGAGCGCGCTGCTGCTGCGCAGGAAATAAGGGGCGTAATCCCGGCGCAGGATCAATTTACAGAATCCAACAAAACCGAATCATAGGGGGAGCATCCATATGGCCAAAGCAAAAGAAAAGGATATTTTCACAGCGATCAAAGAGGACGACCTTGAAACAGTAAAGACGATGATCGCAGAAGCCCCGGCGCTTGTCAACACGTCCGCGCCCAAAAAGCCCGTGGATACAAAGGGAATGTCACCGCTGCAGGTCAGCCTTACGACCAATTGGCATCGTGATATTGCAGACTTTTTGCTTGACAGCGGCGCAGACGTCAATTATATGGAGCCGCCGGAGCTGCATATTCCGCAGGCACACCCGGTGCTGCACGACGCGGTCAGCGTAGCGATCTGGAATTCCAGAAGATACGCGTGCGTTGACGCAGACGACCCGAACAATATTGAGTTTGAATGGAAGCATACAAAAGACGATGCCGACCGCGCTTACGCTCTGCTGAAAAGAATGATCGACATGGGAGCGGATGTAAATGCGGTGAACAATTACAATGACAATGCGCTTTCGGAAGCTATACGGCAGGCGTCCTATCTCTGCCCCCAAAAGGATCCTCTGACCGGCAAGCTTTATCCGGGTCTGAAAAAGACGCCGGAAATGGTTGAGGACTTTCAAAGAATATTCCGTCTTTTGATCCGGTCCGGCGCCGATACGGAAAGCCGCAACAGCTATAACAAAAAGACCATCCGTGAGTTTTACGAAGATAATGAGGTCTGGTCGATCTATGAGCCGGTCCTTCGGGAATTCGGAAAAGCGTGATTTCGCCAACCGGGCTTGAGCATGATCTCCCGTTCATCGAACCCGGTCAGCCGGGCAGACGATGCGCACAACAAAAATCAGGGCGTTCCTGTCACACGAACAGGGACGCCCTGAAGCTTTCTTATCCTTTGAGACGCTGAAAGCCGCCCGCCTTCAGCTCCGAACGCGGACGCCGTTTCCCGCGCACGCGTCAGATATTGTATATATTCGTCTTGTAATTTCCCATGTTGCCGCGGATCCATTCGATGGTCTCCGAGAGGCCCGCCTTGAGGTCGTACTTCGGCGACCAGCCGGTGAGCGATCTTATCTTTGTATTGTCGCCCAGCAGACGGTTGACCTCGCTCTTTTCCGGGCGAAGGCGCTGCTCGTCGCAGACGATCTTCGCCTGCGGCCGGATCTGCGCGATGAGCTCGTTCGCGAGCGCGCCGATGCTGATCTCGACGCCCGTCGCGATATTGACCTCCTGACCGACGGCGGCCTCGCAGCCCCCGAGCGCCATGAAGCCCGCCGCGGTGTCCTTGACGTAGTTGAAGTCGCGCGTCGGCGTCAGCGAGCCGAGCTTTATTTCCGTCGCGCCCGTGAGCAGCTGGGATATGATCGTCGGTATGACGGCGCGCGCGGACTGGCGCGGTCCGTAGGTGTTGAACGGCCGCACGATGGTAACCGGCGTCTGAAAGCTGCGATAAAAGCTCTCCGCGATGCGGTCGGCGCCGATCTTGGTCGCGGAATACGGCGACTGGCCCTGATAGGGGTGCTTTTCGTCGATGGGGACATACTGCGCCGTGCCGTAGACCTCGCTCGTCGACGTGACGAGCACCCGGCGCGTGCCCAGCGCGTTCGCGGCCTGCAGCACGTTGAGCGTGCCCTTTATATTGGTGTCGACATAGCTGTCGGGGGAATGATAGCTGAAGGGGATGGCGATGAGCGCGGCGAGGTGGTAGACGGTGTCGATTCCCTTCATCGCCTCGCGCACGCCGTTCGGGTCGCGCACGTCGCCGCAAAACACATCCAGCTCATTTTTGATCTCATCGGGGAGAGAATCGATCCATCCCCAGGAATTAAAGGAATTATAAAAGCAGAACGCGCGCACCTTTTTCCCGGCGCGCACAAGCGACTCGGTCAGATGGCTGCCGATAAAGCCGTCGGCGCCGGTCACGAGTATCGTATCATTCAAAACAGAGCACCCCGCATTTCAAGGTAAAGTGTAAAACCATGATAATATAATCACAGCGCAAATACAACAAAAAGATTGTGAGCGTCCCGCTTTCGTGCTATGATAAAGCTGATTATAAAGGGGGCGACGGGATGGAACGCACATACACGGTCGCGGCGGTGACGAGCACACGGGCGGACTTCGGCCTGCTGCTGCCGGTGCTGCGGCGCATCGAGGCGGACGGGCAGCTCCGGCTGCAGCTGCTGGTGACGGGCGCGCACCTCGTGCCGGCGCTCGGCAACACGATCGAAGAGATCCGCGAGAGCGGCATTCCCATCGCCGAGACGGTCGATATTTTCGGCGACGACTACAATGCGCTCGCCTGCAAGGCTACGGCGCGCGCGCTCGACAGGTTTGCGGACGTGTTTATGCGGACCGACCCCGACCTTGTGCTGCTGCTGGGCGACCGCTACGAGATCTTTGCCGCTGCCGCTGCGGCGGCGATGTGCGATGTTCCCGTCGCGCATATCGCGGGCGGCGAGACGACCGCCGGCGCGAAGGACGAGTTTTTCCGTCACTGCATCACAAAGATGAGTGCGCTGCACTTCACGGCGGCCGCGGACTATCGCCGCCGGGTCATCCAGCTCGGCGAACAGCCGGACAACGTTTATTTCGTCGGCTCGCTGGGCGCGGAGAACATACAGACGCTGCCGGTCATTCCGCCTGCGGAGCTGTCCGGGGCCATCGGCTTCGACTGCACCGTTCCCTTTCTGCTTTGCACCTATCACCCCGAAACGCTCGGCGGCGTCGGGCCGCGCCAGGGCGTCAGCGAGCTGCTGCTCGCGCTGGGCGCCGTGGGCCTGCCCTGCTTGTTCACCGCGGCGAACGCGGACGACGGCGGCGCCGTCATCAACGAGGGCATCGAGCGCTTCTGCACGGGCGACCCGCATTACAAGCTGATGAAGAGCCTCGGTGCGGTGCGCTACCTGTCGGCGATGCGCTGCTGTGCGGCGGTCGTGGGCAATTCCTCGAGCGCCATCGTTGAAAGCCCGACGCTCAAAAAGCCCGCCGTCAACATCGGCGACCGTCAGAAGGGCCGCATCATGGGAGAAAATACCATCAGCTGCGCGTGCGAGCGCGGCGCGATACAAAAAGCGATCGAGCGGGCAGTCTCCCCGGCGTTCGCCGATTCCATTCGCGGGATGGTAAGCCCCT
>JAYFQJ010000092.1:0-6472 GCA_034927165.1 Oscillospiraceae bacterium
CCAGCCACAGCTGCACGCAATGGGGGCGACTCGGAGCAATCCTCGGAGGGGTTAGATTCCCATGAGGCAGGAGCATCCTGCCGCCTGATGATTTCCCATATCCCAGGGGCGTCGAGGACAAATGTGGGTGGATTCATAAAAAATGTGAGGTCAGCCGGACGGTTCGCCCAACCGCAGCCGTCCGGTGAGCCTCTTTACTTAAAAGAAAGAACGGAGGCTTTTATGTTGAAAAAAGATTGGGAATTTCATCGTGGCGAACTTTACTACGCGAATCTGAATCCGTTTTTCGGTTCCGAACAGGGAGGCAACCGTCCGGTGCTCGTTCTCCAGAACAACGTCGGAAATATTTACTGCCCCACGCTGATCGTAGCGCCGCTGACAAGCAATATTTACAAGAAGGCCAGCCAGCCCACTCATTACATACTGGAAAGCGTCAGGGGCCTGCGTGGTCAGTCGATTGTTCTTCTGGAACAGATCACGACCATCGACAAGCGCCGCGCAGACCGATATATCGGCAAACTGGCCCGCGATCAGATGGATGGGATTGACGAAGCAATCCGTGTCAGCCTGGATATCGACATTCCCGAAGAAGTCGAAGCACCGTAAAGGAGGAAATGATAATGTTTGAAGAAAAGATTGCAACATTGAACGAACATGGCCCAATGCAGGGGCTTGAAGATGTTCCTTATGAAAAACGCACATATACAGTTGAAGAAATCCAGAACATTCTCGGAATTAGCCATACTTCCGCTTATTCGTTTGTAAAGCAGGGCCTATTCCGCACTGTCAGAATTGGAAACAGCATCCGTATCTCAAAGAAAAGCTTTGACGCCTGGCTCGACAGCCAGCTTTAATTTGTCAACGATGTCGATTCAGAAATCGGCATCATTTTCTCCCTTCGTTTGATTGGATAGAATAGCACCAGATCCAAAAACTTATGAAGGGAGAGTACATAATGTTTGAAGAAAAAATCGAAGCCGTGAATGCGGCAGCACGTCAGACCGCAGTCATTCCAGAAGGTGAATTTCAAAAGCGTACCTACACAGTCGAAGAAATCCAGAACATTCTTGGTATTAGCAGATCTTCGGCATATAACTTCGTGAAAAAAGGCTACTTCCGTATTGTGCGGGTCGGGGGAAGCATCAGGATTTCCAAAAAGAGCTTTGATTCATGGCTGGATGAGTGGTTGGAAGCAAAGCCCTGACGTGAAAGAAGGAGAACATAATGGATAGCGCAAGAAAAAAGACAAGCATGTCTGTGCATGAAATGGCAGCAATGCTCGGAATCAAGAAAACGGATTCGTACTGGCTGATGAAAAAGCACCTTTTTGATGTCATCATCGTTGATAAGAAGATGCGTATTATGGTCGACAGCTTTGAGAAATGGTATGCCGGCCAGACGCATTATCATAAGATTTCAGGCTGAAAATAGAGGAGGGATAAACGATGGCTTCAATTATCAAACGGAAAAACAAGTATTCAGTCGTTTATCGTTACATAGACGAAAGCGGCAACCAGCGGCAGCGCTGGGAAACCTTCGCTACCAATGCCGAGGCAAAAAAGCGTAAGAGTGAAGTCGAATTTCAGCAGGATACCGGGACATTCATCGTCCCGACAGCAAAAACGCTGGATGATCTGCTGAAAGAATATATGTCAATCTATGGCGTAAATACATGGGCAATGTCAACTTATGAATCCCATGCGTCATTGATCCGCAATTACATTTCTCCGATCATTGGGGATATGAAGCTGGACGATATCAGCACCATTGTTATGGACCAGTATTTCAAAAGCCTGAAAAAAGTGAAATGTACGTCAAATAAGTATGTCACAGCCAAAACAGAATTCGTGACAGTCCATATCATCCGCGAAGTCTACAAGTTGCTGAGGAATGCTTTCAATCAGGCAGTAAAGTGGGAACTGATTCCCAAAAATCCGGTTTTGAACTGTACCATTCCGAAAGAGGAACACGAAAAAAGGGCGATCTGGACGGCAGACATATTGTTCAAAGCCTTGGAGGCGTGTGATGATGAACTGCTGTCTCTTGCAATCAACCTCGCGTTTTCATGTTCTTTGCGAATGGGCGAATTACTTGCTTTGACATGGGACTGCGTGGATGTGTCAGAAGAAAGTCTCGCAAAGGGTCAGGGCAGTATCTATGTAAAGAAGGAATTGCAGAGGGTATCACGCGGAGCGTTGCAGGCACTCGATGGCAAGGACGTGATTTTTAAGTTTCCTCCGGCGCTGGCCAGCACCAGCACCTCACTTGTTATGAAGACTCCAAAGACAAGAACGAGTGTCCGGCGTATATATCTGCCAAACACGGTAGCCGATATGCTTATCAAGCGGAAGCAAAGCATTGAAGATATGAAGGATTTGTTCGGGGATGAATATACGGATTACCAGTTGGTTTTCTGCTCTACCAATGGACGGCCTATTGAAGCAAGCGTCATCAACAGGGGATTTTCAAAGCTGATAAAGGACAACAATCTTCCAAAAGTCGTTTTCCACAGCCTTCGTCATTCGAGCATTACTTATAAATTAAAGCTCAATGGCGGCGACATGAAATCCGTGCAGGGTGACTCCGGTCATGCTCAGCTGAAAATGATTGAGGATGTTTATTCTCACATCATTGATGAAGACCGGTGCGTCAACGCTCAGCGGTTTGAAACCGAATTCTATGAACAGCACAAGCACAAAACGGAAGAAGCCCCTGAAGCAAACGCTGCTGAAAGCACTGCTGGTAAGGCGGAGAAGGATAAAGAAACGCTGCTCCGTCTTTTGCAAAATCCCGAAATGGCAAAACTTCTGAAAACCATTGCCGCAAGCCTGTGAGAAGAATATAATAAAAGCCAGAGAGCACTTCAAAGCCCTCTGGTTTTTCTTTTCGGTATTGTTTTAATCGCAATTTCAACTGGCAGCGCCGTATGAATACATCAGCATCAAACGGAAAGATAACCTTGTGTCGGTATTCCACCGAGGTGCAAACAACCAGCCACCCGTAGCGAAAAAAACAGCCGATTTTTGGCTGAAAGTCGGAAGCAAGGAAAAGCAAGAAAACCATTGTACAGCCTTGCATTCAGCGTATGGGATGGCTGCCGGCATAAGACCATTTCTTTGATTTGGCGGCTCTCCTACGCGGAAGGCCGGGAGTTCGAATCTCCCCGGGAACGCCACGTCGCGGCAAGTCCTTGTGACTTGCCGCGATTTCTCTTCAAAGCCTGTTTACGAAATCGCGGCGCCGTCTTGCGGACTGCCGCTCCTCTTCGCAAAAAGTCACGCTCGGCAAACCTACTCGGTTGTAAACGCCCTCGTTTACGGTTTGCTGCGCTACCAACTTTTTGCGGTTAGTTCCGGGCGGCGATGCCGCCGCATCTAAAACGTCCCGAATGGACACGTCACGGCAAGTCCTTGTGACTTGCCGCGATTTCTCTTCAAAGCCTGTTTACGAAATCGCGGCGCCGTCTTGCGGACTGTCGCTCCCTTTCGCAAAAAGTCACGCTCAGCAAACCTACTCGGTTGTAAACGCCCTCGTTTACGGTTTGCTGTCGCTACCAACTTTTTGCGGTTAGTTCCGGGCGACGATGCCGCCGCATCTAAAACGTCCCGAAAGGACAAAAATTGCTTCGCGGATTAAACAGCGGAGCAATTTTTTCAAGAGGGACAGTTGTCCCCCTTCGACGCGGATTATCTTCGCGTTCGCTTTGCAGATCGCCTGTCGCCCCATGGATGTCCGCAAAAGACGGCTTGCACCCTCTTGCGGAGCAAACGCCGCAGGGGAATGCGGCGTCCGTCTGTTCAGTCCTTCACGGGAAACCCGTTCCGAACGACGGGGCCGCTGCATCTAAAACGTCCCAAATGGATAAATTGTAAATGCGCAACTGCACGTGGCTATGCGCAAGCGCGCCGAAAGATCAGCAAAAATAAAAAGCCGCCTGTTTCAGGCGGCTTTTTGGTGCGGGTGTTCATAACGGATTTGATAGTTTGATAAAAATGGAAGTATCCTTAACGAAATCCGTTAAGGACACTCAATCCGGAACCGAGGTGCAATAATGATATCCGACCCCAAGGCGCAAAAGCCCAAAGCAAACGGAGGCGTCGCGAGGGCGCTTGCAACCGAGCAGCCGAAGCTCAGCGATGGCTTTTTGCGTGAAGGAGGAGCAAGGGAGCGGAGCGGATGACATTTTTTCGCAAAAAAATGTCGGAGCAAAGCGAGCTTTGCTCCGACGTGGTCCGAGTGACAAGACTTGAACTTGCGGCCTCTTGACCCCCAGTCAAGCGCGCTACCAGCTGCGCCACACCCGGATACGAGATCGAAAATTATTTTAACACACTGAACCGCAAAAAGCAACAAGTTCCACGCGTTTGACATTTTAAATTATTCATATATACTTATCTTACATTCGTATACTTCGGCCAATTTTAAAGCAAGCTGCTGAGAAAGGCGGTATTCTATATGAGCGTCATCAAAGCTGTCAATTACGGGATCCGGGAGGAGATCGCTCGCAAAAAGCGCAAACGCCGCAGACGGGAGATCCTGTTCTACGTCATGAAGATATTCGCGGCGGTGCTGTTCGTCGCTGGCCTTGCGCTGACCATATTCAATTTTATTGAAAATATTCGCCGCCGGATGCAGACGCGCCGGGAACGCACCCCCATCTTCCGAAAGAGAGTCGCCTTTGATGAGAAGGACACGCCGGCGGAAGAGACGCGCGCAGAAGAGTAATATCCGTAAAAGCAAAGAAAAAAGCCGTCACAATCGCGTGACGGCTTTTTATAAAAAAAGAAGGAGGAAAATGATGAAAAATGTAAGATGGAAAGCGGAGATCGGATATCCTTTATCCGCCAACCGATCTTGTAACCATATTGTAATACATTTGTAGCCATTTGTAAATAGATATTTCAAAAAAAATATGAACAAAGTGTGAATCTTTTTTGCGGGACCAAAATCTTCGTTTTCTGCAAAATGCTATGTCCAAAACAGACGAAATGCCATATAATAAAAAAGTAAATCTGAAATCGGAAGTGATGCTGTGAGTCTTGTAGTTATGAAGTTCGGCGGAACGTCGGTCGGAGACGACGCGCGTGTGCGCAATGCGGCGCGCATTGCGATGGCCGGCTCGGCTGCGGGCGACGACATTGTCGTCGTCGTTTCCGCCCAGGGGGATACGACCGACGAGCTGATTGAAAAAGCGCACGCGCTCAACGCGCGCGCGTCGCGCCGCGAGATGGATATGCTGCTGTCGACGGGAGAACAGATGTCGGCGTCGCTGCTCGCGATGACGATCGAGGCGTTGGGGGGACACGCAGTTTCGCTCAACGGATGGCAGGCGGGGCTGCAGACGGACAGCGTGCATTCCTCCGCGCGCATCCGCCGCATCGACGGCGAGCGCATTCGCGCAGAGCTCGACGCGCGCCGCGTCGTCGTCGTCACCGGATTTCAAGGCGTCGATCGGCTGGGGGATATCACGACGCTCGGGCGCGGCGGTTCAGACACGAGCGCGGTCGCCGTTGCGGCGGCGCTCAAGGCCGACGTGTGCAAGATATATACCGATGTGGACGGCGTGTATACCGCCGATCCGCGCAAGGTAAAGGGCGCGGTGAAGCTGGACGAGATCGGCTATGACGAGATGCTGGAGCTCGCGTCGCTGGGCGCGCAGGTGATCCTGAACCGTGCGGTCGAGCTCGCGCAGAAATATAACATTCAACTCGAAATTTTATCCAGCCTGACGGGGCATCCCGGCACGGTGATCAAGGAGGCGGCAGCAGTGGAAGGCATGATGATCAAGGGCGTCACGAAGGATACGAGCTTTTGCGCCGTTTCGGTGCTGGGGCTGCCGGATCGACCGGGCGCCGCGTTTAAGGTTTTTTCGCTTCTCAACGCGAAGGACATCAATGTAGACGTGATATTGCAGTCGGTGCCGACAGACGGGCGGCGCGATCTCACATTTACCGTCGCGTCGGACGATGCGGAGGCCACGCTTGAGGCGCTGCGGGAGAGCCGGGCGCTGGAGACGGCGGCGGTCGCGGTGGACGCCGACGTCGCGAAGGTCTCCATTGTCGGCGCGGGCATGATCAGCCACCCGGGCGTCGCGATGCGCATGTTCAAGGCGCTCGCCGACGCGGGTATCAATATAAAGATGATCTCGACGAGCGAGATCAAGATATCGGTGATACTGGGAAGAAAGGACGCGGATGCGGCCGTGCAGGCCGTGCATGACGAATTTATCAAATGACAAGAACGGAAATAGCAAAGGGCATCTTTTTTTCGGAGATAGAAGGGGATTACAAAAAGAGCAGGCTCGGGATCCATCTGGCCGCGCCGCTCGAGCGGCGGACCATCACCTCGACGGCGCTCATCCCGCTGCTGCTCGAGCGCGGCACTGAGAGCTGCCCCGATATGACGCAGCTCAAGCGCCGCCTCAACGCGCTGTACGGCGCGTACATGTCGGCTTCGTATTCCTGCGTGGGTT
>JAYFQJ010000115.1:0-26534 GCA_034927165.1 Oscillospiraceae bacterium
GCAGGCTGTCTTTACGAGTGCGACCAATATTCTGCTCTTCACATTCACGCCGGATTGTCTGGAGTACGGAACCTACCACACCGGAGAGCGTGCGGAGGGGATAGCGGCCTCCGTACAGACGTTCTTTTCCAAACTCGTCGGCAGCATAAGCGGCCCAATATAATGATGTGAAGATGTGCGTGTGCTATGTATGTGGTGAGCATGACAGTGATGACGCATTTGGGGACGCAAAATCAATGCCCCGCGTTCAATTCACCCGAAACCGCTCAAAAAGCCGTTTGCATCCATGAAAACGTGAACTTTTTTAACACTCAAAAACAGCCTATGACATGCGAAAAGCCCCGATAAAATCGGGACTTTTCAACCGCGCATCTATAATGTCACGGTAAGATGAAACAACTTTAGTAAATAGATGGCAAGTTTAAGCCCTTATTATAGAGACTACCGAGGTGCAAATGACACTACACTTTTCGCTTGCAAGTCTAAAAAGTCGCTTATGAATGGGGTTTTGCTTAAATGCGATAGTCTTGTGTTTTTTGACAGATCTTCAATCGTTATGAATTCCACGATCGGTGTGCTATTTATGCTTCCGTGATTCCACGTCTTCTTCAATAGCATTTTGTTGCTGCTCAAAACGTGTTATATGGCGATCATCTGTCAGAAGTTTCATTTGGGCTATTGCTATTTTATTTAGTTTAACGAGCCGATCAGACTGTGAAACATCTTCCCCGATAAGAACCGCATTCAAATTTTCCAAATTGGATAAACAAACGAGTTGCGATACATTTGCATAATCGCGAATGTTGCCTTTGAGATTGGGGTTTTCTTCTCGCCATTCTTTTGCGGTCTTTCCAAACAAGGCAACATTAAGAACATCTGCTTCGCTGGCGTATATATTATTTATTTGAAAAGCAGAAAGTTGATCTGGGATAAGGTTTTCTTTTATCGCGTCTGTATGGATCCTATAGTTAATCTTTGTCAGATTCCGCTTTATATCCCATCCGAGTTGTCGCCGTTCTTCGTCTTTTAATCGTTCGAATTCCTTTATTAAATACAGCTTAAATTCGGGGCTTATCCACATACCAAATTCAAAAGCTATGTCTTTATAAGCATAAGTTCCGCCATATCGTCCCACTTTTGCTTGTATGCCAATAGCATTCGTTTTTTTAACCCACTCCTTAACACTTATCTTATAGCTGTTCAAGCCCGCTTGACTTTTAATTATGGCGAATTCGCCATAATTAAAAGTGGGATTATGTATCTGTTCCCATATACCAAGAAACTCGACTGTGTTACGGTTGCGCAGCCAATCGGATATAAAAAAATCTCCGTCTTTCGCCTTTAACATATCGGTAATCGAGATATAATCTCTGTCATTAATCGTGGCAACCGCTATTTCAGCGCCCTTTACAATGAGTTTGTGTGCCATTAACCTCACCTCTTTCAATGGTGCTCAATCTGTGTATCATTCACATCTATTTATTGGAGACTAATTAATTATATCACATCGGCTCGACATCATCGATACTTTTTTCAAACGAGAATGCCGACTGATACACAGACATAATGAATCAAATACCGTTGCCGCGCGCTGCCTTGCGATGACACGTTACTCTAACAGCTCCGAGCAGCCAGATATTATATTGGTATAAACATCACATATTTCCGAGCGTCGGTTCTGTGCCTTCGTCCTGCGCCATATTCATCTGCTGCGTTCTCAAATCGTAGACTGTTAAGTAGGCGTTGTAGTCGTTCACTGCCGGAATGCATCGCAGGCAATATCTGTATCCTCGATTTGTTCCAATCGGTTCGACCGTCCGAGTGCGGGACCTGCTCGGAGGTGAGGCGGTCTGCTATCTCTTTTAGCGATCTGCCGGAGAGGTAATCCTCAAAAATCCTTTGAAGCTTGTCCTTTTCGGAGGGCTTGAGTTGCATCCTACCGTCTCTCATTTCGTAACCAAAGGGGAATATCATCGTCCTCGCTCCTTTCGTTCGACCTTTTCCGTAAGGGTCATTCCGTTCTTTAATTTGACCGCTATCCTGCTTTCGGGCAGGGCGGTTATGCTCTCGACTATGGCGTCAAGCAGGTCGCCGGTGAGCTCGGTGATGAGACCGCTCTGTTCCTCCAAAGCGTCAATGATTTCGCAGGTGGCTTTGGCGATATCGAAGTCCGAACCGTCCGCAAGGAGTCGGCGTTTTTTGGATTTCAGCTTGTCTATATTCGCGTTGAGCTCGGTGGTCTTTTCGAGGTAGTATGCGGCGTCGATATATCCTTTGGTTCGCAGACGCTGAAGGCTCTGACTCTGCTCGTTGAGCTCCAATATCTGCTTTTCTATTTCCGATATGGCTTTGTTGCCTTTATATATTTTATCCTGCGTCTGCTCTGCTTGCTCGGCGAGCGGATATAGGATATATCTGCGCTTTGATTTTAGGGTGTTGAGGATTTGAAGCAGGGAATTTGTGACCGTTATTTGTGGAAGTTGTACTATTGGGCAAGTGCGAGAACTAAGATTGTGGTTATGACATATTAGGTAATCTCGTCCTGCAATGATTTTATGACGCATAGTACTTTTGCAAAACCCGCATTGCATGAGTTTAGTTATATCATCTTGTCGTGCAGTCTTTTCCTCACTGTTGAACTTACTCTTTTTTTGCTTTAGAAGGCGCTGCGCTTTATCAAAGGTTTCTCTGTTGATGATTGGTGGATGGGTTTCGCGCTGGTAGTAGCGCATTACCTCCCCACGGTTTTTCTTTTCCTTAAATGGAAAGCCCGTGGTGTAGGATTTTTGCATTAAGGAATCGCCTATATATTTCTCGTTTTTAAGAATAAAGAGTACTATGTTGGATCGCCATTTCTGTCCATTGTGATTGAGCGGCACTTGTTCTTCATTCAAAGCATTTGCGATTTCTATACTGCCCTTACCATGAAGGAAATCGTGGTAGATTCGGCGAACAATCTTCGCCTGTTCTTTATTTATCACAAGGTGTTTATTAGTCAAATCATAACCGTATGGGGAGTTAGTCGGCGTAAATGTTCCTCTCTGCATCCTTTTTTGAATGCTCCACCTCATATTCTTCGAGATGGACACCGATTCCTCTTGCGCGAGTGAGGAGAGGACAGCAAGCTGCATTTCGCCGTTGGCGGTTGAGGTGTCTATATCTTCCTTTTCAAAAACCACCGACACGCCGAGCCTTTGAAGCTCGCGGACGGTGGCGATAGAGTCCTGTGTGTTTCTTGCAAAGCGGCTGACGCTTTTGACGATCACTCGGTCGATTTTACCTTTGCGGCAATCGTCGAGCAGACGGTTGAATTCCTCGCGCCGGTCAAGCTTGGTGCCGGTGATCCCCTCGTCGGCATATATCCCTGCGAACTCCCAATCGGGGTTGTTCCTTATCTGTTCCGTGTAATTTGTGTACTGGTTGAGATACGAGTTTATTTGGTCTTCCGAGTCGGAGCTTACGCGAACGTATGCCGCTACGCGATGCTTCGATGGCTGTTCTTGTATCGCGGGGATAACTTGAAATTCAGCCATATCTCGTATCTCCTTTCTCTTTTTTCAACAGCAACACTACCACAAGACATCTATTTTATCCAGAGAAATCGCCCCGTCAAAACGGACAATCAGATCCCGCATTTTTGTGCATTAAGCGCGTCTATTTTATAGAACTCTTCTTCGGTTATTAATCCCTTTGTCAGCAGATTGATTAGGATGTTCCGTGCGATTATATATTTAAGAACACTCTTTGCGTTCATATACGTTTCTCCTTTGTAGGGGGTGTCGGGCGGGACAGGGCTTTGGTTCTTTTGTACTAAAGACGCAGCTGTCCCGCCCGATTTGTTTAAGTTCCTTTTTGTTTATGCTTTTCTACCAAAGCAGACGGCGGATGGCTTGTCCGCTCCACGGGTTGCCGGGGTCCCCACAAAGTTTTTGAACTTTGCGGGGTGGATGGCACCCCTCCGAGGTTCTCTCCGAGCTGCACCCATTGCTTGAGTCTGTGGCTGTGCAGGTGTACCATTGTCGCCCTCGCTTTCGTGGCCTGTCGCCCGTATGCCTTCGGGCGGTCTGAACGTGGTGTTGATCGCAAGCGCACCGTTCACGCGGCTGACCCTTTCGAGTCACGAGGGTTGATGTATCTGCTTTGGCTTTATTCGGTTGTCAATGTTCTTTGAGATTTCTGTAAAAGTCCCTCTACTGTATAAACACCAAAAACGGGGGTGGTGGAAACCTGTTTTCTTAAATTTTCATATACAGCCTCAGCTTTTCAATGATCCTGTCAAATCTTTTTCCGAGTGCTGTATGGGAAATACACAGCTCCGAAGCTAATGCCCGCTCGCTTTTGCCCAAATAAAAAAGCTCATAGATGAGGTGGTATTCTTCATCTGTGAGCTGCTTGAGGGCATTATTCAGTTGTTCCGTGAGCAATTTACGTTCGACCTCGTCCTCGAGATTGTATGGGCTTGCGAATTCGTCATTTGGCATGGCTTCCGTGATTGCTCGGTATTTTCGGTTCTCTGTGAGCTGCTGTTTTCGCAGGCTGTTAAAGCTTCTGTATACTGCTATGTCGACCTCGACCTTTTCATTGCCGATTCGGATGTATCTGTGTGCTTTCTTTTTCATAAGAAAAGCTCCTTTTTGTTTTTTGAGGTTGAAAACAAAAAGGAGCTTCGGCGGAGCGCGTGGGCGATGCATTGCCCATCTATATGAAAAAACGAACCACGCCGAAAATTGGCACGTTCGTTTTCTATAAAATGTCGGTTCGGTTAAGCGGCGTCTATGGGTTGCTTTGTTTAGTTGGCTCTCGCTTCGGTTCTATTTGAAAAGCTCATTGTTACCTCATATAATTATATAGGATAGTTTCGCCTCGCTTTAGAGAATAGCCGTTTAGTTTGTGGACGCTGAATTAATCGCTTTTACGAGTTCCTCCTTATTGGCGTATTCTACTTTCCTCGCCGACTTTTCGGGCACTGTATACTGCTCGTCAAATGTGAGCCCCCACTCGGTAAACAGCGGCAGCTTTGTCCGCATCGGGTTGAAGCCCGTTTTCATCACGACGAAGGAGCCCTTGTCCATCGACTTTAGCTCGTCGGGCGTCATGAGCTCGCGCTTCATCATCTGCAATTGTTCGCTCGGCTCACCGCGCCCCTTTGAGACCGAGCCGCTCATAACGGTGTAACTGCCGAGGTTCTTGGAGAGCGTTTCGGCTGTCTTGCTGTTGGGCGCGAACCCGCCGAAGATAGTGAGCTGGCAGTTGTCCGCGATGATCTCGGCGCCCTCTCTGCCGTAGGTTTTTTCAAACTGCGCGAGGCTTTGGATTATAGCGACGATGCTTATTTTTCTTGAGCGGCTTGCGCTGAACATCATATCCAAGCTCTCTATCTTGGGCAGCGTTCCGAGCTCGTCGCAGAACATCATCACTCGGTTATTCAGTTTTCCGCCGTTTTCGTCGGCCACCGTCATCATCTCGCGGTAGAACTGCTGAAGCATTAGCGAGACGAGAAAGTGCTTTGTCGTATCTTCTTCGGGGAGCACGAGATAAATAGCGGACTTCTCGTTGCAGAACCGCTCTATGTCTATGCTTGTGCCGAAGCAGAGTATCTGTTCAAGCTCGGAATCGAGAAAGGCATTGAGCCTTGAGAGCGCGGTCGAGAGCACCGACGCCATCGCTTGGTCTGAGGTGTTCAATGCCGCGCCCGCAAACCACCGCGCCTTGTGTTCGGGCGGCAGCATTTCTACTATGCGCTGAAAGTTGTTTTTGCCCTTTACTTGCGAGGGGCCGATTAAATCCTGTATGAGCTTGAACACGCTGATGATGTGCCGCTTGCTCGGCTCACAGAACTCCGCGACGAGCAGAACGGTCGAGGTGAGCAAGCCCTCGGCGGCTTCATAAAAGTATGCGTTCTGACCGTAACTTCCCGCCTCAACTCCGGCGTTGACTACGGTCTTTGCGAGTATCTTCGCGTATTTCTCGGCTTTCGCTTTATGCGAGAGATTTCCGCTATCCTTGAACAAATCCATATACTTGTTTACAAGGTAGAGCATATTGAACTCGTCGCTGCGGGTGGGGTTTCTCAAATCAATAACGGATATGTTGTAGCCGTATTTATCCCTCGCCACAGGCGCGGTGTTTCGGTACACGTCGCCTTTGGTGTCGGTCGAGATGAAGCTCATCCCGCAAGCGCAGGCGTATTCAATATTGGGGTATAGGAAATATGCGGTTTTGCCAATACCCGACGCGCCTATCATAAGTGCGTGAACATCGGCGCTGTCCACGAGCGCGGTTATGCCGCCCGCTTTCTTCACCGAGCCGACAATGAGCCCCTGCTCGGACGGAAGCATCTCGCCCTCGCGCCACAGCTTCGCGCGGTAAGGAACGAAGCGGTACGCTCTCTTTATCTCGCTCTTTGCCGCGAACCTCGCCGTGCCGTGCTGCCCGTCGCCCACGGTCTTGTTCTTTATCCTGTTGAGGTTGTAGTTATCCCCGAAAAGTATAAGTGCGCCTATGGTCATAAAGGCCAAGGCGCACAGCACTAAAAGAGCTATTTGAGAGGTAGTCATATAGTGAACCTCGATTCCCGTGTATTTGCCGCCGTCCTTTTCGGCGTAGAGTATGGTTCGTTTATAATCGGTCAGCTTTCGCGGAGTATTGCCGCGACGACGGTTCTCTGCTCGCTATTCCCGCCGACGCAGGTGGAGAGGATGATAACGTCGCTCTCGGAGGTTATGTCTGTGTCTGTCTCAACGAGCGACGACGCTTTCATCCCGTTCAGCCATTCGACGTATTCATCGCCGCCCGCAAAGCTCACGGTATATCTCCAATCGCCGCCCACGGCGCTTTGCAATATAGTTTGATGTACTTTACTTAACTCTCGTTATGTTTAACTGCTTATTTGTATAGTCTAAAAAGCGAAGAAAACATGTTTTGCCCCATTCATTTCGCTTGTAGACCCCTGCATCGTTCAAAACCTCACAGAAAGCAGAGCCAACCTCATTACGAAGTATGGTCATTATATTTTCCTTGGTAAATGTGTACTTTTTGCACAGATTTTCTGCCCATGCCGCATGCTTGACAAGTGCCGGATCAGAAAAAAGACTGCGTCCCTCGACAATAGCATCTGCCACCGACGACAGTTCACTTAACAAACGCGAGGGGAGAACGGCAAGCCCCATTACTTCGATGAGTCCGATGTTCTCTTTCTTTATGTGGTGCAGTTCTTCGTGAGGATGATAGAGGCCAAGCGGGTGCTCATCAGTAACCAAGTTATTGCGCAATACCAAATCTAACTCATACTGGTCGCCTTTTCTTCTTGCTATAGGGGTGATGGTGTTATGGGGAAGTCCGTCAGTTTCGGAAAAAATCATTGCGCTTGTATCGGTGTAAGTACGCCAACAGCAGAGTAGTCTGTCAGCAAGTTCTGCGAGCCGTGTCGGTTCATTGCACTGTAGGCGTATCACTGACATAGGCCATTTGAGAATTCCAGCCTTGATATCAGGGTAATTTGAAAAATTATAGTTGGTCTCTATATCTGCTCGCTCCATTGCGAATGTATAGCGTCCGCCTTGATAATGCTCGTGGGAAAGTATTGACCCTCCGACAATGGGGAGTTCGGCGTTGGAGCCTAAAAAATAGTGCGGGAATTTAGTTACAAACTCCAACAGTCTGCGGAAGGTATCGTTCCCAATGTGCATCGGAACATGCTGTGAGTTCAATACTATACAATGCTCATTGTAGTAAACATATGGGGAGTATTGGAAATACCAATCCTCGCCGGCTAAGGTAATTGGTATTAAACGCAGATTCTGCCTTGACGGGTGGCCAATCCTTCCGGCGTAGCCCTCATTCTCGGAACAAAGCTGGCATTCAGGGTAAGCGATATTAGAATTGTTTTTCTGCGCAGCGATGGCCAAGGGATCCTTTTCGGGCTTGGATAGATTTATAGTAATATCAAGCTCCCCGTATTCACTGGCATATTTCCACTTGATATCCCTTGAGACTCGGCCGCTGCGAATGTAATTGCAGTCCTGTGAGAATTTGTAAAACCAGTTCGTGGCGCTTTTTGAGCTTTTGCGGAAAAGGCTGTAAAATGTATCACAGACCTCATGAGGAGCAGGCGTCAGAATCCCCATAAGGTTGTTTTCAAATTGGTCGCGGGAACTCGGATTATCACTGCAAATCCTACGCTCTATTGCGATGTTAGTGAGAGATTCCAGAATACTTTCGAGCGGCTTCCCACACGCAGCCGACCCACTGATAAAGTCTGACCCGATAGCATTCATTATTCGGTTGATCGCCCAACGGCGGTCAACTTCTTTTATAAGGTTTTTACGAATAGCGTAATCGACAAGTTCCAGAGTATTATTATCCATAGCTATCTCATCCCGACGAATACGCCGCCCTCTTTTCGAATGTGAAGAATATGACAGCTTCCCGATCCGAGCACCGACTCGGTGCTTCGGCGAAAATCCTCCAATATATCATCTGGAACAAAGGCCTGAATTGTTCCTGCGAAGCCCCCGCCGTGGATGCGGAATGCTCCGAGCCCCGATAAGAGCCTCTCGACATACGCGAGCGCAAAAGCTACATCTTGATGGGCGGTAGCTCCAAGCGGCGTGACATTTTGCAACAGCCTCCATGAGGAACTGCCCGACTCGTTCACTAAACGCAGAAACGCCTGAAAATCGCCGCGCTCAAGTGCCGCGACCTGACGCGTGACACGCTTGTTCTCCTCGAAAAAGTGAATAGCGCGCAGGACGGCGCGATCCCCCGCGTAGATTCTCACCTTTGAGATATTGTCGTAAAAATCGCTTTCTTCCACCTGACGGAGATACTGCTTTCCGAACACCTGACACACCTCGCCCATTTCGGAAGGTATTGCCGCGTATTCGTGGGTGAGGTCGGCGTGGTCAGCGCCAGAATCTATGATGCAGAGCGAGTAACCGCTTTTTGAAAAGTCGTAAGCTATGGGTCTTACCTCCGCGCTTGAGGGGTCCGAGAAATCTATGGTTACGCAACCGCCGACTGCGGATGTCATCTGGTCCATAAGTCCACAGGGCTTTCCAAAGTATATGTTCTCGGCGAATTGGGCAATGCAAGCCATTTCCTCGGGCGTCCTGCCGCAGTCCGACAAGCAGTTAATTACAGTTGCGATAAGCACCTCGAAGGCGGCGGAGCTTGAAAGACCGCTTCCGGGAAGCACCGACGAGGTGACGACGGCGTCAAAGCCTCGCAGCTCGAGACCAAGCCTTTTAAAGCCGCTGGCCACGCCCCTTACCAGCGCGGCCGTGGTGTTTTTTTCCTCCTCACGCGGTTCAAGCTCGGCGAGCGAAACGATGCACTCGGGATATCCCTCGGAGCGTATGCGAATCACCCCGTCGCCGTTCGGAATTACCTCGGCGCGGGTATCCAAATCTATGGCTGCCGCCAGCACATTTCCATGTTGGTGGTCGGTGTGATTGCCCCCGAGCTCGGTTCTGCCGGGCGCGGAGAAAAGGAAGACTTTGGATTGAGTAAAATCTATTTTTTGAAGAGTTGTATCCATATCTACTATCCTTGCGTTGTTTGGGGTTTCAGAGGTGTTCAAATCTGAGTATATGTTCTCAGTCTACCATATGTGTTTTGCAGATTTCACTGAAATAATAACGGCTCTTTTTCCAGCGGCGCTCTCCTGATTCGTGATCTACCCAGGTGAGCCCGAACCGCAGGCGGTAGCCCTCCAGCTCCTCGTAAGCGTCGGCGTCGTTCCAATAATAATATCCTTTAAGGCGGTATCCCGCGCGAACAAGCCGGGCTGCCATCCGAAGGTGCTCGCGAAGGTAGGTGATGCGCTCGTCGTCATCGCATTCTTTTTCTTCGTCGCGAATGTTTGGGAGCGCGAGACCGTTCTCGGTGATATATACGTCCGCGTGATACCTCTCGCATACATACTGAACCACATCAAACAGCCCACCGGGATTTGGAAGATATCTCTGACCGGGTCTCGCGTAAAAGCTTTCCACCCTGTCCGAAAGAAGCGGCTTGTCAGGGTTATATTTAGTGCGGCTGCCGTTGTAATAGTTTATCCCGACAAAGTCCATCGGAACAAACCATCGGTCAAGATCCTTCTGATAATGAGGCGGCATATTGTCATGCACATAAGGGCACTCACGCAGCAGCTGCTGTGGATATGTACCCTCGAACATGGGCTGCGTCCACCAGCCGAAGTGCCATTCTGTCTGACGTGCGGCGGCGCCTACATCTGCATCGTTCATACAGGCAGGGGTCACGGCAGAGATGCAGTTGACCGCTCCTATTTTGCCGCCGAGCTTCATGGATTTATAAAGCCTCACAGCTCGATAGTGCGCTAATATGCAGTTATGAGCCGCAAGAAGCCCCTCTTTAATATCCGCCCGAAACGGCGGAAACCTCATATCTATATAGCCTGAAGTGACGGCGATGGCGGATTCGTTAAAGGTGCTCCACAATTTGACCCTGTCGGCGAACGCTTCAAAGCAGACCCGCGCATAGTTTTCGAACCATTCAGGGAAGTCGGGATTGGCAAATCCACCGATTTCCATGAGACACTGCGGCATATCCCAGTGATGCAGGTCAACAAAGGGCTTAATGCCGCACTCTAAAAGCTTGTTTATCACATTGTTGTAGAATTCGATACCCTTTGGGTTCACCGTGCCTATGCCGGTGGGGATAATGCGGGGCCAGGACAGCGACATACGAAAGGTGTTCTGTCCGGTTTTTTTCATATCTTCTATATACGCTTCGTAATTGTCGTAGAAAAAATTGCCGCGGTCGGGAAGATCGTCGGCATAGGGGGAGCCTTTTTTGGGTGAGTACGTTCCCAAAGCGGAGTATTCGGGAGCAGTCTTCCCCGCATAGAGCTTTGCGTAATGATCCATAATGCTCGGAGACTTGCCGTCCCTTAGCCAAGCTCCCTCCGTCTGAAACGCAGAGCTGCCTGTTCCTATTAAAAAGTCTTCCGGAAGCTTAAAACCAACCATCGCGCATACTCCTTGTTTGTTTAATTACCCATTATGTAGATTATACCATTGCATAAGAAGATAAGATTATATAACGAGGCACTATTATTGCAAAAACAGTCTGCTTTATCCGATGCCGCGTCATAAATCGATTATTGGTGTTGAATTTCCCGGGATAATACCTTAGGATTTACAGAAAGAGGAGAGTATGAAAAATGAGTGTGCTTTTTTCTGATTTAACTGAAAAATTCAGCAGCTATATAAAAGCCTTCAACGAAAATGATGAGGAATTATATAAGCAGTGTATAACCAACGCCGAAGCGGAGGACTTTTTAAAGGGTCAGATTCCGCTTATTGATTGTCCTGACAAGGACATAGAACGTATATACTATTTCCGATGGTGGACATTCAGAAAGCATTTCAAGGTGACTGAAGCGGGACATATCGTAACCGAATTTCTTCCAAGCGTCAAATGGGCGGGACCGTACAACTCCATAGTATGCCCCGCCTGTTTTCACATAAGAGAGGGACGGTGGCTCAGGGACGGGGAGCAATGGATAAAGCAGTACATTGATTTTTGGCTTGAGGGCAAAGGCGACGCGCTCGCTTACAGCTCATGGCTCGCCCAAGCCGTTCTTGATTTTTGCGCCATAAAAAACGATTACAAATATGCCGTAGAAAAGCTGCCCTCGCTTTTGCGGTTTTTCAAAAAACGTGAAGCAATACATAAAAAACAATGCGGACTTTATTGGTCGAATGACGGCAGAGACGGCATGGAATACTCCATAAGCGGCTCCGGTCTGCGCCCCACACTAAATTCCTACGCCTATGCTGACGCTGCCGCAATCTCGAAAATCGCGGAGCTTGCGGGCGAGAAACAGCTCAGTGAAGAATACAGGAAAAAGGCTGCGGATCTAAAGGAGCGGATAGATGAGCTTCTTTGGGACAAAGAGTTTTATAAAACCATCCCTCTCGAGAAGGAGCGGGAGCTAGAGCAGGCTTGCCGTCCGTCTGTAGAACCCGAACGGGATGTTAAGGAGCTTTTGGGGTACATCCCGTGGTATTTCGATATCCCGGATAACGACAAATCGACGGCGTTTATGGAGCTTTTGAAGGAGAACGGCTTTAAAGCCCCATTCGGCTTAACCACCGCGGAGCGGAGACATCCAAGGTTCATGGAGGAGCACCCTCACGAATGCCTTTGGAACGGTCCCGTTTGGCCATTTGCCACCTCACAAACGCTTGTAGCCGCAGCAAATCTTTTAAGAGACTATTCTCAGGATGTTCTGGATAAGAACGATTACTGCGAGATGCTAAGGCAGTATGCAAGGTCACACAGGCTCGTCAAGCAGGACGGCTCAGATGTTCCGTGGATTGACGAAAATATGCACCCGTTTGCCGGAAGCTGGCTTGCGCGTGAGCTGCTGAAGGCTGATAATTGGGAGGAGCGAAAGGGCGGATACGAGCGCGGAAAGGATTATAATCACTCGCTGTTTTGCGATCTGGTACTCTCCGGTCTTTTCGGCATAGACGTTGAAGATGGAACATATGTCGCGAACCCCCTGATACCGGACAACTGGGAATATTTCAGGGTGGAGAATCTTTATCTCAACGGCGAACGCTATTCGGTTATTTACGATAAAACCGGTGACAGATATGGTCTCGGTGCGGGGCTTGCGATAAGCCGCGTGGACTGAACTCGGAGGTATTATGGGAAGCTTTAAAAACCAAGCTAAATTAAAGGCGGTGACCTTCAGCTTTGACGACGGTGTGACGCAGGATATCCGCATGATAGAGCTCTTGAACAGGTACAAGCTCAAAGCCACCTTCAATTTAAATTCCGAGCTTTTGGGAGAGCCGAGAGTGATGCTGCAGCAAAACCAGCGAATCTCTCACTACAAGGTTTCTCCAAAAGAGGTTAAGTATATCTACGAGGGACACGAGGTGGCGGCGCATACTCTGAACCATCCAAACCTTACCAAGCTTGACGAAGCCGAGATAATACGTCAGGTGGAAAAAGACCGCGAAAACCTGAAGGAGCTTGTCGGCTATGAGATAATGGGTATGGCATATCCCTGCGGCGGAATCAACCACGACGAGAGGGTCGCCGGAATTATCAGGGAGCGCACAAAAATAAAGTACTGCCGAACCATCGTGAACACCGACAGCTTTGGTTTGCAGAAGGATTTATACAGGCTCAATCCGAACGTGAGGCACCGGGAGTGGGAGCGGGCGGAGTCTATGGCAAAAAGCTTCATTGAAATGACGCCCGAAGAGCCGCAGGTGTTTTTTATTTGGGGGCACTCTTATGAAATGGATTTTGATTCATCAAATTGGGCAAGACTGGAGGATTTTTTTCGATTGATAAGCAACCGCGATGATATTTTTTATGGCACAAACGCAGAAGTTTTTCTTTGACTGATAGATTGTGTTTGACTTTGAAACTGGATATTGCCGAAAACAGATGCCTTTGTATAAAAAAGTAGAACGCTTATAAAAGGTGGTAAAAATATGTCTGTGCTGGTGACCGGGGGAGCCGGGTATATAGGAACTCACACCGCGCTTGAGCTGCTGGGGGCTGGATGCGATATCGTCGTCGCGGACGATCTTTCAAATTCCTCGCTGACGGCGCTCGAACGGGTGAAGGAGCTTTCAAGCAGAGATTTTAAATTCTACAACACCGATTTGACCGATCCGGCGGACACCGAAACGATTTTCGAAGAAAATCCCGAAATAGATTCCGTGATACATTTCGCAGGCTTTAAGGCGGTGGGAGAATCCGTCGAGCTTCCGCTGAAATATTATACCAACAACCTCGTGTCTACGCTGAATCTGCTCAACGCCATGAAAAAGCACGGCGTAAGCAGCTTTGTGTTTTCATCGTCGGCTACGGTGTACGGCGCGCCCGACAGCGTGCCGGTGAAGGAGACCTTTCCGCACCGGCCCGAAAGCCCCTACGGTAAGACCAAGCTTATGATAGAGCAGATTCTTTTGGACGCGGCCGCCGCCGACAGCGGGCTTGGCGTAGCGATACTGCGCTATTTCAACCCTATAGGCGCGCACCCGAGCGGACGAATAGGGGAGGACCCGCGCGGGATACCGAACAATCTTGTGCCGTACATCGCGCAGGTGGCCGTGGGGAAGCTCGAATATCTGTCGGTATTCGGCGACGATTACGAAACTCCCGACGGCACCGGCGTGAGAGACTACATCCATGTTGTCGATCTTGCGAAGGGACATCTTGCGGCGCTAAAAAAGCTGGAGAGCTCCAAGGGGGCGCACATATACAATCTGGGAACCGGGCGGGGCCACAGCGTTCTGGAGGTACTGCACGCTTTCGAGCGCGCGTGCGGAAAGCAGCTTCCCTACAAGGTCGTGCCCCGGCGCGCGGGCGACGTCGCCATCTACTACGCCGATCCCGAAAAAGCGAAAAACGAGCTAGGCTGGAGCGCGAAGCTCGGCCTTGACGAGATGTGCTCCGACTCGTGGAGATGGCAGAGCAACAATCCCGACGGCTACAGGAAATGATCATTGCGCTGTTAAGATGCGTTGACTTGTATAGCGGAGCTCATATTTAGTATCAACTCTGAGGTCAGTGCCATTTCTTCACGGCTGTTTCACTTTTCCACAGCATATAACTTGCCCATGAAAAAACTGTAATTATATTAAGGCGCTCCGTCCAAAGGAGTTCGGACGGAGCGCTTTTGTATAGAGCAATTGATTATGCCATGTGGTTTTCGGGGTCGTCCCAGTAAGCGTTGAAGAAGTAACGGATGAGGCTGTCCTCGTCGTTGGTGTGGAACTCGGCGGGCTGGAACCAGAACCAGTAGATTCTGCCCATATACGCGGTGGCGCAGTCGTCAACCATCATCTGTGCCAGCTCGTACCATTTGGCTATATATTCCTCCGAAGTGGGGGAGAGTGTCTCCATTTCCGCCATCAAGGCGTCCTTTGCGGGGTTTTCATAGTTGTTCGTGGTGAGCGAGGCACTGAGGTTGGTGGGGATGAAGGCGAATGCGGGCCAGGTGAAGTAGAAGTCCCAGTTGTTTGCGGGGTCGCCGTAGAACTCGCTGGCGGACGCCTCCTCCTTCATTGTCAGAATGTAGTTGATTCCGGCGTCGTCCAAATAGCTTGTCAGAAGGTTCGCGATATCGGTTCGTGAATTGCTGAGCACCAGCTGTACCGGTTCGTCGTTATATCCTGCGGCTTTTGCGTCGTCGAGATATTTATTAACAACCTCCATATCGGCATCGCCGTAATAATCAGCGGAGTTGAAGATGTCGGTGTCGTATATCGGGTCAAGCGCGGGATTGGCATTCATAATATGGGAGCTGTCGGTAACGATTTCAAGGAACGCCTCATAGTCGATTGCCGCCATGATTGCCTTGCGAAGGTCGGGATATTTTGCGCAGACGTTGGAGGTGCCCTTGGTGTTGAAAATCATGGCGAGACCGTTGTCGGAGTTGAGAGACACCTTGGTAAGACCCGACTGCTCGGCAAGCTCCATATAGTCGGTGGGCATGACCTCGGTCATATCAAGGTCGCCGGAAAGGGCTGCAAGCGCGGCGGCGTCGTCGGCAGAGACATAGGTAAAGGTTATGGAATCAAGATATGCTCTTTTGGTTTTGGCGATTCCGGTGTAGTCGTTTTCAAAGGGAACGTAGTCGTCGAATCTTTCGATGGTGCAGAATTCATTTGCGGTGTATGCCGCCCATTTGTACGGACCGGTGCCGATGGCGTCCTCTATCTGGTCGGTGATATAGTCATCCGCGTATTTTTCGCAGATCTCCTTGGGCATGATAGCCGTCCAGGTTTGATAACCCGCGAGATAATAGAGGCACTTTGCCTTGAATTCAGTGAAGGTGATGGTCAGCACATCTCCATCGACCTTTATGCTCTCGACATAGGGGGCGACAAAGGTCTTTATGCTGCTGTACATAGCGAGCGCGCGCTTGATAGAAGCTTCGACGTCGTAGATGTCAACAGCGTCTCCGTTGTGGAAAAGGACGTTGTCGCGGACCCACAGCTTCAGCTCGAGCTGATCCTCGGATAATTCAAAGTCGCAGACGGCGGGGACAATATTGTTGTTCGCGTCGCGGGTCAGCGCGTTTTCGTAAACGCAGGTGGTCCAGAGATATCTCCATGTTCCAATCTCTCTTAATGGGTCGAGCTGACGGGGATAGACCGCGGTACGAATATTCACGGTGCCGCCATATTGGGGGCCTTCTGAGGGAGTGGCTTCGGGCGTTACGGTCGATGGAGCTTCGGGGCCGCCCCCGCCGCCGCAGCCTGTGAAAAGAACTGCGGTCAAAAGCAGAGCGAGAAGCAGAGCGATGACTTTTCTACCTGTTTTCATTTTTCTTTCTCCATTTTAATATTTTTCTTTCTAAAATCCCAAATGAGCGTTGCCATGTGGGAACAAACAACTTCTTTAACTACGACGAAAGCGAGGTGAAAGAGTTTGAATTAAACAGCAAGAACAACTGACTAAAATAGCATTGTTCACTTTGAGATTTCTCGAAAAACCGTTTGAATTATGGATAGTTTACTTCATTCTATATCGAAAAAACACAAGGGCAATGCCTCTCGAGCGGTTTTGACTGTTTTTGCAATAATTGGGGTAGATTACACAATCGCGGTTGTTGATAATAAGAGGTACAATAATATTTACAAGTTGGGGGTTTATAGCTTTGGGAAACAATCCGTGGGTTTATATTGGAGTTGCGGTTTTAATTGCTGTCGGAATAATCGGCGGCGTCTCAGCGCTGGTGGGACTGGCGGTGACCTTTGCGGCAAAGCGTTATTCAAAAACGGTTGTCGAACGCTTCCTTTGTGAGATGTCCGGAATGCTCCCCGGCACGGACTGCGGGGAATGCGGCTGTCAGAGCTGCCGCGCCTTTGCTGACGCCTTGCTCACAGACGGCAGGAAAAACATTTGCCCTTATGTAAATGATGGGGTCGCAGAGGAACTCGAATCCTGCGCCGCGAGATTTCAGGAGATTTTAGAAGACCCCGCTCCTCCCGAAAAGAGAAGACCGCGCAGGCTGAAATAAAAACGGACAACGCCGCGAAAAAACGGCGATGCCCCAAAAGGAAGAGGGAACGTGATGCTGAAATATACATTAAAACGCATACTGTTGATGATACCCACCCTGCTGGTTATCCTTACGATCGTTTTTATTTTGATCCGTTTGGTTCCGGGCAACCCCGTTTATGCGCTGCTGGCGGACGAAGAGAACGTCACGCCGGAGCGTATCGCCGAGGTCGAAACCGAAATGGGCTTCAGAGATCCGCTTCCAAAGCAGTATGTCCGCTACATTAAAGATATCCTGACCGGCGACTGGGGAATCTCTTACTTCAATGAGAAGCCGGTGTTTGAAAACATGATCTCGGTGTGGGAGCCGACCATTCTCATTACCATCTATGCCACCATTATAACGATAGTGATAGCGATACCGGTGGGAATAATTTCCGCCACCCATCGAAATTCACCGCTTGATTACTTTGTCACGTCGACCTCGATGGCTACGATGGTCATCCCGGCGTTTTGTATGAGCCTGCTGCTTTCGTACTTTCTCGGCTTCCGTCTGGGCTGGTTCCCGACGATAGGGTACACCACCATTGCGAAGGGCGGCTTATGGAAAGCGCTTTACAGCGTAACTCTGCCGAGCTTCGCGTTAGGGCTGCATCACGTGGCGAGCCTCGCGCGCTACACCCGTTCCTCAATGCTCGACGTTCTCAATCAGGACTACATACGCACCGCCCGCGCCAAGGGGCTTTCCAAACAAAAGGTATATTATAAACACGCGCTCAAAAACACCATGTCGATAGTTGCCACCATGATTGCCGGTTCCATCGCCGGAATGCTCGGCGGCTCCGCCGTAACCGAAAAGGTGTTCAACATAAACGGAATGGGAATGCTCGCGGTCGATTCTCTCAGCCGCCGCGACTATTCTCAGGAGCAGGCGATAGTTCTGTTCACCGCTATCGTGTTTTTGGGCGTGGATCTCCTTATGGACATCTTATATAAGGTGTTCGACCCTCGGATCGAATATGAATAAGGAGGCGGGAATATGAAAACACAAAAAAGGCGTATGAAGCCCACAAGGTTTCTTCGCAAATACGGCAAGGTGTTGATAGGCGGCGTCATTTTGGCTGCGGTTTTCTTCTGCGCCATATTCTCGTCCCTGTTGACCGATTGGGACCCCGAAAAAATAGATACAAGCTCCGGCAAGCTGCTTCCCGGCAGCGAGCATCTTATGGGAACCGACGTGTACGGACGCGATATATTCGCGCGCGTTCTTTACGGCTCCCGCTCTACCTTATTGGTAGCTATCGGCGCGCAGCTGCTCACTACGGTGGTCGGAACAGTATTGGGCCTTCTTTGCGGATACTATACCAAGGTGGAAAAGGTGCTGATGCGAATTCTGGACGCGTTTTCCACCATCCCAAACCTTCTGCTGTGTCTGCTTATGGTCAGCGTTCTCGGAGCGGGTATTCCGAATCTGATAGTCGCTATGTCAGTTAACGGCATACCTGGTCTTGCGCGTCTCATACGCAATCAGGTCCTGTCCCTGCGCGAAAAGGAGTACATCGAAAGCGAAAAGGCGATGGGCGCGGGAGATTTCCGCACCATTATGCTGCATATCCTGCCCGCGTGCTTCTCGTTTTTGCTTGTCCGCTTTTCAAACGGGCTGTCCGGCTCGATTTTGTCGATGACCTCGCTGTCTTATCTCGGAGTAGGGCTTGACCCCACCATAGCGAGCTGGGGCGGCATGATACAGGACGGGCAAAAGCTGTTGTTCGCCCTGCCTCACATGGTGTTTTACCCGGCGCTCGCAATCTGCATCACGGTGTTCGGCTTCAGTATGCTCGGCGACGGGCTTCGCGACCTGCTCGATCCCAAACTGAGATAGGGGGATGTTAAGTATGGAAGCTGCAAATCAGGAATTGATTCTCAGCGTTAAGGATCTCGAGCTGTGGTTTGACAACGACTACGGCGACGTGAAGATTCTCAACAAGGTCAGCTTTGACATAAAAAAGGGCGAAACGCTCGGAATCGTGGGAGAATCCGGCTGCGGAAAGAGCATGACGTCTCTCTGCGTGATGCAGCTGCTGCAATCGCCGCCCGCGCGGATTGCGGGAAGCGTTAAGCTGCAGGGGCGCGAACTGCTGGGCTTGAGCGACCGCCAAATGCAGTCTGTACGCGGAAACCTTATCTCGATGATCTTTCAGGAGCCGATGACAAGCTTGAATCCGGTGTATACCATCGGAAACCAGCTGATGGAGCCGTTCATGCTCCATCAGGGACTCAATAAAAAGGATGCCGAAAGAAAAGCGGTCGAGCTGCTTGAAATGGTGAGGATCCCTCTGCCCGAACAACGGCTCAACGAATATCCCTATCAGCTCTCCGGCGGTATGCGTCAGAGGGTGATGATATCACCACGATGTCCTTTAGCTCCCACAGCCACAGGCTCGCATGAGCTTTGAGGTTTTCGGGATAGATGTATGTTTTCATAATATCCTCACTTTGCTATCGTTTTGACGATGTTGACCACCGAGCTTGTGGCGTAGACCGCGCTCATAAAGTTGCCCTTGACCGAGGTGTCGAGCCCGAAGTTGCCCGCAATCCGTTCTACCTCACTCGCCGCAAGCATAAGACCGATGCCGAGCAGGAAGCTTGCGTTCCAAGTGAGCAATCCCGCGATGAGGATGGTTGTCTGCAAAAACGCGGTGAGGCACAGGGCTATTATCTGCTTACACCATCCCGTGAAGCCGTCGCCGTAGCCGCGCGGGACGCTGAACATATACAGGCTTCCCACGGCTATCTGAATGAGCAATATCCCGCCGCGCTTGATGTTTGCGAAGAACACCTTAATGACGCAGTAGCCAAGGGCGATGGCGAGAAAGATATTGAATATGCTGAAGCTCGTCATCGCGTCGCCGACGAGCAGCAGCTTTGACATCTGCCCGATGCTGCCGAGCACCGCCCTGTCAACCGTGACGTCGGTGAACAGCCCCGCGAGTTCTTTGGTGAGACCGCTCTGAAGCGAAATACAAAAGGAATAAAGCCGCACGGGTATCACCGTGAACAGATTTACGGCAAAGAAGCCCTTTAGCACGTTGAGCGCCGTTCCCTTGATGTCTGCTCTGCCGCTCTGCCATTCCACGGCTACATCAAACACGGCGACGATCAGCCCCGTGACGAACAGCGCCCAGCCGAAGTAGCTGAAGAACAACACGATGGCCTGCACCCACGAAAGCTCGAACAGCTCCGCGCCCATATTGTTCATGCTGTCAAAGAAGGTTCCGAGGAATTCTATGAGCTTGCCGTACAGCCATTCCTGAGTTTCCTCCCACGCCTTGCTTGTTATCCAACTGAATATGAGTTATCACCTCCAAAACAAAAAGAGAGCGGCAGGTAAACTGTCGCTCTCGGTTGCGTATTGTGTTTTACTTAATCTGTTGCCCGAAGTCCTGTTGCTGCTCTATTCGCTCGTCGAGCTGCCGCTTTCCGTTTATGATGAAATCGACGATGAATTCTCTATTTGCCTTTATCGGCACGGCGTCGCAGCACTTGAGGATGAACGAATCATCTATCGTCGGGAAATCCATGCCCTTGAACAGCTCCATAGCCTCCGGCGCTGCCTTGAGAAAATCGGCAAACAGCTCGACCAGCTTGTCGTTCTGCCTCTCGATCTTCGGATAGCCTCTCGAGATGAGCGCGATGTTGTGGTCGAAGAGCGGGGCGAAGGACACGACGTCGCCGCTGTCGGGGTCGCGCAGCACTCCGTAGTTCTGCGTGTGCCTGTCCATATTAAAGCAGAGCGTGTCGAGGTACAGCATCTCAACATAGCGCCTTGCTATATCCGAGCCGAACCCTTGGAACGCGGCGAAGTTGGCGGCGTAATCCTCATTGTCGCCCATAACGGAGCTTGCGGGCTCGAAGTTGAGCTTTGCCCCGTCGGTAAAATCGAGGCTGCGGATGTAGCCGCCGTCCGCCTCGTACCGGGCCATCGGGATTCCGAGCCTCGTTCCGAACTCATAAATGAAAAGCTCCGAGAACCGCTCGTTTTCATTGCCGCTCTTATACATCCACCACTTTCCGTCGATGAGCCGCCAGCACTTCTCAAAGCTTCCGGTGTTGGTGAGCTCGGGCGTCGGGCTGTAGGGGTTATTGAAGCTGTCAGCGTCGCCGTAAAGCGCGAGCTTGTCAAAGAGGTTCTCCTTGAACACGACGTCGGCGTAGGTGAGCGCGGAGCCTTGCTCCCTGAACCAATAGGCGTCGGTTATTGTTGCGGCGTTGACGCGAAGCACCGTTTCGAGGTCATCACTGCTTCTGATGCGAAGCGCGCGTTTCAGAAGACGCGAGTTGGTGCGGTGCGCGTCTATGGCGCGGCTTGCGAGCCAGCCCGTGACATCCTTGGTCCTGCGAAGATAAAGGGGAAGACGGGACTCGTCGAAAGAAACTATATCCCCGTTCTCGACTTTTGCGACTTCTGTGTCGCGGGACATTACGCTTCCGTTAAGCTCCACGGTCAACACCTCCTTTCGTTATTTAAGTATATCATATCATCTTTTCAATATCCATATACGAGAAATGACGGCAGCGAAGCTGTCGCCCTCTCGCAGACTATCAGAAAAGCTGCGCTTTCCCGACAGTCTGCGAAGCATCTGCTACATTCCGTTACGCAGATGCCTTTATCGAACGTGAGAGGACACCCTGACGGTTTCCTCTCACACTCATCTTCCCTCCGATTTTCGAGATTTCGCGGTTCTTTGTAAGCTATAACCCTCTCATCCTTAGTAAAAACGACGGCGTCACTCGGTAATATCCCGAAGTCCGCCGTCGTTATCCCTGCACAGTATTTCGAGCTGCATCCTGCCTCCGAGCCTGAACCCGTCCACGAAAGCGTCGAGCGCGTACAGATTCGTGACGTCGTCAAACAGATTAATGACCTCTTCCAAAAGCTCTGCGTCCTTTTCCGAGAGCTTCGCCGCGAGAGATTCCTTTGCCTTGTCCGCTTTCTTGACTGCCCGTCCGTACTTGCCCGTGTAATCGTATGTCTTGGCGCAGGGTTCAATATTGCCGTAGTAAAGCTTTTCTATCGTATCGCACATAAAATTCACCTCTTTTCGGAACACACAATACCCTAACGAGCTGCGGAAGTCCAGATAATTCCAACGACCTTTCAAATAGTATTTTGTCCGGCTCTGTGGTATCATTTTACCAAGCAATCGCACACTATGACGGGAGGCGGCCGAGGTGAAGGACAGGACATATATCGCTATTGACTTAAAATCGTTCTATGCCTCGGTCGAGTGTATGGAGAGAGGTCTTGACCCCATGACCACCAACCTCGTCGTCGCCGATTCGAGCCGCACCGAAAAGACTATCTGCCTCGCCGTATCGCCGTCTCTCAAAAGCTACGGCATCCCCGGCCGACCGAGGCTGTTCGAGGTCGTGGAGAAGGTCAAAATGGTAAACGCCGAACGGCTTAAAAAAGCGCGGGGCGGCGTCTTTTCCGGCGCTTCCTCAAATAATTTGGAGCTTCAAGCCGACCCGTCGCTGTCTCTCGATTACATCGTCGCACCGCCCCGAATGGCGCACTATATGGAATGCAGCACAAGGATATATGACACCTACCTAAAATACATCGCGCCGGAGGATATCCACGTCTATTCCATCGACGAGGTGTTCATCGACGCGACCACCTATCTTAGCACCTACGGTCTTTCGGCGCGGGAGCTCGCCATGAAGATGATCCTCGACGTGCTCGGAACCACCGGTATCACCGCCACGGCGGGTATCGGCACAAACCTTTATCTCTGCAAGATAGCAATGGATATTTGGGCGAAGCACACCGAAGCGGATAAAAACGGAGTCCGCATAGCGGAGCTTGACGAGATGAGCTATCGCCGCTTGCTGTGGGATCACCGACCGCTCACCGATTTCTGGCGCATAGGTCACGGCTACGCGAAAAAACTGGAAGATAACGGAATGTACACGATGGGCGACGTCGCGCGGTGCTCTCTCGGAAAGCCGAATGAATACCGCAACGAGGCTCTGCTATATAAGCTGTTCGGCATAAACGCCGAGCTGCTTATTGACCACGCGTGGGGGTGGGAGCCCTGCACCATCGCAGACGTCAAGGCGTATAAGCCGGAAAACAACAGCGTAGGGGCAGGTCAGGTGCTTCAATGCTCCTACTCGTTTGAAAAAGCGCGGCTCGTCGTGCGCGAGATGGCTGACGCTCTTTCGCTCGACCTTGTGGATAAGGGTCTTGTCACCGACCAAATCGTGATGACGGTCGGTTACGATATAGAGAACTTGAGCGGTGAAAAGCGGGCAGCCAAGTACGGCGGCGCAGTCACCACCGACCGTTACGGACGTGCCGTTCCGAAGTCGGCGCATGGCACACAAAATATCGGACGGAAAACGGCCTCTACCAAGCTTATTGTCGACGCTGTGACCGAGCTGTATGAGCGAATCGTCGACCAAGACCTCACTGTGCGTAGAATGTATATAACCGCGAATCACGTTGTCAGCGAAGCCTCTGTGGTGAAAGAGCCTGAGATCGAACAGCTTGATTTCTTTACCGATTATGACGCGAAAAAAGAGGAACAGGAACGCGAGGCCGCCGAGCTCGAACGCGAAAGAAAAGCGCAGAAGGCTGTGCTTGAGATAAAGAAGAAGTTCGGGAAGAACGCCATTCTCAAAGGAATGAACCTCGAAGAGGGCGCGACAGCCAAGAGCCGCAATGAGCAGATAGGAGGGCATAAGGCGTGAGCGATAAATACGACGACATCATCAACCTCCCTCACCATCAGTCTGCGACCCGCCCTCGTATGTCGATGCGCGACCGCGCCGCGCAATTCTCACCCTTTGCCGCGCTCACGGGCTACGGCGACGCGGTGAAGGAAACCGCGCGGCTGACGGGCGAGCGCATAGAGCTCGACGACACCGAAAAGGAGGCCATAAGCGACCGCCTTCAAATCATCGCCGAACACATTTCCGAACACCCCGAAATATCGGTGACATACTTTTTGCCTGACGAGAGAAAAGCGGGCGGCGAGTACGTCACAGTCACGGGTTCGGTCAAAAAGATTGATGAGTATGAGCGTGTGGTCGTCATGGCAGACGGCTATAAGCTGCCCATTGACGAAATAGCGGACGTTGAGGGCCCGCTGTTCGGAGATCTTGCGTTCCTCTAATCAACACAGCGCCGAGAGCCTCATAAGCTTTGCCCCTCGTACTGCGTTCGCGCCTTTGCCAGCTCGTCAAAATCGGCTGCTTCACAGAAATCATTGAGCCGTTCAGGGGTCACATTGTCCACCTCTATATGCGTTCCGTAGGCTCCGGCGAAAACCCGAACAATATCTGCGTTTAGAACGTCCTCCCAGCCAGTCAGCTTATCGGGGGTGATGCTCTTTGGTTCTATGCCGCCGAAGTGGTACGGGAGCATTTCGTTAGACGAGTGTTCCACAAAGGTTGGGCCCCTTATTGGCAACTTGAGGAATCTTTTGAATTTGCAGGGATAAGGCAATGCGTCTGAATCCGCCGGGCCGCCCAACTGCTCCCGCAGGTCGGCGGCCTCCTGCTTTGAATCGTGCCGCTCGTTGTACTTAAACTTAACGCCCGAAGCGACTATTTCCTGTTCCGACATAAGCTGCCGCAGCAGCATATATGTGTCCATGTCTTCATAGAACTCCTCAAACACCCGGACTAATTCGTCAAAGATTTCGGCTTTTCTCTCTGTATTCAGAATTGTAGGTTCCATTAAGTCTCTCCTTCTTCTACATTCCCAAGATGCCCCAAATATAAAGCGGGGCGGTGAGGGTGAACACAAGGCAAGCGAACAGAATAGCCGGAGCCGCCCACTCAAACTGACCCGTCTTTCGATAATCGAAATATGACATCCCGATCTTCACAAAGAAGAACACCGCGAGAATGAGGTCGATAACGGGAAACACCACGTTATCCACCACTTGCTTTATCTGACCTCTCGCGTCGCTCCACGTTCCCTCAATCGCTCCCGCCACATCACCCGAAGCGGCGAACGCCATAGGCGTCGCCGCTCCCATGAGCAGAACTGTTATGAGAAGCAGAGATATCAGCTTCTTATGCTTTGTCATTTTCCTTTTCCTCTTTCTTATCTTTCTTTCGCCTCACTATGAAAAACCACGTCAGCAGCGGAATGGCGAGCACGAACGCACCGCCCACGCCGAGCACCGTCGGGGCGTTGTCCTTTTCCGAGAATGCCTCATAGACGAGCGTCGCCTTGCAGCCCTGCACGTCGGGAAGCGTGAGCCGCCCCTCGTAGGCGGCGACAAAGTCGGCGCAGTACCGCTCTCCCGTGAAGCAGCCGTAGCGCACCTCGACGCCGTCCTCGGTTTTCACGTCGCCGCTCCAATAGGAGCCGGTTATTTTGTATTTCTCCAAATCCAACCCGAGAGAATTGAGCACCGCGGTTTCAAATGTGATAAAAACGGGCGCTTTCGCGTCGTAAGGGATATACAGCTTTCCGAATTCGAGATATTCGCCCGTGAGCGTCGCCTTGAGCGGTATCTTCAGATCCTCTCGCCACGCCCAGCCGAAGGAAGTTTCACCCTTATCCGTGACAGCGTTGTCAAGCACGACGCTTTCGACATCGAGCCGCTCCTTGCTGTTGTACTTGCCCTTGAAGGCAAGGGAGACGAGCGGCAGCCGTGCGGTCAGCGTTTCACCGCTTTTCTCGTCGGTATATGAGACCTCTTTTTCCGCTGCCGCGTTGGTGGGCTTGCTCGTCACAAAGCCGTAATCGGTGGAGCTCACAAGGTCGATGTATCTGTCCGTGATCGTCATCGGTTCCCATACGATATTGCACAGGGAGTATTCAAGACTCTCGGTTTTGAACAGCCCCGTCTGCGTGAGAGCTACAAGCGTTTCATCCGCTTGTAGCTCGTCTTCGGTATACAGCCCTTCGACCGTGACGAGCTTTTCATAACGAACGGTATCTTGCTCGGTCGCTTCACCCTCTTTTATTTCTGCCTCCGGCGCAGAGCCGCAGGCCGTCAGAGAGAAAAGAAAAAGGCAGAGCGTCAGCCCTGCCATAATCCGTTTAAGCCTCATTGTTTTCCTCCGTATCTGTTGTTTTCTTCTTTCTAACCGAAAATCCAACGCCGAGCGCAACCAGCGCGGCGAGTGAAACGCCGCCCGCGATGAGCCACAGTGTGAGATCGGTCGTGTCGCCGGTCTTGGGCGCGGTGCTCTCTGTCGGGACTTCCTTGTACCACACGACGAGCTTGCCAATGAGGGTATCGTTTTTGACTTCGCGCACAAGCACCTCGTGGTCTTTCGTCATAGTGAACGGATACTTGTTGGTGTCGGGCGCGTAGTATTTCGGCGGGGTTATCTCTTGAATGTAGAACTCACCGTTGCCGCAGTAGGTGAACACCTCGCTTGTCGCCTTGCCCATAACTCCCGCTGTGGTCATCTCGGTGACGAGCTCGTCGGTGTCGGCTCGGTAAACTCCGTAGACCGCGCCCGCAAGAGGCTTGTTGTAGAGTCCCTGCGCGATCATA
>JAYFQJ010000006.1:0-13358 GCA_034927165.1 Oscillospiraceae bacterium
TGTGGGAGACCTTCGCTTATCCTGTATCGACACTCTGATCTTCGGCGTGTCAATGGTACTGCTCATCCTGCTCATCATGCTCATCGACAAGACGAAGATGGGCCTCGCGATCCGCGCTGTCGCCATCAGCCCGGACACCTCCCGGCTGATGGGGATCAATTCAAACGTCGTTATTATGACGATCTTTGCGCTCGCGGGAATTCTGGCCGGCATCTCCGGCGTGCTGCTGGGGCTCAAATATTCCGTTTACCCGACGCTCGGCCAGCAGTTCATGACGAAGGGATTCATCGCCTCCGTCATCGGCGGTCTGGGCTCGCTGGGCGGCGCGATCGCCGCCGCGATCGGTCTTGGGATCGTCGATATATTCCTTACTTATTATGTCGGCTCCGTGGCGACGCCCATCGTCCTTTTCGGCATCATGCTGCTGTTCTTATTCGTTCGGCCTGAGGGGATCTCCGGCCGCTTCGCAAAAGACAAGGTTTAGGGAGGAAAGCAGATGTCGAATTATCAGATATCCCTCATTGAGCTCGGCTGCATCTCCGCGGTGACGGTCAGCGGCGTATTCGTCATGACGAGTCTCGCGGGCATGTTTTCCCTGGGCCAGGCGGCTTATATGTCGATCTGCGCTTACATTACGTTTTGTCTCGCAAAATATCTGGGCCTGCCCATTTTGCTGACGTCGGTCATCGGTATCGCGTGCAGCGCGCTCGTCGCCTATGTCATCAGCCTGCCGACGCTCAAGCTGCGCCGCGACTACTTCGCGCTGCTGTCGGTCGGCTTCAGCAATATGGTCGCGTCCATTGTCATTCTGCTGGAAAAATGGACGAACGCCGCGATCGGCTTTTCCAAGATCCCGAAGGTCCCGGGTCTGCTGTGGATCACGCTGGGGGTCACGGCGCTCATTATCTTTATGGTGCGCAATCTCAAGTATTCCCGCTTCGGCAGGATGTGTATCGCGCTGAAAACGGACGAGATCGCCGCGCGCAGCTTCGGGATCGACGTTTACAAGCTGAAGATCAAGGTCTATGTCCTCGCGTCCGCGATCGCCGCCGTGGGCGGGATCCTGTACGGATTGCGCAACCGCGTCATCATGCCGGACGCCTTCGGCTGGTCGGCGTCGGCGGAGATGCAGATTTTTCTGTTCTTCGGCGGCACCAATACGCTCAGCGGCTCGGTCATAGCGGCTGTCGCGCTCAAGCTGCTGCCTGAGTTTCTGCGCGGCATCTCGATCTTCGGACAGAGCCTGCAGAATTGCCGCACGATCCTCTACTGCGTACTGATCATCATCGTCATCAATTTCCGTACGCAGGGCCTGCTCGGCGAGCATGAGCTCAGCTTCAGGCGGGTCGCCGCGCTGCGGAAAAAAGCCAAGAAGAACGCCGCGAAGGAGGAGAGCGCAAAATGAGCAAATGCATTTTACAGACGAAAAACCTCCACATGGCGTTCGGCGGCGTCGTCGCTGTCGACGATTTTTCGATGGAGATCAACAAGGGCGAGATCCGCGGGATCATCGGCCCGAACGGCGCAGGAAAGACTACGATCTTCAATGTCCTGTCCCGCATATACGAACAGGGCAACGGAACGATCGAGTTTGACGGGGAGAACATCGACGCGCGCAGCCAGATCGAGGTCGCGCGCATGGGAATATCCCGAACCTTTCAGAACACCCGCCTGTTCAGCGGACTGAGCGTCCTCGACAACGTAAAGGTCGCGCTCGATTACGCGGGAAAGTACAGCATCTTCGAGGCGATGCTCCTGCTGCCGCGCCGTCGGAAAAAGGAGAAGGAGGTCGCACAGAAGGCGCTCGAATGCCTGCGCATCCTTGAGCTCGACAAATACGCGGATATGCGCCCCGCAAATCTGCCGTACGGATTGCAGCGCCGTGTTGAGATCGCCCGCGCGCTCGCGAACGACCCGAAGGTCCTCATGCTCGACGAACCCGCCGCCGGCCTCAACCCCGAGGAGGTTTTCGCGCTCATCGACTTTATCAACAACATCAAGCGGCATTATCCCGAGCTCGCCGTTCTCGTCATTGAACACAGGATGGACCTGATCATGAACCTGTGCGATTATATCTATGTGCAGGATTTCGGACACACCATCGCGCAGGGGACGCCGGACGAGATACAGACGAACCCGACGGTGCTCGCGGCGTACCTCGGCGAGGAGGAGAAGGCATGAATTTACTCGAGATCAGAGGACTCACAGTCAGCTATGGCGCCATCGAAGCCATCCACGGCGTCGACATGGATGTCGAGCAGGGCAAGATCACGGCGATCATCGGCTCCAACGGCGCCGGAAAATCCACGATCATCAACGCCGTTTCCGGCATGGTGAAGCACGGCGGCAGCGTGAAGTTCGACGGCCGTGAGCTGCCCGAAAAGTCCTTTAAAAATGTTAAAAGCGGTATTATTCAGGTCCCGGAGGGCCGCCGCGTATTTGCGGGGCTGACCGTGGAGGAGAATCTGCGTCTTGGCGCGTACGCACTGCGGGATCAAAAGCAGGTAAAGCAGCTTATAGAGCAGCAGTTTGAGCTGTTCCCCCGCTTGAAGGAGCGGCGCTCGCAGGACGCGGGCACGCTGTCGGGCGGAGAGCAGCAGATGCTGGTCATCTCCCGCGGACTGATGGGCAAGCCGCGCCTGCTGATGCTGGACGAGCCGTCGTTGGGACTTGCACCCATCATTGTGCGGGAGGTCTTTACCATCATTGAGCGTATCCGGGACGACGGCATCACGGTCATGCTCGTCGAGCAGAACGCGAAAAAGTCGCTGTCGGTGTGCGATTACGGCTACGTCATCGAAAACGGACACGTCAAGCTGTCCGGCACGGGGCGGGAGCTGCTGGACAACAAAGAGGTCGCCGAGGCCTATCTCGGCGCAAGCAGAAAAAATAGCGGGGAAGATGAAAAAGATGGAAATCAAGCATTTTAAAGCGGGCGAACTGGACGTCCGCGTCTTTGACAAACGCGACGATATGGGCAGAGCGGCGGCACACGCCGCGGCCGCGTATATTAACGGCGTTATTGAGAAAAAAGGCGTGGCGAACGTCGTGTTTGCCGCCGCGCCGTCGCAGAACGATCTCCTGCTGCACCTCAAGGACGAGAAGGTCGACTGGACGAAGGTCCGCGCGCTGCACATGGACGAGTATGTCGGTCTGCCCGACGACGCGCCCGCCGGCTTCGGAAATTTTCTCGACCGCGCGATCTTTAAAGAGGAGCCGTTCAAGGAGATCCATTATCTCCGGTGCGGCGCGGGCGAAACGCCGGAGCAGGCGGTCGAGCGCTATACTGAAACGCTGGCGCAGTATCCGGCGGATCTCGTGCTGCTGGGCGTCGGCGAAAACGGCCATCTTGCGTTCAACGACCCGAGCGAGGCGGATTTCAACGATCCCCGGGCGGTCAAGATCGTCGAGCTCGAGGATATCTGCCGAATGCAGCAGGTCAATGACGGCTGCTTTGAAAGGTTTGACGATGTGCCGAAGCGCGCCGTCACGCTTACGATGAGCGCGCTGCTTCGTATTCCCGGCAAGATCGCCGTGGTTCCGGGAGAAAAGAAGGCGAATGCGGTGGACAGGCTTATCAACGGTCCCATAGAGACTGCCTGCCCCGCGAGCATTCTGCGCGAATGTGTGGGCGCGGCGCTTTATCTCGACGCCGACAGCGCGCATCTCGCGTTGAAATAAGAGGATAAGGAGGGCGCAAATATGCTTAGCTATCGGATGACGGCGGATGACGTCATGAAACAGGACCCGGAGCTTGCGATCATCCCCGTGGGCTCGCTCGAGCAGCACGGACCGCACCTGCCCATCATGACCGACTGGGCGATCGCGACCGAGCTCGGCAAGCGCGTAGCGGAGAAGCTGAACGCTTTTCTTGTGCCGGCGCTGCCCGTCAGCACCTGCCGCGAGCAGATGGGGAAAAAGGGCAGCGTGTGGATGGAGCCGACGACCTTTTATCAGATGATGAGCGACATAATCCTGTCGCTGAAAACGCAGGGATTTAAAAAGGTCGCGATCCTGCAGTGCCATGGCGGCGTCTTTATTCTGACGCCCCTTGTGCGCGATCTGAATGCGCGTTACAACCCCGAGCTGATGGTGGTGAACGTGTCCACCGACGTGTACGGGCCGATCCTTGTGAAGGAGGGCATTCTGGAAACGCCGGAGCTGCACGCGGGGGAGGGTGAGACCTCGAATATCCTTTGTATTGATCCGCAGGCGGTGCACATGGACCGCGCGGTGGACTTTGTGCCCGATGTGCCGCGCCCCTACCTCAGCTACGGCAGCATCTTCCGGGCGTCCCCGACGGGCGTCTGGGGCGAGCCGACCCATGCGAGCGCCGAGAAGGGCGCGCGCGCGTTGGAGCGCATGACGGAGATCGCCGTGGACGAGATCGACAGAGCGTTCGATTACATGGAGAAAAAAGAAAAATTCAATTACAGCTGGTTTTAACAGCGGGACACAGACAGCGTTCGCTGTCGCATTTAAGGCGGTGAAGTATGAAAGATAAATTGAAGGTGCTCGTCGTCGGCGCGGCGTTCAGCGCCGACTTGCACATGGACGGCTATTCCCGCATCCTTGACAGGGTGGAGATCGCGGCGATCGCGGACAAGAATCTCCAGCGCGTGGAGGAGCTGGCCGGGCGCTACGGGATCACGGGTTATAAGGCCTTCGACAGCTACGAGGCGGCGATCGAGCAGGTCGACTGCGACGTCGTCGACATCTGTATGCCGAATTTCCTGCATCACGACGTCGCTCTGGCGGCGCTCAAAAAGGGCCGCGACATCATCTGCGAAAAGCCGTTTGCCACGACGGTCGCGGACGGCGAGGAGATGATGGCGCTCGCGAACGAAGGGGGGCTGCACGTTTATTATGCGGAGGACTGGCTGGGCTCGCCGTCGATGAACAAGGCGCTCTCTATTGTCAACAGCGGGCAGCTCGGCCGGCTGCTGTACGTCCGCGCGCGCGAATGCCACAACGGCTCCCACAGCCCGTTTGCGCAGAAGATCGCCCTGTGCGGCGGCGGCAGCATGATCCATCTGGGCGTACACCCCGTCTGCTTCATGCTCGCGCTCAAGAACAACGAATGGGACTCCGTCGTCGCGATGACCTCGGGCGGGCTTGAGAACAATCTGCGCCACAAGCAGATGGAGGGCGAGGATTTCGGCGCCGCCATCATGCGCTTCCGGGACGGCACCTTCGCGGTCCTCGAGGGCAACTACGTTTCCGAGGGCGGCATGGAGGACTACATCGATTTTTACTGCGAGGAGGGGTGCTTGCACGTCGACTTGACCTTCTCGAGCGCGCTGCGCGCGTACAGCATAAAGGGTCTCGATTACACCGTCGAGAAGGCGGACGTCACGACGGGCTGGTCCCGCCCGGCGGTAGACGAAAAGTACAATCTCGGCTACGTCGCGGAGATCGCGCACTTTGTCGACTGCGCGCGCCGGGGCGTAGACGCCCGCATCGGTCTGCGCGGCGCGGACGGTCTGGAGGCGCTGCGCGTCGTCAACCTGATCTACAAATCGGCCAAAGAGGGCATCGCAGTCAAAAACGAAAGATAAGGAGCGAAGCCATGAAAGACATCAACATTCCGGTCACCGTGGGCGGCGTTACCTTTAAAAACCCGTTTTTTGTCGCCTCCGGTCCGACGACCAAAACGGTGCGCCAGCTGCAGCGCATCGAGCAGACCGGCTGGGCGGCGGCCAGCATCAAGCTGTCCATCGACCCGGCGCCCTACATCAATCGCAAGCCGCGCTACGCGGTTTTTCCCGAATATAACGCGCTCGCGTTCACGACGGAAAAGCGCCTGACCTTCGCCGAGGGCTTAAAGCTCGTTGAGGACGGGAAGAAGGTCCTCAGCGACCTGCTGCTCATGGCGAACATCACCTATGCCGGCGACGCGGGCACGCCCGGATGGGTCAATATGGCGAAGAAGTTCGAGGAGGCCGGCGCGGACATCATCGAGCTCAATATGTGCTGCCCGAATATGTCCTACAATGTGGAGCTGACCTCCGGCGGCAACCAGTGCGCCGCCAAGCAGACCGGCGCGTCGCTCGGTCAGCAGGCCGACGTCGTCGCGGAGATCGTGCGCGCCATCAAAGCGGAGATCGGCATCCCGCTGTTCGTCAAGCTCACGCCGGAGGGCGGGCAGATCGCGCACGTCGCGCACGCACTGTATGCCGCGGGCGCCGACGCGGTCGGCACGACGGCGAATCGTCTGGGCATCCCGCCCATCAATATCGACGATCCCGAAAAGGCGATCTCTCATCTGCAGCAGGAGATCAGTATGTCCTGCTACTGCGGCGAGTGGCTCAAGCCCCTCGCGCAGCGCGACGTCTACGAGATACGCAAGGTCTGCGGCATGGAGCCGGTCGTCACGGGCGCGGGCGGCGTGCGCAACTGGCACGACGCGGTCGAGCTGATGCTGTGCGGCGCGAACCTCGTCGGCGTGTGCGCCGAGACGCTCATCAACGGCTACGACATCGTCCGCCCGATGATCGGCGGCCTCAAGGATTACATGGACAAGCACGGCTACAAAGCGCCGCAGGAATTTGTCGGCAGGATCGTGCCGGAGGTCAAAACGGCTCCGGAGGTCACGCTCTATAAGGGCTACGCCCATATCAAGGACCAGCCGCTGTACGCGCCCTGCAAATCCGCGTGTCCGCTGCACGTGCCCGTACAGGGCTATGTGCAGAAGGTCGCGAAGGGCGATATCGCCGGCGCGTACGCTATGGTCGCCTCCAAGGGCCCCATCCAGAGCGTCTGCCAGTTTCTGTGCGAGCATCCGTGCGAGAAAGCGTGCGTGCGCGGGCGCGCGGACGGCCCTGTGGCCATCCGCGATATCAAGCGCTTTGTGCTCGACACCGCCGCGCGGCAAAAGCTTGCGCCCGGCTGGACGGCGAAAGAGAGGCTCGACAAAAAGGTGGCCGTCGTCGGCTCCGGCGCGGCGGGTCTCACCGCCGCGTTCGAGCTTGCGCAGGCGGGCTACGACGTGACGGTCTTCGACTCCGACGAACAATTCGGCGGAACGCTGCGCCATGCGACGCCGTCCTTCCTGCTTCCGCAGGGGACGCTCGACGGGCTGTTGGACGCGCTCAAAGCGCTCGGCGTCCGCTTTGAAGCGGGCAGGGTCTTCGGCAAAGACGACACGGCGTACAGCCTCAAAGCGGACGGCTTTGCGGCGGTCGTGCTCACCGTCGGCGCGGCAGCTGCCGCGCCCGCGTTCGAAAACGCGGACGCTGCGAATATTTTTGATTCCAAGGCCTTCGTGCGCGCGGCGCTGGAAAGCAGGATAGCCGCCGGTGAACGGCTCGTCGTCTGCGGCGGCGGCTTTGCCGACGTGACGGCGGCGCGCACGGCGGTGCGCCTCGGATTCAGGGAGGTCGTTCTTGTGACCGACGGGGCCGCAGCCGACACGGCGGACGCGCAAGCGGAGGGCGTGCGCGTGCTCGCCGACGCGAGGCTTGTGGGCTTTGAAGAAAAGAGCGGCGCGGTGTGCGGCGTCCGTCTCGAAAACAAAACGGTCCCGGGCGCGGCGTTCACGCTGCCCTGCACCGCGGCAGCCGCGGGCTTTGCGCGCGCTGCGGACGCGTCCGTCCTCGGCGATGTTGCGATCGAAAACGGCCGGGTGAAGACCGACGCGCTCGGCGCGACCGATGCCGTGGGCGTTTTCTGCGCGGGGTCCCCGTGCGGCGCGCAGGGCTTTATCGCCTGCGCCGCGTCGGGCCTTGCGGCGGCGGCGGGCGTCGACGCGCTGCTGCGCGCGGACAAGGCGACCGTTCGCACGGACATTGGCTTTGCGACGGTCAAGGCAAACGACGTGCTCAAAAGAAAGGGCTATCTCGAGCCGGCCCCATCCAAAGCGGCGGCGGCAAAGCGGCCGGGCGCGCAGCGCGCGAAGGATTTTGACCTGACCTCGCGCGTGCTCACGCAGGAGGAAGCGGTCGCGGAGGCGCAGCGCTGCCTCAACTGCGGCTGCTCGGAGGGCTGTCAGCTGTGCAAGACCATCTGCACTGATTTTGCGCCCTATGTTGCGGGCTGCGACCGCATGGCGATCGACAAGGACGAATGCGTCGCGTGCGGCATGTGCTTCAACCGCTGCCCGAACCACAATATCGAGATGCTCTCGACGGGCGAAACGGTATAACCGAAAAGGCAGCAAAAAGGCGGCTGATTTTTCAGCCGCCTTTTTTGCTTGTGCAAGCCACGCCCTTCAGGCGTGGTCATGATTCTGAAAATCACGAACCGTTATTCAAGCCCTGCTGCGAGCTCCTCGACGCACAAGCCGGTCGAGCGGATATACTGCGCGAGCTCCGGGCCGACATAGCGGATGTGCCACGGCTCGAAGACGTAGCCGGTCCATTCCGTTTTTCCGTCCGGATAGCGCAGAATAAAACCGTATTCCGCCATGTGCTCCTGCAGCCATGCGTATTCCGGCGTCCCCGAAAAGCGCCGCGAGAGCACGGTGGACGTGTCGCTGCCCGCGCCGACGTCAAAGGACAGGCCCGTCTGGTGCTCCGATGTGCCCGGACGCGCCGAGATGGTCTCGGTGTATTCGAGGCCGCGCGTCGCGATGTTGTTCTCATAGATGGATTTCTGCGTCGCGTAGCTGCGGTAGCCGGACACGGTATAGATCGTCAATCCGTCCGCCGCCGCCGCATCGTACAGCCGCTGCAGCGCGTCGCCCGCTTCGGCGTCCACGCCGTCGCCGTACGTTTCGGGGATGGAGTACGTTTTGTTCACATACAGCATTTTGAAGCCGTGCAAAGTGAGATAGGTCACGCCGTCCTCCTCCGAGAGCTCCGCCGATTTTTCATAGGGCGCCGGGATGATCTCCTCCGGCTCCTGCAGGATCGGCGACGGCGCGGCTTCTGCCGGCTGCGCAGCGGTTTGCTCTGTACCCTGTTCCGGCTCGGCTGCCGGCTTCGTGAGCCGCACGATGGCGCGCCCCGCGAAGACGAGTCCCACCGTCAGCACACCCGCAAGGAGGATACGGGAGATCGCGCGCCGGTATCTCCTGCGCTTTTTCTTTGTCAAGATCGTTTTCTCGATTCTTCAGTTTTATGCTTTGACAACGGGGAAAGATCACCGCGGCTTTATTTAAGCCGCCGAGGCTTTAGAATGCCTTGACCGAACGATCAAGGAAAACCAAAGCCGGGCGCGCTCTTAAAGCATCTTACAGCGTGTATTATACCACGCGCGCGCGCGAATTAACAGGAAGCGGCGCACAAAAAAACAGCGCCGCTGTCAGGGCGGCGCTGCGATATGGGCGGGAAGGCCGGGGCGTCAAACGGTCAGCGTGATCTTTCCGCGGTCGGTCATCATGATGCCGAGAATGTTGATGCACGCCGAGGTGTAGGGCGCGTCCTCCGGAATGGTCATGTCGTAGTAAGTAATAAAATATACGTAGTTTCCGTCCGCGCTCTCGCCGAGCTTATCCTTGGAGTTGTAGAATTCCAGCGTCTCGAGCAGTCCGCGCTGCACACATTCGATCTGCATGAGCTTGACGTCCGTATCGCCGTAGGTGTAGTAAAAATCGAACTGGCGGTTGGTATAGCCCTTCACCTCCGTCACGTTCGTTTCAAATTTGAAATTGTCGAGCCACGCCGTCGGGATGGTGAAATAAAATTCCTCGTGGATAAAATAGTTTTCCCGCACCTGCCAGGTCGCCTCGGGCGTGAAGACGGTCGTGCTCACAGACGCCGCGTCGACCGCGGCGCTCTTGTCGCCCAGCTGGGTGCTGGGTGCCTCGGCCGGCAGCACCGACGCGCCCCCGTTTTCCAGCGGCGCAACAAAACGGGCGACGCCCGCGTCCTGCGCGGCGGAACATCCGCACAGCGCAGCGCAAAGCGCACCCGCAATCCACAATCGAATCGACTTTCTTTTCATAAAACCTCAGCAAAAAACCGGTTGACCCCTCTTGGTTAGCCTGTCGGCGAGGGGTAACCGGCTATCTTCATTATATGCAGGACCGCACCGACATTTGTAATCAAATTGTAAACATTTTATTAAGCTGCTTTTCCAAACAGCCGCTGCAGCTCTTCGGGCGCCGACGCGTCGATCTCAAAGCGGCCGTCGGCAAAAGCGCCCTGTACGCTGCGCACAGTAAAATCGCCGTTCACGCACGCCGCTTGCGCCGCGAGCGTCAGGCTGTAGAGCCCCGCGACGTTCACGTCGGTGTCAAAGCGGTTGACGAGCTGTTCGTAAGCTTCGGATATCTTTGCGGGGAAATCGGCGTTCGCATATTCGAGCAGCGCTGCTTCGTCCAGCTGCTTGCGCAGCCGGACGGCGTCCGCATCCGCATAGTTTCCGTACAGCAGCAGCTTTGCGACGTCGTTTCCGGAGAACCAGGAAATGCCCGCCTCCTTGGAGTAGACGACCAGCCATTCGCTGTCGTGCACCTCGAGCGGCCGCTCGAGCGAAAAAGAAAATTCACCGAGCGCGTCGACGAGCGCGGCAAGCCCCTGCGTGTCAAGGCAGATATAGCCGGACAGCGGGATGCCCAGCGTGTCGCGCAGCGCCGCTGCGGCGCCGAGCGCGCCCTTGCCCGCGAAGATCTCCGAGATCGTCCTGGGCTGTTTGCTTTCCAGCAGAACGGCGGTGTTCGGGACGTCGGCCGCGACGACGCGCCCGTCGGTGACGTCGAAGCGGAGCACCGTCGCCGTCATCAGCCGGTCGCCCACGCTGTCGCGCACGAGAAACAGCAGATTGTAGCTCCTTGCGGCGGAGACAGGCACTTTTTCAAACGGATCGGCGGCGCTCTCCTGCGCCGCGGCCGTGCGCTTGTTCAGCTGAACGGCGAAAACGCCGGCGTACAGCGGAACAAGAACGGCGAGCGTGATAAAAAAGCCCTTAAAAAAATCCCTGAATTTTGCGCGCGTCTGCTTGCGCATTGCTCCTCACCCCTTCGGCAGTACTGCCGGTAGTGTGGGCAAAAAGCGGGGCTTTCATTCACAGACCGCACAAGCCGCGCAGCAGCGACCAGAATACGGGGATCAGCATCGCGGGCAGCATATTCGCCGTTTTGATCTTGTTGACGGCGATAAAGTTGATCCCTATGCACAGGATGATGGTATAGCCGACGAGACAGAACTGCGTGAGCAGCGCGCCGACGAGAAAATCCTCCAGCAGGGAGGACAGCAGCGTGATCGCCCCCTGGTAAAGAAGCACGGAGAACGCGGAGAACAGGACGCCCGCGCCGAGCGTCGCGGCGAGCACGATGGCCGCCGTGAAGTCGAGCGCGCTTTTCATCAGCAGGATAGAGCTGTCCGAGCGCAGGCCGTCGTTGATGGAGCCGACGACCGCCATCGCGCCCACGCAGAACAGGATGGTCGCGGAGGAGAAGCCCTTCGCGAAGCCGTCCGCGCCGCAATGTGCCTCCACGAAGGCGGAAAAACGCCGCAGGCCGCCGTCGATGTCGAGAAGCTCGCCCGCGAGCGTGCCGAGCACCATGCTGACGATGAGCAGCAGCTCGCCGCTGCTGTGGATCGCGCCGTCGCTGACAGACAACAGATTGCTCGCAATGCCGCCGACGGCGAGCACGATGACTGCCGCGCCCAGCGCCTTGTTGATGCCCTCCTCTACGGAGGACCGCAGCCCCCGCCGCGCGACAAGGCCGATCGCGCCGCCCGCGACGATCGCCGCGCAATTGATGAGTGTGCCGGTCATGCGCCCGCTCCTTTGTAAAGACTGCACTATATCTTAGCCTACTTTTCCCGCCATTTCAAGAGCAGAATGCATCTCTCCGGGGGAATGACCGTGAAAACGCGCAAAAGCTGCCGCCGGATGCGGCAGTTTCGCACATGGAAAGCGAGAGGGGTCCGCACCTCTTTTTGCCGTTGAACAAATCGGGCGGGTAAAGTATAATGATAAAAATATAATTCCGACAGAGAGTTGTGAGGTACAGATGAAATTCATCGATGCGCTCAAGCATTCGCTTGATACCAAGGATTCCCACGTCTGCGTGGGGCTGGACAGCCGCTGGGACCGCATCCCCGCCTTCCTGCGCGAGGGCCGCTCCGTGAGCGACGCGATCTTCAGCTTTAACAAGAGGATCGTCGACGCCACATGGGATATCGCCGTGATCTACAAGATCAACGTGAGCTTCTATGCGGGCTTTGGCGCCGAGGGGCTGGAGGGCCTGCGCCGCACGAACGCCTACATAAAGGAGAAGCACCCCGACATTCTCCTGTTCGCCGATTCCAAGCGCTCAGAGATGGGCGAATCGGTGCGCATGGTGGCGGGGGAGCTGTTCGACTGGCTGGGCTTCGACTGCGTCCTTGTCACGCCGTGGTTCGGCTCGGACACGGTGCGCGATTATCTCGCGGACGAGACCAAGGGCGCGCTTGTGTTCGTGCACGACAGCAACCCTTCCGCGCCGGAGATACAGCATCTCGTGCTGGCGGACGGCCGGCAGGTCTACGAGGAGGTCGCGCGGCTCGTGGCGCAGGATTGGAACATCAACGGCAATCTCATCGCCGAAGCGGGCGCGACCTATATCCCGGAGCTGCGGCGGGTGCGCGAGATCGTGGGCGAGGATATGCCGCTGCTCGCCGCGGGCGTGGGCGCGCAGGGCGCGTCGCCCGCCGATTTGAAGGGGCTGTTCGGAAAAGATGGCCGCCGCCTGATGGTCAACAGCTCGCGCGGGATCATCTTCCCGGGCCATGCGGACAACGCGGCGGACTACTTCGCGGACGTGCGCGCCGCAGCGCAGACGCTGCGCGATGCGCTGTGGGCCGCCGCCGAGCGATAAAACACAGCGCCGGTGCTTGCGTAAGGTGGGCGCATGAAGACAGCTGACTTTGTAAAAACAAGACAGAAAAAAGCGGACAGAGAGGATCTGTCCGCTTTTGCATAAACGGGATGCTCACGCGTCGTAGCTGACGCTGTTTTTTCCGAAGTTTTTGTTGTAATACGGGTCGCCGGGCTCCTCCTCGTAGTAGCTCGGCCACCGGCTGCGCAGCAGCGCCTTTTCACGCTCCATGCGCGCTTTTTTTTCGCCGCTTTTGTCGTAGCCGCGCGAGCGGGACTCGTAATGATATGCCTCCGCGACGGGGTTGAAGACGATAAGATAACCCTTTTCCCGCAGCTTCAGGCACAAATCCACGTCGTTGAAGCTGACCGCGAGCTGCTCGTCAAAGCCGCCGACCGCGTCGAAGGCGTCCGCGCGGACCATCAGACACGCCGCGGTGCAAGCGGACATATCGGACGCGATGGCGAGCCTGCTCATATAGCCCTCGTGCGCGCGGGGATACAGCGGACAGAGGTTTGCCGCGCTGCCGCAGACGCCCATCGCGATGCCGCCGTGCTGCACCGTGTCGTCGGGATACAGCAGCTTGATGCCGCACGCGCCGACGTCGGCG
>JAYFQJ010000083.1:0-2685 GCA_034927165.1 Oscillospiraceae bacterium
TGCGCCGCTGCGCCGCCTGCCGGACGGCTGTTATGTGCTTGAGCTGTTTCACGGCCCTACCTGCGCATTCAAGGATATGGCGCTGCAGCTGATGCCGCGCTTGCTCGTGCACAGCATGGAGAGAACACAGGCGAAGCAAAAGACGATGATCCTCGTCGCGACCTCCGGCGACACCGGCAAGGCGGCGCTGGAGGGCTTTTGCGATGTGCCCGGTACAAGGATCATGGTATTTTACCCCGCAAACGGGGTCAGCGAGGTGCAGGAGCGTCAGATGACGACCCAGCGCGGCAAAAATGTCGCCGTTGTCGCCATAAACGGAAATTTCGACGACGCGCAGACCGCCGTGAAGGCGCTTTTTGCGGACAGGGCGCTCGCTCAGACTGCGGCGGACAGAGGGTGGACACTGTCCTCCGCAAACTCACACAACTGGGGCCGTCTGTTGCCCCAGATCGTTTACTATGTCTACACGAGCGCAAAGCTGCAGGCGGACGGCGTACTCACGGGTGGTAAAAGGGTGAGCTTCGTCGTGCCGACGGGAAATTTCGGAAATATTCTCGCGTGCTGGTATGCGAAGCATATGGGTGCGCCCATCGGCCGCATCGTGTGCGCCTCCAATGCGAACGACGTACTGACAGAATTCATCCAAACGGGCGTCTACGACCGCAGCCGCCCGTTCCACCGGACGATCTCCCCATCGATGGACATCCTTGTCTCCTCTAATCTGGAGCGGCTTTTGTTCGAGCTGACAGGGCATGACGCGGCGCGCGTTCGCGGATATATGCAGGCGCTCACGCAAAGCGGGCGGTATGAGATCGAGCCCGCGCTTCTGGATGCGATCCGCGCGGATTTTTCCGCAGCGCGCGCGGACGACGATGCGACGCGGCAGACCCTCGCGCGCATATGGCGGGAGGATCACTATTTGTGCGACCCGCACACCGCCGTCGCCTTCGACGCGCTGCGGCAGACGCGGGGCGAGCTAAGCAACGATGTGCCCGTCGTCGTCTCCACAGCGAGTCCCTTCAAGTTTGCGTCAGATGTACTGTCGGCGCTCAGTGAAACGGCGCCAAACGGCTTTGCGGCGCTCGATCGCCTGTCGGCCGTGACGGGGATATCCGTTCCCGCCCCGCTTGCGGATCTTGCCGCGCTGCAAGTTCTGCACAGCGCAACCGTCGACGTAGCGGCCGTGCGTGGCGCTGTGGAGCGCTTTTTAAAGGTATGACCTTTTCTCCCGCCAGCACCTATAAGTGTTTCTTCCATACCGCAGAGGTCCGATCCCGCGCTATACGGGCCAGCGATTTCAAAACCATCGAAAAAGCGGCGGCACAAAAGTGCCGTCGCCCTTTTTCGCTAATAGAAGACGCAAAAAACGAGGCTCTGCGCCTCGTTTTTTCTTTCTGGAGCTGTTGATGCGATTCGAACGCACGACCTCGTCATTACCAATGACGTGCTCTGCCGACTGAGCTACAACAGCGTATGGCGACCCGAATGAGGCTCGAACTCATGACCTCTAGCGTGACAGGCTAGCGTTCTAACCAACTGAACTACCGGGCCGCAAATGGCAGGGGCAGAAGGATTCGAACCCTCGGCACGCGGTTTTGGAGACCGCTGCTCTACCAGCTGAGCTATACCCCTATATGGTGGGCCTTCAGGGACTCGAACCCCGGACCAACCGGTTATGAGCCGGTTGCTCTAACCAACTGAGCTAAAGGCCCACGGCTCACTGATTCGTTATGAGCAAGCTAAAATATAATACCAAAATTTGCGGTAAGTGTCAATACTAAACTGTCGTCATTATTCGTCCGGCATACGGCTTTCTATCATTTTTTTCACTCTTTCGCCGATCGCTCTTGTGGTAAGCCCCCTGACCTCCTCAAAATGCAGCGGCGGCAATATTTCCACGCGCACATATACCTTCCTCAGCGAGTTGACGCCAAACACCTTATAGGAATCGATCAGCGCGACGGGCACGATCGGGCAGTGCGCACGCTTCGCAAAATTAAACGCGCCGCTGCGGAATTCCTTCAGCGTGTTCTTATTGTCGTCGTAGATCCCTTCCGGGAAAATGAGGTATCTCCTTCCCTCCTTAACCTCGTCGACCATCAACTTTCCCTGCAGCGCGTTCTGCCGCAGATCTCCGCGCACAAAGGTCTTCGCCTGCAGGACGCCCGCGACCTGCCGCATCAAAGGGAGCTTCGCGCGCTCTGCGTCGATAACGATGGAAAGCGGCTTCGCGTGCACGGTGATGACCCCGGACGGATCATAGCGCCCCTGATGATTCGCATACATGATGTATCCGCCCTCGTCGGGCAGATTCTCCAGCCCGGAAACATCAACTTTTATGCGTGCGATCTTATTCAGACGAAAAACAAGCCGCCGCACCAGCGAATATTTGAACTCGTCCGAATAATTCTGCGGATTGCGCATACACCAGGCCATGGCGAGCAAAAAATATAACGCAAAGCCGAATCCGATTGTGATGGAATAGTAAAGTCTTGTCATAAGTGTTCTGTTTCAATAAGCTCCGTTTTTTGTATTTTAACATAATCGCAAATTGCAAGTGCAAGTTGGACACCCCGTGGTAGATAGTGCCCCATCATAAACCTTGGTCGCGGATGGAGCCGTAGGCTCTGTCCGTGAGCGAGGTTGACGCAGCCGTCAGGCTGCGAATACGGAATCTAGGAACGC
>JAYFQJ010000100.1:0-15703 GCA_034927165.1 Oscillospiraceae bacterium
GACGTGGTCGGAGTGGCGAGATTCGAACTCGCGGCCTCTTGGTCCCGAACCAAGCGCTCTACCAAGCTGAGCCACACCCCGAAAAATGAAGCCATTGGTGATAAGCCAACGGCCTTGTTGGTTGCGGAACTAGGATTCGAACCCAGACAAACAGAGTCAGAGTCTGTCGTGCTACCATTACACAATTCCGCAATGCGCATATTTTATTATACAATACGAAACGCTTTTGTCAAGAGACACCGCACGCATTTTTCATGCGGCGCACACTTTTTTGTCCGGCGCTGTCCGCCCTGCGCAAACAATGTCAAAACCGGGGTTGTAAAAAGCATTTAAATTTAGTAATATATTTTTATACCTTTTTATTTAGAGAGAAAGAGGCAGACCGATGGCTGAATTTAAATACGAGATCAAAGAGCAATTCGGCGTTCTATCCGAGAGCGCAAACGGCTGGAGCCGTGAGTTGAACTTCATCAGCTGGAACGACCGCGAGCCGAAATACGACATTCGCGACTGGGCGCCGGGCAACGAAAAAATGGGCAAGGGCATCTCCCTTTCCACTGAGGAAGCGAAAGCCCTCAAGGAAATCCTGAATTCCCTTGAGCTGTAAGGCGGGTGAGCTTTTGTCTGAAAACAAAGATCGTTTTTTTCAGGAATATCAGCAATACATAAATCGCGACGGCAATGTCGAGCTGCTTGACTGGCTCGACAAACGGACCGATTTTTTTGTCGCGCCCGCCTCCACAAAATTCCACGGCGCTTTCGCGGAGGGCCTTGTCGTCCATTCGCTGAATGTTTTCGATCTGCTCAAGGCGCGCTGTGAAAACGAGCCGGACGTCAATATGGAGAGCGTAGCGATCGTCTCCCTGCTGCACGACGTGTGCAAAACGGAGTTCTATAAGGAGACGACCCGCAACGTCAAGAACGACGACACCGGTCGCTGGGAAAAAGTTCCCTACTACTCGATTGAGGACCGCTTTCCCTTCGGGCACGGCGAAAAATCCGTCTTTTTGATCGAACGCTTCATGCGTCTAAAACCGGCGGAGGCGATCGCCATCCGCTGGCACATGGGCGGTTTTGACGACAACGCACGTTTAGGCGGCTACAGCGTGGCGAACGCATTCGGAAAGTATCCGCTGGCCGTAAAGCTTCATCTTTGCGATCTTGAGGCAACTTATCTGCTCGAAAACAAGGAATAGGCAGAGCAGCGCTTTTAAAAGGGCTTCCCTTGAAGCCCTTTTTTGTTTACAAATTATATGTTGAATCGACGCGGGAAAATGTTACAATTGTATGACAAGAGAGGAGGTGCAGCGTTGTGAAGGTGGCGATCGTCAGCAGCGGACACGGCGGCCAGGCAATGGCCGGCTATTTTTCCATGCGCGGAGCGGACGTATCCCTGTTTACGCGCGTGCCGGAGATCATCGATGCGCTGTCGCGGGAAAAGGGCATCCGACTCGATGGCGTGTACAACGGCTTTTACCCGCTTGCGCAGGTCAGCAGCGATATGTGCGCCGTCATCAAGGACGCATCGCTCATCATGGTGACGACCCCCTCTCATTATCAGCATAATGTAGCCGAACTGATGGCGCCGCACCTGCGCGACGGGCAGATCATTGTCCTGAATCCCGGGCGCACATTCGGCACCTATGAATTCGAAAACACCCTTTTGCATTCCGGATGCAAGGCGGATTATATTCTCGCCGAAACCGATACCTTTATATTCACCTGCCGTAATTCGTCCATCGGCGTCTCCCATATCTTCAAGCACAAGGACGATGTGGAGCTGGCCGCGCACAATGCGGCCGACACGCCCCGCGTGCTCACGGCGCTGAAACCGTTTTTTCCGCAGCTGCGCGCCGCAAAGTCGGTGCTGCACACAGGCCTTCAAAACATCGGCATGATCCTGCACCCCGTGCCGATTTTGATGAATATCACCCGCGTCGAAAGAGCGGAGGATTTTTTGTTTTACAAAAATGCGATCTCACCTATCGTATCGCTGATGCTTGAGCGCATTGACGCGGAGCGGGTCGCGGTCGCCGATGCGCTGGGCGTAGAAGTGAATACGGCGCTCGAATGGATGAAAAGCAACTACGGCAGCGGCGGCGACACGCTGTATGAAGCGATCCAGCAGAATCCCGCATATGACGACGTCTACACACCGAAGCGGTTGGACACGCGCTATATCTACGAGGATATTTCCTCCGGGCACGTGCCTGTCGCTTGCATCGGGACGGTCGTCGGCGTGCCGACGCCGAATATAAACTCAGTAATTCTGTTCGCCTCGAACGTGTTCGATTATGATTTCATGCGCCGCGGGCGCAACAGCACCAAGATTGACATCATCAACATCCTCGACACCGCCACAAAGCCGCCCGCAAAAGAGTCCAAAAGATAAAAAGTCCGCCTGCGAAATAATGCGCAGGCGGCTTTTTTTATCTTTTATTTTCTGCGGCGTTCTCCGCTCCGGGTATCCGTGCTTCAGCTTCGGCGGGAACTGCAGGCACCGTCTGCGGCGCCGGGCGCGGCTGATAAAAGCGCGGATCGTATGACTGCTGCGGATGCGGAGTACCCTGCTGCGGATAAGGGCGCTGCGGCTGATAATTCTGGAAAGCGGGTCCCGTTCGGTTGGAATAAACCTTCTCGAATGAATTGCGCTGCGGCTGCGCCGCATTATCCGCCGGCGCCGGACGCTGCGGCACAGGAGCCTGCTGCGGCGCGGAGGCCGGATTCTGCTGCGGCTGCTGTGCGTAAGCGGGATACGGCGCGGCGGGACGTGTGCGTGCAATCTTATTTCTGTAATCCTCGAACTGCGCAAAGATATTCGCGTTCATCTTCTCTATCTCGGAGATCTTCTGGTCCTTTGATGCGATCTCCTCCTGCAGCTGCCGGATCTGCAGCTCCTTGTCGCTCGCCGTATGATCCATCCCGGACAGCGCCATCACATTTTCAGACAGCTCGATCGTTTTTTCGCTCAGCTCGCTTTCCACCTCCGCAATGCGGTGTTCACGCCCTGAAAGCAGCTCGGTGAGCTTTGCGATGCGCGTTTGCGCCTCCTGCGCGTTCGCCTGCACACCCTCCATCTGTTTACCGAGCTCGCTGAGCGCCGCATCCTTCCGCGCGGCGTCCACGGACAACGCCGTTATCTCGGTTTCTTTGTCCTTGAGCGCTTTTCCAAAGCGGCGACAGTCCTCCAGCCGGGCGGAGAGCTCGTTCTCCTGCTCCCGCAGTTTCTGCTCGAGCGCATTGTTCTCGAGCGTCCTCTCCTCAAGCTGGCGACTTCTGTCCTCCAACGTGTGCATCATCGCCGTGATCTTTTCAAGCGCTTCGTTCAGCCGCCCGGAGGATACAGACGCTTTCTGCGCCGTTTCCTCCAGCAGGGCCTGCTTCTGTGCCAGCTGACTCCGGAGATCCTCGAGCTCCGCTCGGCTGGCGCCGCTGCTCGCGATATCCTCATCATATTTTTTCTGTATCTCTGCGCAGGCAGCCTTCAGCTTTTCGAATTGCCCGTTATAGAAGGCGCTCGCCTTCATCTGCTCTTCCTTGTAGCCCGCGTGCGTTTTTTCAAGCTCCTGCTGATAAGCGGCGGCTACCTTCGCCGTCTCCTGACGAGCTGTTTCCGCCTCCGCGCAACTGTCCGCCGTCGCACGGCGGATCTCCTCCTGGCGCGCGGCAAGCACGCGGTTGATCTCCTCGCGGGCCGCGTTGATCGCGCGGGTCGCTTCCTCCTTCGCGGCAGCGACGATTTTTGCTGCCTCGTCATTGGATGCGGTCGACACGCGGGACATCTCCTGCTTATAAGTAACGTGCATTTTATCAAGTTCGCTTTGGAATCTTTCCTGCATGCTTGCCATCTCCGTCTGCTTTTCTGCAAGTGCGCGCCGGCAAGTCTCGTCGCGCTGGGATAGCTGCGCTTGCTGCTCCAGCTGCATCTTCTGCAGCGCGGCGGCTTGTGCGTCCTTCAACTGCTGTATATCCGCTGCGTGCGCTGCGTCCGCGCGCTGCAGCGCAAGCGTGTGCTCGTCGCGCAGCTCCTGGAGCTTCTGTGCGCGCGTTGCTTCTAGTTGATTCATTTCATCGCGGAATTTGGCGACCGTCGTGCGAATCTTCTCTTCATATTCGCAGCGGGTCGCTTGACTGTTTTCGCTGCTCTCGTTCGTCAGGCGCTCGATCTCCGCCGCATAGTTGGTCTTGGTCTGCGCAAGGTCTGTCTCGAGCGCCTGCGCGTTCGCAAGGCTGTCCTTGAGCGCGCCCTCGGCGTGCTCCGTGCGCGCGATTGCGTCCTCGTACCTTTCCTTCCATGCGGCGCCCGCGCTCAGCACGTCGGCGATCTTCTTGTCGAGTTCCTTAATGCGCGCCTTCTGTTTGGAGTTGATCTCAAGATGGCCGCTGTTTAAATTGAGCTCGGATTTATATTGCTCATCCGCTTCGGCGGCGCGCGCTTCGCTCGCGGTGAGCCGGTCATTAAGCTCCCCGCATTTTTTCGTCAGCTGCTCGATCGTCTGAAGGCGCCCTTTTTCGGCGCTTTCATTTTCCCTGACAAGCTTATCAAGAAAAGCGGTCACTGCTTCCCTGCTGTAACCGAACAGCGCCGTTTCAAACAGATCGCCCTCTTTTTTTCCCTGGAGCGCGGCGTCGCCGCCGTTCGTTCTGACATTTTCGCTCAAAGCACGCGTCCCCCGTTATGTTTAGTTTTCTTTATCCTGTAAAATCAGATTTCGGACACCCTCGACCGCGACCTTGATGGCGCGCTCGGTATCGTGCTCCTTGTCCTGCGGAAGCCCCGCCGCCTCGCGTTCCTGATTCCACACGCAAAGCATGACCGCGCCCGCGCGCGCGCGCAGCGTCGCGCAGACAGTGTAAAGCGCGGCGGATTCCATCTCGGAAACGATGCAGCCGCCGCGGATCCACGCCTGCCACTTATTCAGCAGTTCATAGGACACCGGCATACGCGTCGGGTCGTGCTGACCGTAGAAGGAGTCCTTGCACTGACCCACACCGACATGATACGGGATCTTCAGATCCTGCGCGGCCTTGCGCAGCGCGCAGCTCACATCGAGATCCGCGACCGCGGGAAACTCGATGGGCAGATACTCGCGAGAGGTGCCCTCCGCACGGATGGCGCCTGTGAGGATTGCAACATCCCCCGCCTTGACGTCCAGCTGCATACCGCCGCTCGTGCCGATGCGCACGAAGGTTCCAATGCCGCATTTGTGCAGCTCCTCGACCGCGATCGCCGTAGACGGCCCGCCGATGCCGTGGCTCGTGACGGCGACGACCTCGCCCTCAAGCTCGCCGATATAGGTGTTGTATTCACGGTTATACGCGACCTGCCGCGGGTTTTTGAGCAGAGCCGCGATCTTCGGCACGCGGCCGGGATCGCCGGGCATGATGGCGTACTTTGCGCCGCAGAGCTCCGCCTTTGACAGACCGATATGATACATCTTTTCCATTTCGTTTACTTGACTCATTCCTGTTTTTCTCCCTTGCCGTAGATATTCGGATTGCTGTTGAGTATATTCATGACCGATTCAAAGTCACCGTCGTCGATCGCCGGCTTTTTCTCCCCGAAATTCGGGAAATCCGGGAACATATCGTCGGCGGGCATCGCTTTACTCTTCGCCTGCTCCTTTGTGTCAAAGCCGGTCGCGATGACCGTTATGACCATCTCGTCGTTGAGCGATTCGTCAAACGCCGCGCCCCAGATGATGTTTGCGCCGGGATCCGCCGCCTCCGAGATCATGGACGACGCGTTTTCCACATCGGACAGCTCGATATCCGGAGACGCGCTGATGTTGATTATAACGCCCTTTGCGCCGTTGATGGTCGTCTCCAGCAGCGGGCTCGAGATCGCGAGCGTAGCGGCCTGCTGCGCCTTTTCGCGCCCGCCCGCGCGCCCCACGCCCATGTGCGCATAGCCCATATCCTTCATGACCGACGTCACATCGGCAAAGTCGAGATTGACGAAGCCGGGGACGTTGATGAGCTCAGAAATGCTCTGTACGCCCTGACGAAGCACGTTGTCCGCCGCCTCAAACGCATTCGCGAGGGTGATGCGCTCCTCGCTGATGAGCTTTAAGCGCTCGTTCGGTATGACGACGATGGAATCGACAAATTTTTTGAGCTCGTCGATGCCGGCCTCGGCGATCTTCATTTTGTTGGCGCCCTCGAAATGGAAGGGCTTTGTGACGATGCCGACGGTGAGGATACCCATCTCCTTAGCGATGGACGCGACGACCGGCGCGGCGCCCGTGCCCGTGCCGCCGCCCATGCCCGCGGTGATAAAGACCATATCGGTGCCCTTGAGCGCCGCGATGATCTCCTCCCTGCTTTCCTCCGCCGACTTCTGGCCGATCTCCGGCTTTCCGCCCGCGCCCTGGCCTTTCGTGAGCTTGCCGCCGAGCTGCAGCTTATTCGGCGCTTTGTTGAATCTCAAAATATGGCTGTCGGTATTCATTGCGATGAACTCGACGCCCTTTACCTCGCTTTGCACCATGCGGTTGACCGCGTTTCCGCCGCCGCCGCCTACGCCGACGACCTTGATATTCGTAGCGTACGTAACGTAATCGTCAATCAATGAAAAATTCGGCACGCTGAGTCCTCCTTGTGCTTTATCGCATCTCAATTGTAATTATTTTAGCATATTTAAATCGTATGTTCAATGTTTCGGCAAAGCTTTATTCCGTTGAAATAACCGCGGGGACGGCGTAATCCTCCGGCAGCGCAAAGGCGCCGGATTTTAAAGTCGCCTTTCCCGATTCGGACAGATCGATATAGCCTGTCTCCGTTTCGGAAAGCTTGCTGCTTGTCACGTGCGCGAGCATCTTCATTTTGTCGCCGATATTGTTTGCCGTACCGACCATCACATACAGCCTGTCCTCGTACGAGAGCGCGATGTTGAGCTTGTCCGCAACATTGATGGATACGATATGCGGCAGCAGCTCCTCGGCCATGATCGCGTCGATCACATACTGGAGGTACTCCGTACCCTCCGCATCGCTAACTTGCAGCACCGCGCCGACCACAGGGGTTTTCGGCGATAAACCGAAAACCTCGGTTCGTCCCTTCTCATCGGGATTCTCACGCGCCACAATTTTTAGAGCAGTGTTTATGATCAGGCAGCAGTCGCCGCAGGGGATCGCAAGAAAATCGGTCGATTCCGTGCACTCGATCGTCACTTCTCCCGACATTTTTCGATGAACGGACGCATTCTCTATGTATGGCAGCGACTCGCAGATCCGCGACTTTACGCGCGCCGCAGAGAATGAAAAAAGGTTTTTCCCCGTTTCTATGCCGGCTGCATCGAGGATATCCTGCTGAGAGTAGGAGGTGACGTCGCCCGTCACCGTAACGCTGACGACAGGGAACAAGACGGTCAACGAAAGCACGACGCACACCGCGAGACCGATAAAAATCAGCCATGCGAGGGCGTGCGCCCGGCGCTTTTTTTTCTGTTTTCTGCGTCTGTCATTCACGGCGTTCTTTTTCAGCCTTTCTTTTCTTCGATGAGGCGCACAAGATTGTCGTAGATGAGCTTCGACGTGTTTGGTACGGCGAGCGCGCGAGCGTTGACGCCCATCATGCGCAGCCGCTGCGGGTCCGCGGCAAGTGCGACAATGTCATCGGCGACCGCGTCGATATCGATATCCGTTTCCTCAAACAGCAGCGCCGCGTTCACATTCTTAAGCGTCAATGCATTGTAGTACTGGTGGTTCTCCGTCACATTCGGCGATGGGATAAGGACGCTCGCGCGGCCCGCCGCCTCGATCTCGCTGATGGTGATCGCGCCCGAACGGGAAATGATGAGATCCGCCGCGGCGTAACACTGCGGCATATTATCAATGTATTCCTTCACACAGACGCGCGGGCTGTTAATGTCCACGCCGCTGTCCGCGAGCAGCTTTGGAAAGGATTCGACGGCATACTGCCCCATCGCGTGGATGTGAAATATCCCCGGATTGTCCCTGTTCAGCTGCATGAGCCGCGCGCTGAGGCTGTTAATGGTGCGCGCGCCGAGCGAGCCGCCGAAGGACAGGATGCAGATGCGGTCGCCGATCCCCCATTTCTTGCGCAGCAGCGCACGATCCGCCGTGTAAAACTCCGCGCGCACGGGATTCCCCGAAACAACGCTCTTTTTCGGGTAACCGATGCGCTTGATCGCCTCGGCGTTCGCCGTGAAAATGCGGTCGACCCGCTTTGAGAGCAGCTTTGTCGTGACGCCCGGAAAAGAGTTCTGCTCCTGGATCGCCGTGGGTATCCCCATCCTTGCGGCTTTTTCGACCACGGGGCCGCTGTTGTAGCCTCCGCAGCCGATGACGACATCCGGCTGAAATTCTCTGAAGAACTCACCGCAGATTCGTTCCGCCTGCATCGCGCAGCGGACCGAATTCATATTTTCCAGCACGTCCTTCGGCTTAAAAGAACGCACGAAGCCGTGCGTTTCGAGCGGGATCATGCGATAGCCCGCCTGTTCGACGAGCTTTTTCTCCATGCCGTCCTCCCGCCCAAAAAACACGACGGAGGAATCCTTTCCATTCTTCATGATCTCCCCGGCGATAGCGAGCGCCGGATTGATGTGGCCGGCGGTGCCGCCGGCGGCGATGACAGCTTTCATTCAAAATGCTCCGTCAAATTTTTCTAAGAGAGGAATAGCGGGATACCGACAACAGCACGCCCACCTCTGCGAGCAGCATCATGAGCGATGTGCCGCCCTGACTGAAGAACGGCAGGCTGATGCCCGTGTTGGGAATGGTGCCCGAGACGACCGCAATATTCAAAAAGGCCTGAATGCCAATCTGCGACGTCACGCCGATGGCAAGCATCGCGCCGAATTTGTCCCGCGCGTGCATCGCGACGGAAAAGCCGCGGAAAATGAACACGACAAACAGAATAATAACAAACAGCGCGCCGATAAAGCCGAGCTCCTCGCAGATGATCGAGAAGATGAAGTCGTTCTGCGGCTCCGGGACATACAGATGCTTCTGCCGGGAATTTCCGAGTCCGAGGCCCATCAGCCCGCCCGAGCCGATGGCGAGCAGCGACTGGATGATCTGGTGTCCGTCTCCCGTCGGGTCGGTGAACGGATCGATCCATGTCATGATGCGCGCCATAGCGTAATCCATCTTATCCGCAATATAAACAAACGCGACGCCCAGCGGGATCACCGTCACCGCCGTCAGCCCGAACCAGCGCACCTTCGTGCCGCCGATAAACATCAGCACACAGCCGACAAGGCAGATGAGGATCGTACCGGACAGATGCGTTTGCTGCAGCATGATCGCCGCGATCGCGCCAAGCACCGCGAGCGGGCGCAGAAAGCCATATTTAAACGTCTTCATCTTTTCCGGATCGGTCGACGCAAAATGTGCGAACAGGACGATAACGGCAAATTTTGCGATCTCGGAGGGCTGAAAGGTGAAGCTGCCGATGATGATCCAACGCTTCGCGCCGTTGAGCTCCGGCATGAACAGCGTCGCCGCAAGCAGCACAAGTGAAACGATCATCAGCGGCCACGCGATCTTGTGGTAAAAATGATAATTTACGTTGGAAAAGAAAAGCATGGCGAAGATGCCGGCCACCGCGTAGACAGCCTGATTCTTAATGTAATGAAAGCTGTCGCCGTACATATAGTAGGCGTTTGCATAGCTCGCGGAAAACATCATGATCAGCCCGAACACGACGAGCACGAGCGTCACTGTGAGAAGTGAAGCGTCCATGCGCGGTCTTCCGGAGGCTGTGCTGTTGCTTTTCTTACTCTTCGTCATTGTCTCTCCGCAGTTATTTTACTAGGACCGACCAGACGGCGATCCCGCAGCCGATGAGCGTGACGAGACCGAAAACGGTCACGATCTTGATCTCCGACCAGCCGGACATCTCAAAATGGTGGTGGATCGGCGTCATCTTGAAGATGCGCTTTCCGTGCGTGAGCTTGAAGTAGGTGACCTGCATCATCACCGAGCCCGCCTCGCAAAGATAGACGATGCCGATCGGGATGAGCAGCGCCGGCAGCGAGACGCCATAGGCCATGGCGATGACCGCGCCGCCCAGAAACAGCGATCCCGTGTCCCCCATAAAAACCTTTGCGGGATAGAAGTTCCACAGCAGAAAGCCGATGCAGCCGCCCGCGACTGCCGTGGCGAGCAGACTCGTGCCCACATAGCCCAGCAGTGTCGCGATGATGATGAAGCCGAGGCAGACGACGAAGGTGACCGTGGACGCGAGACCGTCGATGCCGTCCGTCAGGTTGACGGCGTTGACCATGCCGACGATCAGGATAAAGGACAGGATGTAGTACCAGACGCCGAAATCATAGGTGCCGATAAAGGGCAGATAGACCAGGGTATCGCACGCGCCGAAGCCGTTCATGATATAAAGATAGACCGCACACACGACCATCTGCAGGAGAATCTTCTGCTTTGCGGTCAGACCGAGGTTGCGCTTGTGGACGACCTTCATGTAGTCGTCGAGAAAACCGATAGCGCCGAAGCAGAGCGCCGCGCCGAGTCCCGCAAACAGGCGGATATTCTCCGTCACATATTGCGCACTCAAAAATTGCGGAGCCTCAAGGATCAGCGTGATATACCCCACGAGCAGCGCGGCCAGGATACCGATAATGAACATCAGGCCGCCCATCGTCGGCGTGCCCTGCTTTGCCTTGTGCCAGTTCGGCCCGATCTCGTTGATCGTCTGCCCGTATTTCAGTCGTTTGAGCCACGGGATCATCCAGAAACCGAGCACCCCGGTGATGCCGACGCTCAGCACAGCCGTGATCAGAATTGACGTCCGTTCCATTGCTCAGTTCCTCTTTTCCCCATCGCCCTCGGCGTAAAATTGTTCGATCACGTCTTCCATTTTGATCGCCCGGCTCGCCTTAAAGACGACCGCGTCGCCGACGTGAAGCGTCTTGGCGGCGTAGTCCGCCATCTGCGCCTTGTCGTCGAAATGCACGGCGCTCGTGATGCCCGCCGACGTCGCCGCTTCCGCGCAAAGCTTCATGTTTTCGCCGTAGCACAGCAATATATCTATGCCCATTTTTGCCGCTTCAATACCGATCGCAGTATGCGCCTCCCGCGTGATCTCCCCGAGCTCGAGCATATCGCCGAGCACTGCGACCTTGATGCCCTCGTTGGGCAGCGCGGCGAGCGTCTGCAGCGATGCGCGCATCGACTCAGGGCTCGCATTATAGCAATCCTCTATGACAGTGATGCCGTTGAAATCCACGAACTTCTGCCGCATTCCGGAGGGCATATAATTCGCGAGCGCTGCCGCACACCGCTGCGGGTCGAGACCGATGCGCGTCGTCAGCGTATACGCGGCGAGCGCATCCATGACGTTGTGGTTGCCGGCGCACGGAATGGTCGCTTTAAACGAGCCGTTTGCGCGGTCGGCGATCGTGAACTCCGTCGACATGGGCCGGGTCATGATATCCTTCGCGACAACGTCGCTGTCCGCATTGAAGATCGCGAAGGTCGCGGTCTCAATGTCCAGCTCGTCGCGCGCCGAGATAAGCATCTCATCGTCGCCGTTGAGCGCGAGCACACCGTCCTCCGGCATACCCTCGATGATCTCAAGCTTTGCTTTCAGAATGTTCTCGCGGCTGCCCAGCAGCTCAAGATGGCTGACGCCGATCTGCGTGATCGCGCCCGCGCGCGGACGCGCAGCGCGCGTGAGCTTGCTGATGTCGCCAAGGCCGTTCATCCCCATCTCGACGACGGCATACTGAATCTCATCCGTCAGGGACAGCAGCGTGCTGGGCAAGCCGACCTCGTTGTTCTGATTGCCCTCGCTCTTGAGCGTGCGGCCGAAGCTCGACAGAATCGCCGCCGTCATCTCCTTCGTCGTCGTCTTGCCGACGCTGCCCGTGACGCCCACGAGCTTCGGGGAAAACTGCGCGCGGTAATTGCCCGCTATCTCTATGAGCGCGTCGCGCGTATCCCGCACGAGGATCTGCTCGCCGTCGCAGTTAGTCTCGCGGCTGACAAGCGCCGCCGCCGCGCCGCGCTCGAGGGCGCTGCGCGCAAAATCATTCCCGTCGAAACGGTCGCCGACGATCGCAACGAACAAACACCCGGGCGTGATGCTGCGGGAATCGGTTCGAACGGCGCTTATAAGCCTGTCTGGCTGCTTTGTGACGGCGATGCCCTTCAGCAGCTCGCCCAATTTCGTCGGTTTCATTTCTTCGTCTCCTTTATTGTCGCGTCGTAATAATCCCGCACGATACGGTGTTCGTCGAGATAGATCGTGCAGCCGTCGATGACCTGATAGTCCTCATGGCCCTTGCCGCACAGCACCAGAACGTCGTCCTTTTGAAGATGCTCGAGCGCCCAGCGGATCGCGTAGAACCGATCCGGCTCCGCTGTATAGGGGATACCGCTCGCCTGAATGATCGGCTGTATACTGCGGATGATCTCCAGCGGGTCCTCCGTGCGCGGGTTGTCGGATGTGAGAATGATGAAATCCGCATTGTCGCACACCGCTCTTGCCATCGCCGGACGCTTGGTCGCGTCCCGGTCCCCCGCACAGCCGAACAGCACGACAAACCGCCCTTTCACGAACGGTCGAAGACTCGTCAGCAGCTGCCGAAGTCCGTCGCCGGTGTGCGCAAAATCACAGATGACCGTCGCGTCGCCGGTGTGCAGAACCTCGCAGCGGCCGCGCACGCCCTTCGCCGCGCTGACCGCACCGCACGCTTTTTGCCTGTCAAAGCCCAGCGCAAACAGCGCGCACGCCGCAGACATCGCATTATAAACCGAGTACAGACCCGGCATAGGGAAACGCACGCGGGCGAGAAAACCGTCGCCATTGAGCGCGAAGCGCACGCCGTCGATCGCGCACTCGACCGATTTTGCCGTGTAGTCCGCCCCGTTGTCCCGCGTAGAGATCGATATTTTTTTAATCGCGAGCTCGTCGTACAGTCGCCGGCCGTACGCGTCGTCCGTATTGATGACGGCGCTGTCCGCTTGTGCGAACAGCAGCTTCTTCGCCTGATAATAATGCTCCATATCGCCGTGATAGTCAAGGTGATCGCCGGTGAGGTTCGTAAAGACAGCGCACTCGAAGCGCAGCCCAAGCAGCCTGCCCTGATCGAGCGCCTGTGAGGACGCCTCCATCACCGCGTATTCGCAGCCCGCCTGCACCATGCGCGCGAGCAGCGCGGCGCAGTCCCACGCCTCCGGCGTCGTAAATTTTGCGGGGATAACGACGTCTCCGATCTCACAGCGGATCGTGCCGATTAACCCCGTCTTGTACCCAAGCGCGCACAGCGCCTGCTTCAGGATGCTTGTGACCGTGGTTTTTCCGTTCGTGCCCGTTGCAGCGACGAGATGCAGCTTCTCCTGCGGATTGCCAAAAAAATTCTGACACAGGCGCGCGTATGCCCATCGCGTGTCGCTCACGACGATCTCGTTGGGCAGCCCGAGCGCGTGCTGCGTCACCACAAGCACGGCGCCCGCGTCAAGCGCTGCTTGCGCCGCATCGTGACCGTCGTATTTTCTGCCCCGGATGCACACGAACGCGGAGCCGCGTCCCACCTTGCGTGAATCGCTTCGCACATCGCTTATTTCGATCGACGCATCGACCGTTCCCTGATATTCAATTCCCTGCAAAAGCGCTTGCAGCCGCATTGAAATTCCCCCCATGCAAAAGATCAGCCGTCATTGATGCCCGTATTGATAAATTCGACCGTCAGAACGGTGCCCGCGCGAACCTCCGTGCCTGCGGCGATGCTCTGCGTCGTCGCCACTGCGGACGAGGTCGTCGCGCCCGTCGACTTCATGTTGATGCCGACGCTGCGCAGCGCCGCCTCGGCGGCGTCCGTGCTTTTCCCCGTGACATCCGGAACCGTTGCCGTGCGTTCCTCGACATCCTCCGTATAGATTATTATATTCGAGCCGCGCGGAACTGATTGCCCCGCTTCCGGAAACTGTTTGACGATGGTCGTGCCCTCGCCGACGGTGGTGTAGTTGAGCCCGTTTTTCTGCAGCATCGCGACCGCGCCTGTCAGCGAATAGCCGTTTACGGAGGGCGTCGCGACGTCGACGGATTCCAGTTCATCCTGCGTATACACCGGCTCCACGCCGATATACGGCAGGATATCCGACATGATGGAGCCGACGACCGGCGCAACGATGGTGCCCCCGTAGATGGATACCGCGCTGTTCGCGTTGTTGTACAGCACAAGCACGGCGATCTCCGGATCGTCCATCGGCGCAACAGCGCAGAAGGAAGCGATATAGCCGTCGCCGCCGTTGAGCTTCTGCGACGTGCCGCTTTTGCCGCCGATGCGGTAGCCCGCGACATAAGCGTTCTGGCTGTTGCCCTCGACGACGACGCGCTCGAGGATGTCGGCCATAGTTGCGGAGGTCTCCTCGCTGATGACCTGACGGCGGATCTCCGCGCCGCTGGACTCCACGATGCTGCCATCCGCATCGACGATCTGCTTGACGATGTGCGGCGTGACGAGATAGCCTCCGTTGACAGCGGCAGCGACGCCGGTGATCATCTGCAGCGGCGTCACGGTATTGGACTGTCCGAACGCACAGCTCGACAGCTCGACGATCCCCATCGCGTCGGCGGTATAGTAGGTCGCGCCGGCCTGCGGATAGCCCTCTCCGGGCAGATCGATGCCTGTGCGCTTCGTAAAACCGAATGCTTCAAAGTAGCTGCAGAACGCTTTTATGCCGATCGCCTGCCCGATCTCGATAAACGCGGGGTTGCAGGAGTTGATGACGGCGTGCGTAAAATCCTCGCTGCCGTGGCCGCCCGCGCGCGCGCAGTGCATGGTGTGCGTGCCGACCTGCTTGCTGCCGGTGCAGTAGAAGGTGGAATCCAGCGTGCACGCGCCCGTCTCGAGCGCCGTCGACGCTGTGATGACCTTGAAAACTGAGCCCGGCTCATAAAAGTCGGAGATCGCCGTATTGCTCCACTGGGCATACTGCGCATTGCTCAGCGCCCCGCTGTACGCGTCTGTGCCCGCTTGCGCGGCTACATTTGCTGATGCCGTCTCATCAAAGATCGTGAACGGGTCGTTCGGGTCGTAATCCGGCTTGCTCGCCATCGCGAGGATCTCGCCGGTCTTGACGTTCATGACGATACCCGTCACGCCCTCTTTTACATTGTGCTCCTTTAGCGCCCATTCGAGACGCTTCTCGAGGTAGTGCTGGATCACCTCGTCTATGGTCAGCACGAGGCTGTTGCCGTCCGTCGCCTCATAGATCGTCTCGTATTCATAATACATATCGCTGCCGACGGCGTTTTTGGCGGACACGACGCGCCCGGCAGTGCCGCTGAGCTCGTCGTCATAATACGCCTCGATCCCCGAAAGACCCTGATTGTCGGTGCCGACAAAGCCGAGAACCTGCGCGGCAAAGTTGCCGTACGGATAATAGCGCTTGGAGTCCTCGGTGAAGCTGATGCCGTTGATGTTGTTGTCTACGATGAACTGGCGCACCTCGTCGACGATGGGCTGATCCACCTTGCGCTTGACGATGGAATAGTAATTGTTCTCCTTGCACTTTTCGATAATGGTGTCGTGATCGACGCCGAGTATCTCCGCAAGACCCGTCGCAATGATCTCGCGATTCGCTTCCTTGATATCCTTCGGAGACAAAGCGATCGTATACACCGTTGCGCTCTTCGCGAGCTCGTTCATGTTGCGGTCGTAGATGGTGCCGCGCTGCGCCGTCACTACGGTGTCGCGCAGCTGCTGAGA
>JAYFQJ010000026.1:0-13763 GCA_034927165.1 Oscillospiraceae bacterium
CGCTCTCACGGCTGCGCTTGCGCTGTCCCTCGTCGGCTTTGTCCTGTACAAGGGCCTTCCGCATATAACCTGGTCGCTGCTATCCACAAAGCCGAGCTACCTCACCGGCAGCATCGGCATCCTGCCGGACATCCTCAACACGCTTTATATCGTGCTCGCGACGCTGCTCGTCGTCCTGCCGCTGGGCGTCGGCGCGGCGATCTACCTGACGGAATACGCGGCAAACAAAAAGGTGGTCGGCGTCATCGAATACGCGGCGGAAACACTCTCCGGCATTCCGTCCATCATTTACGGGCTCGTCGGAATGCTGTTTTTCTGCGAGCTTCTCGGCTTCAAGACCTCGCTGCTCGCGGGCGCGCTCACGCTCGTCATCATGAACCTGCCGACGATCCTGCGCACGACGCAGGAGAGCCTTAAGACGGTGCCGCAGAGCTACCGCGAGGGCGCGTTCGGGCTCGGCGCGGGCAAATGGCGCGTCATCCGCACCGTGGTGCTGCCGGGCTGCGTCGACGGCGTCGTCACCGGCTGCATCCTCTCGGTAGGCCGCATCCTCGGCGAGTCGGCCGCGCTGCTGTTCACGGCGGGCTTTGCCCACACGCTCAGCGGCTTTTTCTCCGGGCTGCAGAGCTCCGGCGCCACGCTGACCGTCGCGCTATACTTTTACGCAAAGGAGCAGGGCGACTTTGACACGGCCTTCGCCATCGCGGCGATCCTGATGATCCTGACGCTGCTCATCAATCTCGCCGCCGCATGTATCGGGAAATACTTTAAGAAAAGGAGAGACGCATGAGCGAAATTCTCGAAACGAAATCGCTGTGCTTGTGGTATGGGGCCGCACAGGCGCTCCGGGATATCGACCTGTCCATTCCGGAAAAGAGCATCACCGCGCTGATCGGTCCGTCCGGCTGCGGTAAATCGACCTATCTGAAGACGCTCAACCGCATGAACGACCTGATACCGGGCGTTCGGATCACGGGCAACGCATATTACGCGGGCGCTGATATCTACGCTCCCGGCACGGATGTCAGCGAGCTGCGCCGTGAGGTCGGCATGGTCTTCCAAAAACCGAATCCGTTCCCGATGAGCGTCTACGACAACGTCGCCTATGGGCCACGCACACACGGCGTCGGCGGCAGGGCGAAGCTCAATGATATCGTCGAGCGCTCGTTGCGGGACGCGGCGATCTGGGACGAGGGGAAGGACCGGCTGAAAAAATCGGCGCTCGGCCTGTCGGGGGGACAGCAGCAGCGGCTTTGCATCGCGCGGGCGCTCGCCGTCGGGCCGCGGGTGCTGCTGATGGACGAGCCGACGAGCGCGCTCGATCCCATCTCCACGTCCAGGATAGAGGAGCTTGTGAGCGAATTGAAAAACCGCTATACTATTCTTATCGTGACCCACAACATGCAGCAGGCCGTCCGCATCTCCGACAACACGGCGTTTTTTCTGCTCGGCGAGCTCGTCGAATTCGGCGTGACCGAGCGTTTGTTCGCACAGCCGGCGGACAAGCGCACCGAGGATTACATCACGGGGAGGTTCGGATGATGCGCAACCGCTTTGACGAGCAGCTTCAGCTGCTCAACCGCGAGCTCATCGAGATGGGCGCGCTGTGCGAGGAAGCCATCGCCGCTTGTGCGAAGGCGCTGCCGGACGGCGATACGGCTCTGCTCGCGCGGGTCGCGGCGCTCGACGGGGAGATCGACCACAAGGAGCGCACGGTCGAGACGATGTGCTTGAAGCTCCTTTTGCAGCAGCAGCCCGTCGCGCGGGACCTGCGGCAGATCTCGGCGGCGCTCAAGATGATCACCGACATGGAGCGCATCGGCGACCAGGCTGCGGATATCGCCGAGATCGTCGGCTATCTCGACGGCCGCGCGGACACGGCGGGCGTTCCCATCGGCGACATGGCGCGCGCGACCATCCGCATGGTCACCGCGAGCATCGACGCTTTCGTAAAACGCGACACGGCGATGGCCGAGGAGGTCGTCGCGCACGACGACGTCGTGGACGATCTTTTTGACAAGATAAAGGATTCGATCATCGAATGGATCGCGGCGCGCCCGCGCAGCGGACAGACCGCCATCGATCTGCTGATGATCGCCAAATATTTTGAACGCATCGGGGACCACGCCGTCAACATCGCGGAATGGGTGATCTTCGCGGCCACCGGCGTTCACAAGGGGACGGAGGAGCTATGATCATCTGGTGCGTGGAGGATGACGCGGACATCCGGGATATCGAGGTCTATGCGCTGCGATCCACCGGCTTTGAAGCGGAGGGCTTCGCCGACGCAGAAGCGCTGTTTGCCGCGCTGGCGACGCAAACGCCGGCGCTCGTGCTGCTCGACATCATGCTGCCCGGCAAGGACGGCGTTGAGATCCTGAAAAGCCTGCGCGCGTGCGCCGCCACAAGAGATCTTCCCGTCATCATGGCCACAGCAAAGGGACAGGAATACGACAAGGTGCGCAGTCTCGACCTCGGCGCGGACGATTACCTCGTCAAGCCCTTTGGGATGCTGGAGATGGTCTCGCGCATCCGGGCGGTGCTGCGGCGCAGCAGCGCGGCGCAGGACGCGCGCGTGCTCACGGCGGGCACGCTGTCTCTGGACGAGAGTCGCCACACGGTCACGAGCGGCGACGCGCGCGTGGAGCTCACATTCAAGGAATACGAGCTGCTGCGGGTGCTTTTGTCGAACGCGGGCCGGGTATTTACGCGCGACCGGCTGCTCTCCGACGTCTGGGGCATGGATTTTTCCGGCGAGACGCGCACGGTCGATGTGCATATCCGCACCCTGCGCGCAAAGCTCGGAGAAAGCGGCGCGCTCATCAGGACCGTGCGCGGCGTCGGCTATAAGCTGGAGGATAGCGCCCATGACTAAGAAGATATTCCGTTCCATCCTGCTCGCCGCGTCGGCGGTGCTGCTCGCGTGCGTGCTCATCATCCTGAGCGTGCTTTACGACTATTTCACCGCGCTGCAAAACAACCGTCTGGCGTCGCAGCTGGCGCTCGCGGCGCAGGGCGTGGAGAGCGCGGGCATAGCCTATCTCGACGGGCTCACCGCAGAGGATTGCCGCATCACCCTCATCGATACGGACGGCACGGTGCTCTATGACACGCAAGCCGACCCCGCGTCGATGGAAAACCACGCCGACCGCGAGGAGGTCCGCGAGGCGCTTGCAACCGGGACCGGAGACAGCGCGCGCTACTCGTCCACGCTCGCAGAAAAGACATTTTATCGCGCGCAGAGACTCAGCGACGGCACCGTGCTGCGCTTGTCCTCCACGCAGTATTCCGTTATCGCTCTGCTGTTGGGCATGGAGCGTCCGCTTGCGGTCGTCATCCTCGCCGCAGCGGCGCTCTCCTTTTTTCTTGCGCGGCGTCTGTCCCGCCGCATCGTGCAGCCGCTCGACGCCATCGATCTCGACCGACCGCTTGAAAACGACGTCTACGAGGAGCTGACGCCGCTGCTGACGCGTCTCGAGCGGCAGCACCGACAAATCGACGCGCAGCGCGAGGAGCTCCGACGCCGCAAGGAGGAGTTCTCCGCGATCACGGACAGCATGAACGAGGGGCTGGTGCTGCTCAGCGGAAAGGGCGCGGTGCTCAGCATCAACCCGGCGGCGCGCCGCATCTTCGGCGCGGACGGCGTGAGCGAGGGCGAGGACTTTCTGCGCATAGACCGCAGCATCGCCGTGGAAGAGCTCCTGCGCGCGGCGGCGGCGCAAGGGCACGCGGAAGCCGTGCTCGAGCGCGCCGGGCGCAAATATCAGGCGGACGCAAGCCGCATCGGCGAAGCGGGCGCGGACGGCGGCGTCGTGCTGCTCGCGTTCGACGTGACCGAGCGTGCCTATGCCGAGCGCAACCGGCGGGAGTTCACCGCAAACGTATCCCACGAGCTGAAGACGCCGCTGCAATCCATCCTCGGCGCCGCGGAGCTCATCGAAAACGGCCTCGTCCGTACGGAGGATCTGCCCCGCTTCGCGGGAAACATCCGCGCGGAGGCCTCGCGTCTCGTGGCGCTCATCGACGACATCATCCGCCTGTCGCAGCTCGACGAGGGCGCGGCGCTGCCGTTTGAGGCGCTCGACCTCGCGGCGCTCGCGCGGGAGACGGCGGCTTCCCTCGCCGCCGCCGCGGAAGAAAAAAAGGTACAGCTCTCCGTTTGCGGCGACAGCGCGTCGGTTTACGGCGTGCGCCGGCTCGTGCAGGAGATCCTGTTCAATCTTTGCGATAACGCCGTCAAATACAACCGTCCCGGCGGTAGCGTGCGCATCGATGTAAAGGATACCCCGGACGGCGCGCTGCTTTGCGTCAGCGATACCGGCATCGGCATACCGCCGGCAGACCGGGATCGGGTCTTCGAAAGGTTCTACCGCGTGGACAAAAGCCATTCGCGGTCGACGGGCGGCACAGGTCTCGGCCTTTCGATCGTCAAGCACGCCGCGCAGCTGCTCGGCGCGCAGCTGACCCTCGAAAGCACGCTGTCCGAGGGCACAAGCGTGCGCGTTCTGTTTGCGCAGGAGACTTCACAGCAGTGAAGAAAAAAGCGCGGTGTTTTTCGCGCTCCCGATGCTATAAAAAAGAGCAGACCGTGCTGCGGACGGCCTGCTCTTTTTGTATTGAGATGTCGTTATGCCTGTCGGGCGGACGCGAGGCGCCGGATGCGGCGCCACAGGAAGAACAGCACGAGATAAATACCGCCGACGACCAGAAAGACGATGCGCAGCGGCATGACCATCGCGGCTGAGCCGATGAGCGGCTGGGTCACGACGCCGCCGAACGCGCCGCCGAAGACCATCAGCGAATAGGCCGCCGCGGAGTGCTGCGGAAAGGCGTGGCCGCCCATAAAGCAGATGCAGCCGTAGGCGGGGCTCAGCGCGAGGCCGAGCAGCGCCGTCGCGGCGAGCTTTGCCCATGCGCCGGGCACCGTCACGAGCAGGGCCATGAAGACCGCCGCCGAGACAAAGCCGATCCCAAGATAGTTCGCGATATTGCGGATACGTGTGCACACGACGCGCCCCACAATGGAGCTGAGCCAGTAAACGGAAATCGCATAGGCGCCCGCCCACGCGGCGCCGTTTTGCTCAAAATAACTCACCGCCCAATAACAGAACGCGCCCTCGGCGCCGACATACAGCACCATGCCGAGCGCACACAGCAGCACGAGGCGATCCTTCGCCACCTTGAAGATCGTGAGCGTGCCCTCCCGCTTCGTGTGCACAGCAAAGCGGTCGATATCCCTGTTGAGCAGCAGCGCGAGCGCTGCGAGCGCAAACAAAACAGTGAACACGAGATAAACGGGTTTGTAGACGGTGTCGGGCACCAGACGGTTGATGATGATAGGCGTTATCACGCCGCCGAGGCTGAAAAACGCCTCTGTCAAAACGATCGCGCGGTCGGCTCCGCTCGTGTTGTTGTCCTCGAGCAGCAACATCGTGATGCTCTCAAGACCGCCCGTGCCGAACCCGACGAACAGCATGGCGAGCGCCGCAACGGCCACCGACGGGCTGACGAGCAGGATAAAAACGCCCAGCGCTACAAGACCCGCCGCGATCGCGACCCCCCTGCGCTTGCCGATACGCTCGGATATTTCTCCGAGCGCGAGCACCATCGACATCGAGCCGAGGTAAACGGCGCTTACGAGGAAGCCGATCTCACCGTCTGTGGCGGCGAACGCCTTCTGGATGTGGTTGACCAGCACCTGATTTCCGGCGCCGATGACGCCGATGAGAAACAGGATTACACAGGCGATACCGTTAAAGGATTTATTTTTGGCTGTACTCAATGAATTGGTATTATCTCCGTCATTAAAATTCCGCACGGTTTGATTGCCGCGCGGCAGGCAGTATGCTATACTGCTGTATATGATTATACAGCAGGGGGAGCAAATGGACAAGCGAAAATTGATCATAGACACCGATTGCGGCTCGGACGACGCGATGGCGATCGCCATCGCACTGAGCGATCCGCGCTATGACATCCTGTTTTTCACAACGGTGACGGGCAATGTGCGTGTGGCGCAGGCGACGACGAACACACTGACGACGATCGAGCAGGCGAACACCTATGCGCCGCCGGTGTACTGCGGCTGCAACGACCCGCTCATCAACCCGTACGCCGGCGCGACCGACACCCACGGCACCGACGGCATGGGCGACCTCGGCTTCGTTCCGCAGCATCTGCGGCCGGCCGAAGGAAATGGAGTTTTGAAGATGATCGAGGCGCTCGAGACCCATGCCGACGGCGAGATCGAGATCATCGCGCTCGGGCCGCTGACCAATCTTGCGCTCGCGCTGCGCCTCGCGCCCGCAGCGATGAAGAAGGTCCGCCGCATCTCCATCATGGGCACGGCCGGTCTCGGGCCCGGCAACGTGTCCGCCGTCGCCGAATTCAACATCTGGCAGGACGCGGAGGCCGCGCGCATCGTTTTTGAGTCGGGTCTGCCGCTGCGCGCCGTGGGCTGGGACGCCTGCTGCGGCGACGCGATCCTGTCGCCGGAGGATATGCGCGAGATCCGCGAGGCGTCGCCGCTTGGCCGCTTCGCGATCGACTGCAACAAAGCACTCGCAGAGCTCAACGTCGCCCGCTTCGGCTGCAAGTGTCTCGACATGGCCGATCCCGCCGCGATGGCCGCCGTTCTCGAGCCGAGCTGCATCGACGTCTGCGACGATTATTTCTGTGAGATCGACACGACGCCGGGGCCCTCCTACGGCGCGGCGCTCGTCGACGTCATCAACTTCGGCCAGAAGCAGCCCACCGCCGCGATCTGCAGCAGGCTGAAGGCCGATATCTTTAAAGATTACCTAAAAAGAACCCTCGCCGGCACCTTTACCGCATAATCCCGGATACAAAAAATCCCGCCGTGCGGCGGGATTTTTTTATTCTTCCAACAAAGGTAGCAGCTTCAAAAGGCCGTCGATCTCACAAGTGACCCGAACGCCCGCGCTGTTTGCGAGGCGCTTCGGGTTGTACCAGCACGTGTCGATCCCGGCATTGTTGCCGCCGCGGATGTCGCTTGTCAGCGAATCGCCGACGATGATCGCTTTCTTCGGATCGTAGCCGGAAATGCGCGCGGCGCACAGCGCAAAGAAACGCGCGTCCGGCTTTTCGACGCCCAGCTCCTCAGAGATGAACACGCCGTCGAGATATTTGCGCAATCCGGAGCCGGCGAGCTTGCTGTGCTGAACGCTTGCGCTGCCGTTGGTCACAGCGTACATGCGCACGCGGCCCAGCAGCGCGGCGCATACGGCGCGCGCATCCCGCTCCCAGACATAATTCTCCCCCAGCGCCTTTTGGTACGCCTCGTTAAACGCGCGCACGTCGATCGCCGGCGCGCCGATAAGCGCGAAAAAATCGGTGAAGCGCCCGTCAAAAACCGTTTGCCGGTCGATCTCCCCGCGCTCAAGCCGCTCCCACGCGCGTCGGTTGATCGCCTGATACGCGCAGACTTGCGCGTCGGTGAGCTCAACACCATATGCACGCAGGCAATCGCGCAGACTCTTCTCCTCCGCCGCGTCGAAATTCAAAAGCGTTCCGTCCACATCCCACAGGACGACGTCATACCGCACGGCTACTTTTTCTCCTCGCGGCTCTTCATGACGAGATAGGCGTTGATAAAGCCGTCGAGATCACCGTCCATGACGGCGGTGATGTTGCCCTGCTCAAAGCCGGAGCGGTGATCCTTTGCGAGCGTGTAGGGCATAAATACATAGCTGCGGATCTGCGAGCCCCAGGCAATCTCCATCTGGTTGCCCTTGATATCCTCGATCTTGTCGAGATGCTCCTGCTCCTTGATCTTGAGAAGCTTGGACTTGAGCATCTTCATCGCGACGTCGCGGTTCTGGAACTGGCTGCGCTCGTTCTGGCACTGTACGACGATGCCCGTCGGGATATGGGTGATGCGGATGGCGGACTCCGTTTTGTTGACGTGCTGTCCGCCCGCGCCGCTGCTGCGGTAGGTGTCAACGTGGATGTCCTCGTCGCGGATCTCGATGTCGATGTCGTCGCCGATCTCCGGCATGACCTCGAGCGAAGCGAAGGAGGTGTGCCTGCGGCCGGACGCGTCGAACGGCGAGATGCGCACAAGGCGGTGCACGCCGTTTTCGGATTTAAGGTAGCCGTAGGCGTTGTGGCCCTCGACCAGAATAGACGCGCTTTTGATGCCGGCCTCCTCGCCGTCGAGGTAGTCGAGCACCTTGACCTTAAAGCCGTGGGACGCGGCGAAGCGGGTATACATCCGGTAGAGCATGGAGACCCAGTCCTGCGCCTCCGTCCCGCCCGCGCCCGCGTGGAAGGTGAGGATGGCGTTTTTGTCGTCGTATTCTCCGTCGAGCAGCGTCGCGAGCTTCTGCGTCTCGACGAGCGTTTCGAGCTTTTGCAGCTCCTGCTCGATCTCCGGGATCATGGTCTCGTCGTCCGCCTCTGCGGCGATCTCCACGAGCGTCGCGGCGTCGTCGCGCGCGGTGTTGAGCGCCTTCGCGTCGGCTATCTTTCCCTTGAGGGCGCTCTGCCGCGTCAGCACGTTCTTATCGGGGCTGGACCAAAAGCCGGGATCCGCCGTTTTCTTCTCGATCTCCTCGAGTTCTTTTTTGGCGCCCTCGGTATTCAGCGCCTTGATCAGCTCGTCGATCTCCGCGCTCGCGGCCTCGATGCGCTGGTTGTATTCGTCCGCAATAAACATGCCCTGTCCTCACTCCATAAAACATTCAAGCTATTATACAACAATTCCCCGATAAAAAGCAAAAATTCACCGGTAGTTTTTGCTTTTTTCCATTGTATGCGCTAAAATATCTGTAATAATATATTTACAACTGTTGAAAGGATCGTTATGTTCATTTATCAGGGAAGCGTCTGTCCCTACTGCGGAAAGCCGCTGACGCAGACTGACAGCCTCGCCGTATGCCCCGACTGCGGCACGCCGCATCACCGCGAATGCTACGCGCAGCACGGCTGCTGCGCCAACGCGGACAAGCACGCGGACGGGTTCGAGTGGAAGCCGGAGACACCGCCGCAGGCGTCGCACCCCGTGTTGTGTGCGCGCTGCGGCCGCGAAAACGAAAACGCCGGAAAATACTGCAACTACTGCGGCTATGAATTCGGCAGCGATCCGGGCAGCGCCGTACAGCCGGAGGATATGCAGCTCACGCCGGGCACGCTGTTTTTCCGCAACGAGGAGGGACAGCCGCAGCCGCTGTCCGCCGAGGAGCGTATCGACGATATCCCCGTGCGGGACTGGGCGATCTACATCGGCCCGAGCGCGCCGTATTATCTCTACAACATCAAAATGCAGCAGACGACCGGGCGAAAGATCTCCTTTACGCTCAGCGCCGTGCTGTTTCCCACTTTGTACTTTCTCTATCGGAAGGTCTGGCTGCTCGCGGGCTTGTCGCTGGCGATCAACACGCTGCTGAGTCTGCCCGCCGTGGGCGCGATGCTCCTTCAGCTGGGCTTCACCCTGCCGTTTTCCGCGTCCGCGCTCACGAGCGCCGCGAGCATCTGCTCCACGCTTCTGCTGGGCGCCAATATGATTTGGGGCCTGTTCGCGGTCTATTTTTACAAGCTCAGCGCGGGAAAACAGATCCGCTCGCTGCGCGCGGCGAGCGCAAACGAGGCGGAGTATCAGCAGCAGCTGCAAAAGCACGGCGGCCCGTGCGTGCTCGCCGTGCAGATCATTTTTGCCGGCTTTATGGCGCTGCTCGCGATCGCTTACTTTTTTGTGTAATAAATATGTGAGGTGTTCCGCTATGAAAGTCACAAAGGCCGTCATCCCCGCCGCCGGTTTCGGCACCCGCGTTCTGCCCGCCTCCAAGGCCGTCCCGAAGGAAATGCTGCCCATCGTCGACAAGCCGTCCATCCAGTACATCGTGGAGGAGGCCGCCGCGTCCGGCATTGAGGATATCCTCATCATCCTCAGCCGCGGCAAGGACGCGATCGAGGATCACTTTGACCGCAATCCCGTGCTCGAAAAGGCGCTGGAGAAGCCGGGCAAGGAGAAATACCTTGAGAGCGTGCTGTTCCCGACGCAGCTTGCGAATATCTATTTCATCCGCCAGCCCGAGCAGAAGGGCCTCGGCCACGCCGTCTCCTTTGCGAAATCCTTCGTCGGCGACGACCCGTTCGTGGTGCTGTACGGAGACGACGTCATCATCAATAAGGAATACCCCGTCGCAAAGCAGCTCATCGACGCGTACGGCGAGTACCAGCTGCCGGCGCTGGGCATCAAGGAGGTCACCGCCGAGCAGATCCTCAAGTACTCCTCGATGAAAGTCAAGCCGCTGCACGACAATTACTATTTCGTGGACGATATGATCGAAAAACCGGCGCCCGACAAGATCCTGTCGCTCTACTCTATCCTCGGGCGCGTGCTGCTGACAAAGGACGTCTTCCCTATCCTCGCAAATCTCAAGCCCGGCGCGGGCGGCGAGCTGCAGCTCACCGACGCGATCAAGGAGCTCGCCCACGGCAAGGGCACCGTCGGCGTCGACTTTGTCGGCCGCCGGTATGACATGGGCAACAAGCTCGAAATGATGAAAGCCGCCGTCGAGGTCGCGCTCACGCACGAGGAGATCGGCGCGGATTTCAGGGCCTATCTCAAGACGCTCGCCCTTTGATCCATTTGACAACCGCCCGAGGCACTGCTATAATAATTAAGCTTGTTTTTTGATAAGCAATCCTTGCCCGCAACGCGGGCCTTATGTCCAGAAGGAGGTGCAAAAATGTCAGCTGCATACGAAACCATTATGGTGCTCAACACGAAGCTTGACGAGGAAGCGACCAAAGCGCTCATTGAGAAGTTTACGTCGCTCATTGCCGAAAACGGCGCCGTCGAATCCGTGGATGAGTGGGGCAAACGCAGACTCGCTTATGAGATCATGGACGAGACGGAAGGCTATTACGTCCTTGTCAATTTCACGAGCGACACCGCGTTCCCCAAAGAGCTCGACCGTGTTTATAAAATCACGGACGGCGTGCTGCGCTCGATCATTGTTCGCAAGGACGCCTGACGTGCAAAGCAGGAGGATGCATTTATGCTGAATCAAGTAGCGCTTATGGGGCGGCTGACCGCGGACCCCGAGCTGAGGCACACGCCCTCGGAGATCGCCGTCACGACGTTCACACTGGCCGTCAACCGCTCCTATGTCAAGCAGGGCGCGGAGCGTCAGACCGATTTTATCGATATCGTCGCCTGGCGCAACACCGCCGAATTTATCTGCAAATACTTTAAAAAGGGCCAGATGATGGCCGTCGACGGTTCCATTCAAACGAGAACCTATACCGACAAAGAGGGCAAAAACCGCAAGGCCTTTGAGATCCTTGCGAACAACGTCTACTTCACCGAGAGCCGCAGCGCCGGCGCAGGCCCGTCCGCGACCGCTTACGAGCAGCGCAGCGACGCACCGCCCGCCGCGCAGGAGGAGAGCTTTTCCTCCGGCAGCAGCGACGATTTCGCCGTCATCAGCGGAGACGACGATCTGCCCTTCTGATCCTATTAAAATCAGGAGAAAGTGCCCTAATGGAAAATAACGAAACAAGAGTCGCGCCGGCCGCGGCCGAGCAGCGTCCCGCGAGCACCGAGTCGCGCCCCGCGGGCGCCGAGCAGCGCAGCAGCGACCGCCCGGAGCGCACCGAGCGTCCGCAGCGCCAGTACGGTCCGCGTCCCCGCCGCAAAAAGGTCTGCCAGTTCTGCGTGGACAGACAGCTGGAGAACATCGATTACAAGGATACCGTTCATCTTCGCAAGTTCATGTCCGAGCGCGGCAAGATCATTCCCCGCCGTGTGACCGGCACGTGCGCAGCGCACCAGCGCGAGCTCACGACCGCGATCAAGCGTGCGCGCCAGATCGCCCTGCTTCCCTACGTGAGCGACTGAGACCGTCTCAAAAGGCAGCCCGTGGCGGCTGCCTTTTTTGTTTTTCCGTGCTTGTATATAAAAAAAGTTCATTGTATACTTAATTAAGAATTATGGGGAATTTTGGAGGAACAGGGAATGGGTCCACAGACAGAGGCCGACCGCGCGGAGCGGCTGCGCCGGGCGCGCGCACTGGCGGACGAGCTCAGCGCGGAGGCGCGAGGAGAGGTCTATCTGTCCGAGCTCGCCGATCTGCACAGCCGCAGCACGCCGGAAAACGCGGCGACAGAGACCGGCGATCCTGCGGGAGAGGATGGACGCGCGGCCCGTACCGCCGCCATAGAGAAGGCGCTGCGCGCGCGGCAGATAGAATCGCAGGCGGCGCAGGAGGAGTCGGAGTCCCCACAGATGGAACCGGCGCGCGGGACCGCATCTGCGAAGCCGGAGCGGGGAAAAAAGAAATCGATACGGAAGCGCTTTCGTCTGTTCCGCTTCCTGTTGAAGCTCATCTGCGTGCTTGTCGTTCTCTATGCGCTGTTCAGCGTGGCCGACCGCTTCACAAGCCTTGATCTCACGGGCGCAGCGAAGGAAGCGATCATGAACGCGAAGGAATCCGTCGAGGTGATGCTCGGGCTTAAAGCGGAACTCACCGCGGGGGATTTTCAGAGCGCACTGCTCGTGGAGGCGAAAAAGCAACAGCAGCTGGTCGTCTATGAGAAGGAGATCAGTATGCAAAGCGAGCTGACAAAATCGCTGCTCGATCTCGATGCGTTCCGGCTGACAAAATCGGTGCGGTCCTTTGCGACCGGCTATTATGCGGTCGACCTCGCCATGCTGTCCGACGACAATATCACCTACGACGCGGAAAGCGGGACCGTTCGTCTGACCGTCCCCGCGCCCACGCTGTATATTGTGGATTTTGACGTCACAAAGACGCAGATCGAGGAGACGGAGCGGGGGCTTCTCGCCTTCGGCGATATCAAGCTGACCCAGGAGGAGCAGACCGCCTTCGAGACGTCCGTCAAAGAGACGCTGACAAAGGCGCTGTCCACCGACGCGTGCTTCAGCGAGGCGGCCGACGCGTCGACCGAGGCGCTTGAAAAAATCTTCCGCCCGATCGTGCAGGCCGTCGACGAAACGGCAGCGCTCGAGATCTATGTGTCCAAGGCATAAACTGATATGCGCGATAAAAAGCGGTCCGCGGGGCAATAGAACAGGAGCCGCCGCCCGACGAAACGACAGAAAGCCGTTAAGTGAGCGCAGAACAGAGTTCAAGATCAGGAAAAGGGGCGAATCGGTTGGATTCGTCCCTTTTCTGCTATGCTATATTTGCAATTCCGCTTGGTATAGACTAAACTATATATGAGTACGCGAAGAAGTCACTTGGCTGAACCGCGCACCCACTGAACAGAGAAGAGGAGAGGCGCCTGCGCCGGCAGTTGATATGCCGGAGCGGGCAGGATTTTATGAGCAAATACGCAAAATTAAAAAAAGAGGTGCTTGCCTGCGCGCTGCAATCTTACCGGGAACAGCTGTTCGCAGGCACCAGCGGCAACCTCAGCATTTACGACCCGCAGCTCGGCGCCATGATCATAACGCCCAGCGGCCTGCCGTACGAGACCATGACCGCGAAGGACCTTATGGTCATAACGCTCAGCGGCGAGGTGCTGGAAGGAAAAAACCGTCCCTCCAGCGAGTGGCGTATGCACGCGGAGATATACAAAAAATGCCCGGAGATTCGTGCGCTCGTGCACACGCACTCCCCCTATGCGACCTCCTTCGCTGTGAGCGACGAGGCCATTCCCGTCATCCTCATCGAGATGGGGCTGTTTTTGGGCGGCGACGTGCGCGTGGCGCGTTTCGGGCTGCCCGGAACGGTCGACGTGGGACTCAACGCGCTCGAGGCGCTGCCGCAGCG
>JAYFQJ010000126.1:0-7030 GCA_034927165.1 Oscillospiraceae bacterium
GCGTTCCTAGATTCCGTATTCGCAGCCTGACGGCTGCGTCAACCTCGCTCACGGACAGAGCCTACGGCTCCATCCGCGACCAAGGTTTATGATGGGGCACTATCTACCACGGGGTGTCCAACTTGCACTTGCAATTTGCGAATCAAATCGAATCGGTGTTTTGTGCGTTGTTTTTACAATTTTGTTTTGTATTGGCTTTCGTTTTGTATTATAATAAAAAAAATATGTGCTGCAAACGGGGTTTTAAATTATGCCGGACAACAAAATCGTTCTTAAAATCGCCGATATAAGCATACCGGTCTGCACGACCGAGGACGAGGCGTATACCGTTGCGCTCGCGGAGGACATCGACGCGGATATGCGGCAGATTCTCGATTCCAACGCGAGCGCTTCGGTGACGAGCGCGGCGCTGCTGTGCGCCATAGATTATCTCGACAGCTTTCGCAAGGCGAACCGCTCGACCAACAACCTGCGCAATCAGATCAAGGAATATCTCGCGGACGCCGCGAACGCGAAGCTGCAGTACGACGAGGAATGCAAAAAGAGCGGCGAGCTGACCGTCGAGCTCAACGCCATGCGCCAGCACCTGACGCGCATCGCCGCCGAGGGCGACACTACGGGGGCGGTCGAGCAGCTCAAAGCGCAGCTCGCCGGCGCGACGGGCGAGATCAATCGCTGCAAAAAGCAGAACGGCGAGCTGATGATGCAGATCAATGCGCTCGCGGACAAGTCAAACGCAATGAACGAGTACATCTCGGGGCAGGACAAGGAGATCGCGCGTCTGAGCGCGCTCGTCAACATCCATCTCGAGACGATCGCCTCGCTCGAGGAAAAGCTGCGCGCAAAGCAGACGCCCGCCGTCGAGACGGCGCAGAGCGTCGAGCAGGCACAGTCGGATATCCAAAGCGTCCTGAACTCGATGCAGGCGAACCGCGAGGCCGCGGAAAAGCTCGCGCCCGCCATCGCGCAGACGGCGCCGGCGCCCGCCGTCGAGCAGACAACTCTCGAGAACGCGCCGGACGAAACGAAGATCGGGGAGCCGGTTTTTTTCACGCCCGAGGACAAGGGGGAGGAAAAAGCGCCGGATGAGCCGGAGATCGTCGAGGATCTCGAGACAGCCGAGAGCGCCGACCCCATCAAAAAGCTGGAGGAGGAGATCTCCAGCTTCCCGTTTGACATCGACATCGACGATAAGCCGGAGGAATTCTTCCGCGGAGAGTACGCCGTGCGGGACCGCGAGCGCGCCGAGGAACAAGCGCGCCTTGAAAAGGCGGAGCACGAAAAGACAAAGGCTGCGCTGAAGAAGGACGAGGATCTGCCCGACCTCGACTGGACGAGGGATCTGTGATGCCGCTGCCGCTGAAGGTGTGTTTGTGCGATCCGCGCGCGCAGCTGCCCACGAAAGCGACGGACGGCGCCGCGGGCTATGATCTTTACGCATCCAACGAGGCGCCGCTGACGCTCGGGCCCGGCGAATACAGGGGGATCCCCACGGGGATCTCCATCGAGCTGCCGTCCGCGCAGATGGTCGCGCTCGTCTTTTCCCGCAGCGGGCAGGGCTTCAAGCACGCGGTATCGCTCGTCAACTCCGTGGGCGTCATCGACAGCGACTACCGGGGCGAGCTGATCGTCGGCGTCATCAACCATGGGCAGGCGCCCTTTACCGTCTGCTGCGGCGATCGCATCGCGCAGCTGCTCATCGTCCCCCTCGCAGATATTTATCTCGAGCAGGCGCAATCGCTCGGCGAGACCGCCCGCGGCGCGGGCGGCTTCGGTTCCACCGGAAAATAAATGATTTTATGAGGTACTTATGAAAAACAAAAATTTGCTGATCGGCATCCTGCTCGCGGCGCTCGCGTGCGCGCTCGCCGTCGCCGGCTGGACGCTGCTGCCCGACACGCTCGCTGTTCAGATCACCGCCGCCGGCCAGACGGGCAACACTCTGCCGAAGTTTGCCGCGCTCGGTCTGCCGACGCTGCTGGCCGTGATATTTTCCTTTCTCTACGCCAAAAACGGAAACACAAAAAATCTTGCGGTCGCCGTTGTCGGTGTAGCGCTGCTGGTGCTGACGTTCGTTTTCAATCTCTGATATAAGACGGGTGGTGCGCATATGGATTCGGTCATTGTTCTCGCCTCTAAGAGCCCTCGCCGGCGGGAGCTGTTCTCGCTTGTGCGTAAAAATTTCATCAGCGCGGAATCCCATGTGGATGAGAGCGTGATCGCCGAGACGCGTCCGGAGGCTCTGTGCGTTGCGCTTGCGGCACTCAAGGGCGAAGCAGTCGCGCAGCTGTATCCGAAGCAGACCGTCGTCGGCTGCGACACGGTCGTGAGCCTCGATCACCGCATCCTCGGCAAGCCGAAAAGCCGCGAGGAGGCGCTCGGGATGCTGCGGGTGCTGTCCGGCCGCAAGCACGCCGTGTGGACGGGCGTGTGCGTCATCACACCGGGCGGCAAGCAGACCTTTGCCTGCCGCACCGACGTGGAATTCTTCGATGTTCCGGAGGACGAGCTCGCCGCGTATGTGGACAGCGGCGACCCCTACGACAAGGCGGGCGCCTATGGCATTCAGGGCGGCGCGGCAAAATTTATCCGCGGCATCGAGGGCGATTATTACAACGTCATGGGCCTGCCCGTTTCGCGCTTGCACAATCTGCTGCGCTCGATGGGGCTGTGACGTCCGGGAAAAGATAAAGATTGTACAGCCCGCACTTTTTTGCTATAATTGCGGGTGAGGTATTTTTATGGGAATGATAACAATGGTCGCTTCGGCGAAGGACGGCGTGGGTAAGTCGAGCCTGTGCGTTTTTCTCGCCGACGCGCTTTCGGCGGCAGGCAAGCGCGTGCTCATCATCGAGCTCGACAACGGCCTGCGCAGCCTTGATATTTACGCCGGCGTTTACGGCATGACCGTATACGATATCTTCGATGTGCTCAGCGGGCGCTGCGAGCCCGATCGCGCCATCGTGCGCGCACCGGCGCCGCGCAAGGAGATCTACGTTCTGTCCGCGCCCTACGATTTCGAATCGCTCAAGGGCGATCGGTTCGTAAAGCTGTGCACCGGCCTGAGCGAGAGCTACGACCACGTCCTCATCGACACCGCGTGCTACAACGACACGATGATCGCCGCGGGCACCGTCGCGATGAACGCCGTGCTTGTCGCGACGCCCGATCCCGTCGGCGTGCGCGACGCGCGCATCGTCGCCGACCGGCTGACCGAGCTGGAGGTCCCGAACCTGCGTCTCGCGCTCGGCCGCGTCGTCCCCTCCCGCGTTGAGCGCGGCATCGTTGCCGACCTCGACTACTGCATCGACAACATCGGTCTGCAGCTCATCGGCGTCATCCCCGAGGACGACGACATCGCGCTGTACGCCGCCATGGGCCATCCGCTTCCGGAGACCTCAACGGCGGCGCAGGTCTACGCAAATATCGGCGAGCGTCTGAACGGCGGCGACGTCCGGCTTGCTTTTGAATGAGTCGACAAAAAGGAGAAGCATATGAATATCGCTTTGATCGCGCATGATTCCAAAAAGGAACTGATGATCCAGTTCTGCATCGCCTATAAGGGCATCCTCGCGCAGCACAATCTGTGCGCGACGGGCGTCACGGGCAAGCTCGTCAGCGAGGCGACCGGGCTCACCATCCAGCGCTTCCTCGCGGGCGCGCAGGGGGGCACGCAGCAGATCAACGCGCGCATCGCCTGCAACGAGATCGACCTCGTGCTGCTGTTCCGCGACCCGCTGTCCAACAAGTCGTTCGAGGCGGACGAGATCACGCTGACCATGCTGCGCCTTTGCGACGTGCACAGCATCCCCGTCGCCACCAATATAGCGACCGCCGAGGTGCTCATCCACGGGCTCAACCGCGGCGACCTCGACTGGCGCAACATCGTCAACCCCACGCACAGCGACGCGGAATGACCGAGACGCATCCCGTCCCCGCTTCGGCGGGGACTTTTTAAAGCGAGGAGAGAATATGGCACAACAGATCGCCGCCCCGCGCGGCACCAGAGACCTGCTGCCGGGAGAAAGCTTCAAATGGCGCTTCGTCGAGCGGCGGCTCGCGGATATCTGCGGGCGCTTCGGCTACGACGAGATCCGCACGCCTACGTTCGAGCACACCGAGCTGTTCGCGCGCGGCGTGGGCGATACGACCGACATCGTCGGCAAGGAGATGTATACCTTCACCGACAAGGGAGGGCGCTCCGTCACGCTGCGCCCCGAGGGCACGGCGGGCACCGCGCGCTCTTTTCTGCAAAACGGCGTGCTCAGCGGGCCGCTGCCCGCGCGCGCTTATTACATACTGTCCTGCTTCCGCTACGAGAAGCCGCAGGCGGGCCGGCTGCGCGAATTCCACCAGTGCGGCATCGAGTTGTTCGGCGCGCCGGGCGCCGACGCCGACTGCGAGGCGATCCGCGTCGCGTACACCATCCTGCGCGAGCTGCAGGTCAAAAATGTGCGGCTCGAGCTCAACTCCATCGGATGTCCGGAATGCCGGCCGCGCTATCACGCGGCGCTGCGCGATTATTTCAAGGCGCACGAGAGCAAGCTGTGCGAGACCTGCCGCGAGCGCCTCGAAAAAAATCCGCTGCGCATCCTCGACTGCAAAAGTCCCGTCTGTCAGGCCATCGCAAAGGACGCGCCGCTGACGCTCGACTATCTGTGCGGCGCGTGCGCGGAACATTTTGAAGAAGTAAAGCGTCTTTGCTCCCTCGCGGGCATTCAGTATACCGTCAACCCGCGCATCGTGCGCGGCCTCGATTATTATACGCGCACCGTCTTTGAGTTCGTGCACGAGGCGGCGGGCGCGCAGGGCACCGTGTGCGGCGGCGGCCGCTACGACGGTCTCGTCGAGATGCTCGGCGGGCAGTCCATTCCGGCGGTCGGCTTCGGCATGGGGCTCGAGCGCCTCGTCGACGTGCTGGACGCGGAGGGCTTTCCTTTTCCGCCGCAGGAGCCCGTGGCGCTGTTCGTCTGCGCGGCGGATGCGGCGGGTCGCGACAGGGCGCGCACGCTCGTCTTTGAGCTGCAGCGCATGGGCGTGCGCGCGCAGTACGACCTCAACGAGCGCAGCGTAAAGGCCCAGTTTAAATACGCGGACAAGCTCGGCGCGCGCTATACGCTCACCCTCGGCGAGAGCGAACTTGCCGAAAACCGCGCGGCGCTTCGCAATATGAGCGACGGGAGCACGGTGACATTAGACATTGATCCCGCGCAGCTTGCGGCTGCACTCTCGAAGTAAGTCCCGCTGCAGCGGACCCGCGAGGCGCGCGGTTTTGCGCAAATAAATAATTTCGGAGAATATCGTCATGGAAAGCATGGGAACCCTGCGGCGCACCCATTACGCCGCCGATCTATTAAAAACCCCCGTCGGCGCGGAGATCACCGTCGCCGGCTATGTCGCGCGCAGCCGCGACCTCGGCAACCTCATCTTCATCGACGTGCGCGACGTCACCGGCCTTGTGCAGCTCGCGTTCGGCGACAGCACGCCGCAGGAGCTGTTCAATAAGGCAAAAGCGGTCAAAAGTGAAAACGTCGTCATGGCGAAGGGCGTTCTGCGCGAGCGCTCGAGCAAAACGGACAAGATCGCGACAGGCGCGTATGAGATCGACGTCACGGAGCTTCGCCACCTGAGCGGCGCCGAGCTGCCGCCGTTTGAGATCCGCGATGAGATCAACGTGCGCGACGACCTCGCGCTGACCTACCGCTACCTCGACTTGCGCCGCCCGTCGATGGCGCGCACCCTCATCCTGCGCAACAAAATCGCCATGTGCGCGCGCAATTATTTCTATGAAAATCATTTTATCGACATTGAGACCCCCTATCTCATCAAATCGACGCCGGAGGGCGCGCGCGACTATCTCGTGCCCGCGCGGCTGCATCCGGGCCACTTCTACGCGCTGCCGCAGTCGCCGCAGCTCTACAAGCAGCTGCTGATGCTGTCCGGCTTCGACCGGTATTTCCAGATCGTGCGCTGCTTTCGCGACGAGGATCTGCGCGCCGACCGCCAGCCGGAGTTTACGCAGATCGACCTCGAGATGGCCTACGTCGACATCGACGACGTGCTCGCCGTCAACGAGGGCTTCCTCAAGCGCGTTTTTAAAGAAGTTCTCGGCCGCGATATTGAAACGCCGCTGCGCCGCATGACCTATAAAGAGGCGATGGAGCGCTTCGGCTCAGACAAGCCGGACACCCGCTTCGGCCTCGAGCTGACCGACTTGTCCGATCTCGTGAAGGACAGCGGCTTCTCCGTCTTTTCCGGCGCGGTCGCCGCGGGCGGCGGCGTGCGCGCGATCAATGCGAAGGGCCTTGCCGACCGGCTGACCCGCAAGGAGATCGACAAGCTCACCGAGCTCATGAAGGGCCACTACAAGGCAAAGGGCCTCGCCTACACCCGCTTTACGGCGGACGCACGCAGCTCGAGCTTTGAAAAATTCCTATCTCCTGAGGAGATCGCCGCCGTCGACGCGCGCATGGATTTCGCCGAGGGCGACGTGCTGCTCATCGTCGCAGACGCGAACCGGCAGATCACCTACGACGCGCTCGGCGCGCTGCGCGTCGAGCTCGCGCACAAATACGGGCTATTCGACAAGGATCGCTTCGACCTTTTGTGGATCACCGAATTCCCGCTGTTCGAGTACAGCGAGGAGGACGGGCGCTACCACGCGAAGCACCACCCGTTCACGATGCCCATGGACGAGGACCTCGAGCTTGTCGAGAGCGACCCGGGCGCGTGCCGCGCGAAGGCCTATGACATCGTCATCAACGGCACCGAGGCGGGCGGCGGCTCCATCCGCATCAACGACCCCGCCCTCCAGCGCCGCATGTTCAAGGCGCTTGGCTTCACCGAGGAGCGCGCGCAGCAGCAGTTCGGCTTCCTCATCGACGCATATAAATACGGCGCGCCCCCGCACGGCGGGCTTGCCTACGGCCTTGACCGGCTCGTCATGCTGCTGCTGCAGCTCGACGACATCCGCGACGTCATCGCCTTCCCGAAGATCCAGAACGCGAGCGAGCTGATGTCCGGCGCACCG
>JAYFQJ010000023.1:0-3690 GCA_034927165.1 Oscillospiraceae bacterium
CTGCGCTACATTTGTTGCAGTCAATACCACCTTCCCGCCGGTTATACACTGGATTCTTGCGCTGCTCCTTGCGATGCTGGGCGGCGGCCTCGTGGGGGTTGTTCCGGCGCTTATGAAATCAAAGCTGGGGGCCAACGAGCTTGTAGTTTCCATCATGATGAACTATGTGATGATCAGCATCAGTATGTTTGTTATGAACTACTATCTGCGTGACGTATCAGTATCCGCGCGTATCTCCAAAAGCTTTCCCGAATATGTAAAAATACCGAAGATCTTCGGGACTGCACATTATGGATTTGTCATCGCGGTATGCACAGCGGTTCTTGTATACATTTTCATCTATAAAACAAAAATCGGTTATGAGATAAGAGTTTCGGGAAGCAACAATTTGTTTTCATCCTTTTCTGGCATTAAAACGACCAAGGTGATCATCCTGTCGCAGATCGTTGGTTGTGCGGTGGCCGGGCTCGGCGGCGGTGCGGAGGTTTTGGGCTCTTACAATGCGTTCAGCTGGGACGGTGCGACCGGCTACGGATTTGACGGTATGGTCGTATCGATCATAGCTCGCAGGAATCCGCTCGTAGCGATCGTTGCTGCGCTATTCCTTGGATATCTTCGCGCAGGCGCTGATATTATGAATCGAACCTCTGACGTTGCGCTGGAGGTCATCTCCATTGTGCAGGCGATCATGATTGTGCTTGTCGCAGCGGATGCTTTCCTCTCAGAGTGGCGCCATAAGCTGACGGTCAAAGAATCCGATACATTGACGCAGGAGGCTCAACGATGAACTTAATTTTAGAGACGCTATTTTCCGAAAATACAATAACAGCAACAATTCGGGTTCTGACATTACTTGTATATGGCACGATGGCAGCTGTTATCAATGTGACGGTGGGTATCCCGAACATCGGCATCGAAGGTATTTTTCTCTCCAGCGCTTTGGTGGCGGTAATAGGGAGCTGGCTGACACAAAGCTGGGTGCTCGGTATGCTGTGCGCGGTTGCATGGGGGATTGGAATCAGTGTGCTTTTCGGCTATCTCGTTATGAAGCTGCAGACGAATAATATACTGTGCGGGCTTGCAATCAATATGTTTGCATCCGGCGGAACGGTATTTGCGCTGTCGGCGATAACGGGACAGAAGGGCTCATCCATCTCTCTTGCAAGCAAAGTTGCGCCCAAATTTGACATACCGCTGCTGAGCGAGATCCCCTTTATAAAGGTATTGTTTACAAACTACAGCTTATTTACCTATTTAGCTGTATTTGTCGTGGTGTTTGTTGTGATCATGATCAAAAAGACACCGATCGGGTTGAAGATTCGTGCGGTTGGGCTCAATCCCAACGCGGCGAGCTCTGTAGGCATCAGCGTGGGGAGAATAAGATATACAGCGTTCATAATGTCCGGAGCGATCGCGGGGCTCGGCGGCGCTTATATAACGATGGGGTATTTTTCCTCTTTCTCCCGCGATATGACCGCAGGTATCGGATTTATGTGCATAGCCGCGTGCAATATGGGCGGCGCTACACCGCTTGGCGGTGTTTTGGCGGCGTTGTTGTTTGCATTCGCAAATGTGCTGTCCAATGTTATGCAATCGCTGCAGATGTCGGTTGACCTGATCAACGGCTTTCCCTATATGATCACGGTTCTGACGCTGCTTATTATTGGGATCATCAATACTGTTCGATCCAAAAAGGCGGCTTCAAAAAACTAGAGGTAAAGGGCTTCGCCTGTTGAAGCAGGGTAAGGTTATGAAAATTGTTAAAAAAACAGTTGCGCGCCTGCAAACCCCGTACGCCGTTGATTATTTTGAACGAAAGGACAGCACAGATGCGGTCTGCGCGAGCGGAGATAACGACGGTTGTGTGATGTTTGATGTAGCAACATGCCAAGTGCGCGAACAAAGCTGGAGTTGCCCAAATGGAGGCGCTCAAGTTTTTCATCAATTGGATGAGAACACTTTCTTTTGCATCCAAGGCTTTTTTCCCGAGTATAAATGCGAGCAAGCGAGGCTTGTTCGGGGGCGCAGAACCTCAGCGGATGCATGGAAAATCGAAACTTGTTTCCGTCTGCCCTACATGCACAAGTTTGTCGTTGCAGAGGATGGGGACGACCGGTATTTATTTGCGGCTACCCTGTGCGGGAAGAAGAATGGGAAGGAAGACTGGTCGTCTCCGGGCGCTGTGCTATGTTCAAAGATACCGGACGACCCGATCCATGGGCCCTGGGAATTTGAAACGGTTATTCCGCAATTGACGAAAAATCATGGTTTCTGCAAAGCGCTGTATCGGGGAGAAAGCACCTTGTTTTTCAGCGGCAGCGAGGGTGCTTTTGCGGTAAAGGCGCATAGAGAAAATAACCGATGGCGCGTGGAACAGCTTCTGGATCACGAGGTGAGCGATCTGTATGTTTGTGACCTCGACGATGATGGGGAAGAGGAAATAACGACGATCAACGGCTTTCACGGTAATACGCTTGCGGTCTATAAACACGGCGCCAGCGGCTATAAGGAAATCTTCAATTACACGTTAAATTACGGGCATACTGTCTGGGCCGGTCGTCTGCAAGGGCAGCCCGCGATTATTACCGGGGAACTGTTCGGGGAGGAGCGGTTTATAATCCTCACCGCGACGGGCTCCCAGAAATTCAGCGAGGTCTATGTGGGAAATGGGGTCGGCCCTTTCGGCGTAAAGGTACACGAAGCGGGTGCAAAAACCTATCTTCTTGTGCCTGCGCGCGCGGCTGAAGCCGTGCTCTTATAAACCATAGGATAACAACAAACAATAAAAAACGCCCGCCACATATGAATGACAGCCCCCAATTGTTAGACAGTATATACTGAAAAACGATTGGGGTGTTTTAATATGCCAAAGGGACAACGGAAGTATGATGGAGAGCAGAAGGTAGCCATTATAGAGAGGATGCACAAAGAGCATCTTGGAATCAGGGCAACAGCGGAGCTATATGGGGTCTATTATAAGCGGATCTGCGACTGGGAGAAGATCTACATAGCCGAAGGCGCAGACGCGCTGCGGAAGGAGCGTAGGGGACGCAAGAGTACAGGCCGACCGGTGACGCTGCCAAAAGAGATCGAGGACAGTCTGCTGGCAGAGAACCAAAGACTGCGCATGGAGATCGACTACCTAAAAAAATTGAATGCCTTGGTTTTGAAAGAGGAACAGCAAAACAGAAAGCGCAAGTAGTCTGGGAGCTGAGGCATAAATACAAGATTACTGCGCTGCTGGAGCTGGCTGAGATTCCGCGTTCAACATACTATTACTACAGCAAGAAGAAAGCACAGCCGGACAAGTACGTTGAGAGCAAAGAGCAGATCACACAGATATATCATGAGAACAAGGGGCGTTACGGTTACCGCCGCATTACGACGGAGTTGCGCCGGCGCGGCTTCACGCTGAATCACAAGACGGTACAACGGCTATTGAAGGAGCTTGGGCTTGTATGCCGTGTGAGAATGAAGAAGTATCGCTCCTACAAGGGTGAAGTCGGTAAGATTGCACCCAACCTAATGGAACGCAGCTTTGAGGCTGAGAAGCCCAACCAGAAATGGGTAACCGATGTGACAGAGTTCAGCCTCTTTGGGCAGAAGCTCTATCTGTCGCCGATCCTCGACCTGTGCAGCAGAGACATTGTCAGCTACACCATTTCGGACAAGCCGGTGCTGTCCATTATA
>JAYFQJ010000104.1:0-16929 GCA_034927165.1 Oscillospiraceae bacterium
CGATTAAGGACACGATAGACCCGTTTACGGGTCGCAAGTAAATCTCTATGCAAGTGTCAGACCGCATATGCGCCTATTTGGGCGCTGCTGGTAACATAGGGCTATGCCCGCATATGAAATACCCCCGGCTTCGCCGGGGGGTATTTATTGTGCATACTGTTGCGGGCCGCTCCCGGCCGGATCATTGCTCTGTCGACTGCGCTTCGGGCCGCGCGTCGGCGCGCTTTTTATCGCTGATGCGCAGCACAATGCTGTCCGGGTCGGACTGCAGCTCGATACGGTCGCTTCGGAACGCGGGGATATCGCCGATCGTGAGAGTCGTGCCGACGGGGAGCCCCGCCAGATCGACGGTGACGGTGTCGATCAGGTATTCCGGCTGCGCCGCGTGCGGGACCTTCATCTGTATCTGCTCTAAAATTCCCGGGACCTTGTCCTTGTTGAGCAGCACGATATCCGCGACGCTGTTGACCTTTTTCCCGGCCGCTAAAAGCTGAAAGCCGATGTGGACGATGGAATCGCTCAGGGTGTCGTACGCGAGGTCCTTGATGAGCACGGGATAGATTTTTCCGTCCACCTGGATATCCACCTTGCTCCCGTCCCGCTTGGTGCGCCTGAGCTGCCTTGCAGTGTTCTGATCGATCTGGATCGAGAGGGATTCCTTCAGCGCCGCGCCGCTGATCGCGCAGGGAATAATGCCGGCGCGCCTCAGCTGCTTCGCCTTTGCCGCCGGATCCCGCATCTCCGCCCGAATACTGTTCATTTTTGTGCCTCCTGAAATTTTTCTTCGTTTTTTAAAAAGGAAGGGCTTTTCATAGTGCGCACTGCGGCGCAATACCAAAAGCCCTTCCTGTAAAAGACGGTTCTTTTCTATTCAATTTTATTCAGTATAGCATGAATGACAGGGAAAAGCAAACGGCGGCGCGCCGCCTTAGATCACCGCTGTGAGCCGACCGCGCTGAATGCGACGAGGATGCTGTCGATACCCAGCAGGATCAGATAGCTCCCGATGATGAAGCTGACCGTCAGAACGCAGAGCATGGGGCGAAGCAGCATCAGTACGCCAAGGACCACGCCGAGAACGTTCACGACAAGGGAAACGCACCAGAAAAAATTCCCCGCGGTACGGCGCAGAATGCTCAGGTTGGACAGACGGAAGATGCAGTTTGCCAGAAACCAGAGGGGAAACAGCAGTGACAATATCCACTTGCCCGCGTTGGGATAGACCAGCAGCATGATCCCGGCCATGACGCTGACGATGCCGCAGACCAGCGAGAGGACGGAACCGAGACCCGTATAGCGCTCCGCTTTCACGTAGAACACGACGTCGCAGATCCCTAAGACGACGGCGGCGAGCGCATAGAGCGCAACGAGGCCGGTCACGGCGCTGTCGGGCCGGCAGAGCGTGAAGACGCCCAGAACGACCATCAGCGCCCCTGTAACAAATTCGAATCGGCCGAAGCCTGTCATCCTTTTCACTTTTCCGCACCCTCTTTCTTCAGCATGGCCATGAATTCCTCGCCTGTGACGCTCTCCTTCTCGTAGAGATACGACGCGAGCCGGTCCAGCGCCCCGCGATTTTGCGTCAGGATATTTCGCGCCTTCTCATGCTGCGCCTTTACGAGCGCGACGACCTTCCGGTCGATCTCCTTTTGCGTATCCGCGGAGCAGGCGAGGGATGCGTCGCCGCCGAGATACTGATTGCTCACGGTCTCCAGCGCGACCATGTCGAATTCGTCGTTCATGCCGTAGCGCGTGATCATCGCGCGCGCCAGCTTTGTGGCCTGCTCGATGTCGTTGGAGGCGCCGGTGGTGATCTGACCGAACACGAGCTCCTCTGCGGACCGGCCGCCGGTATAGGTCGCGATCTTGTTCTCCAGCTCCTCCCTCGTCAGCAGACACTTGTCGCTCTCCTCAACCTGCATGGTGTAGCCGAGCGCGCCGGAGGTGCGGGGAATGATCGTGATCTTCTGTACGGGCGCCGAGCCGGTCTGCTTTGCGGCGACGAGGGCGTGGCCGATCTCGTGATAGGCGACGACCTTCTTTTCGGCGTCCGACAGGATCGCGTTTTTCTTCTGATATCCCGCGATCACGACCTCTATGCTCTCCTCGAGGTCGGCTTGTGTGACCAGCGTGCGGTCGCCGCGCACCGCGCGCAGCGCCGCCTCGTTGATGATGTTCGCGAGCTCTGCGCCGGAGGTGCCTGCGGCCATCCGGGCGATCGTGTGGAAATCGACGTCCGGCGCGGTCTTGATCTTTTTGGCGTGGACCTTGAGTATATCCTCGCGGCCCTTCAGGTCGGGCAGCTCCACGGGGATCGTGCGGTCAAAGCGGCCCGGGCGGGTGAGCGCCGGGTCGAGGGAATCCGGACGGTTGGTCGCGGCGAGGATGATGACGCCGTTGTTTCCCTCGAAGCCATCCATCTCCGTGAGCAGCTGGTTGAGCGTCTGCTCGCGTTCATCGTTTCCCCCGAGCTGACCGTCGCGTTTTTTGCCGATGGTGTCGATCTCGTCGATAAAAACGATACAGGGCGCCTTCTCCTTCGCCTGCTTGAACAGGTCGCGGACCTTGGACGCGCCCATGCTGACGAACATCTCCACAAATTCGGAGCCGGAGATGGAGAAAAAGGGCACGTTTGCCTCGCCTGCGACCGCCTTTGCGAGCATTGTTTTACCGGTCCCCGGGGGGCCGACGAGCAGCAGCCCTTTCGGCATGGAGGCACCGACCTGCGTATATTTGTCCGGATTGTGCAGATAGTCCACGACCTCGGACAGGCTCTCCTTGGCCTCATCCTCTCCTGCGACATCGCTGAAGTGGATGCCCTCGGTGGACTGGACATAGATCTTTGCGCTGCTGTTCCCCATACCGGGAAACTGCAGCGCATTTTTTCCGCCCGCGGACTGGAGCAGCTTTTTGCTCATGTACTGCCCGAGACCGATGAAGATCAGCATGGGGAGGACAAAGGACAGCAGAAAGCTCAGGATCGGCGATGTGGTCTGCTCGATCTCCTTTGTGAAGGTGGCGCCGGAGGCATACAGCCGTTCGGTCAGCCCCGGGTCGTCCATTTTTCCGGTCTTGTAGGTCTTTGTATTGTCCTTGTCCGTAAAGAGGATCTGCGCGTCCTCCACCTCGACCTGGCCGATGTTTTTATCCTCCGTCATGGTCATGAAGGTGCCGTAGTCCACCTCTGTGACCTGCTGCTGGAGCAGCAGCGGAGCCACGACGAGGTTGAACAACACGATGATGAGCAGCGCGATCCCATAATAATAGTACAGCGGCTTCTTAGGTGATTTGACTTCTTTCATTGCTCTTTTCCTTTCTTTCCCTTTGCCGGCGCTTCCCTGCCGGCGTGTTCCGAGCGGGTCATGTGCCCGGCGACTGCTTGCGCATTGCGCCGCCGTTCTGCTTTTCGACGCCCGCGAGCAGCACCTGCGGCATCGAAGACCGGTAGATCAAAAGCAGGTCCTCCAGAAGGGTCTCCTCATCCTGCCGGAATTTGTTTTTGATCCAGTCGATCAGGATACCCGCGCTCGCTTCTGTGTAAAAGACCGCGAGAAACTCCTTGAAATCGTCGTCCACGGTGATGTTCAGCTCTTCTTCTCCGCCGGAGATCGTCCGCTTCATGACGTCGATCAGATCGGTATAAAAAAACCGCTTGATCTCCTCGTGCCCCATAGAATCGTACGCGCAGTTTATGATGTGCCTGTTCTCGCCGACGTATCGCATGATAAAACGGAAGGCTTCCTCCGTGTTTACGATCAGATCAAAGCTCTTGACCACCTCGATCGCCTCCTGCTCCAGCATCCACTTGAGCAGATCGTAGACATCTCTGAAATGATAATAGAATGTGTTTCGGTTGATGTTGCACGCCGCACACAGCTCGCTGACCGTGATCTTCGACAGCGCCTTTCTTTGCATGGCATCTTTCAAAGCGGACGCAAGCGCCTGCTTCGTCTTTAAAGACATCTCTGCGTTTGTCATGATCGCTCCCGTCCTTTTTTATAAATTATCATACAGCTGTCCGGCAAATAACACCACGGACAATATCACATATTTGTCCCACATCCGTCGATGCCGTCTTTTCCAACATATCGGCCGCTTTGTATCATATCGCACAGCGGCACGGCAGCTGGCCGTTGGAATGAGCCGCGCTTTCGTGTAGGGTAAACGGGAAAAGACGACACGGAAAGGACGACAGAGCGATGACGAACGGACAGACGCAAACCTATGAGATACGCATGGACACGCAGATCGGGCCGCGGTTCGGCCGGCTCACCGTTCTGACGCGCGTGGAAAAGCTGAGCGGCTATCTCGACATCCTGCGTCATACCGAGCCGTTTGAGGGGACGATCGACGGGAACGGAAACTGCGAATTTGCTGGAAAGATCGTCACGCTCATACGGACGGTCTCCTATATCGCGACGGGGACCATTACGCCGGACGCGCTGTGCCTGTCGCTCACCGGGGATAAGAGTATTTTCAAAATAACCGGCACGGCGCGCTGAACGAAAGGAAAACACGAAATCCATGCGAAGATTTTTTACCCGGGTCGTGAACAACCCAAGAAAGATCATAGTCCTGTTTCTCGCGGCGGCGCTGGTGTGCGCGGTGCTGCAAAGCTTTGTGGCAGTCGATTATGACATGAAGGATTATCTGCCCGAGGACAGCCCGTCTACGATCGCGCTCGATAAGATGAACGATGAATTCGACGGCGGCATCCCGAACGCGCGCGTCATGGTCAAGGACGTGAGCATACCCGAAGCGCTCGCTTACAAGGAAAAGCTGAAAAGCTGCGCGGGCGTCACGGATGTGCTGTGGCTGGACGACGCGGCCGATATCTATCAGCCGGTCGAGACGATGGATGCAGAAACCGTCGAGACCTATTATAAGGACGGCGCGGCGCTGTTTACGGTCACGATCGACGAGGATGCGCGCATCGAAGCGGTCGCCGCGATCCGGGCGGTCATCGGGGAGGACAACGCCATGACTGGGGACGCCGTTTCCACCGCGATCGCGACGACCGGCACGATCAGTGAGATCCATCTGATCACGGCGCTCGCCGTGGCGGTCGTGCTGCTTGTGCTTCTCATCACGACGCCGTCGTGGATAGAGCCGCTCATCGTGCTGACCGGTCTCGGCGTCGCGATCATGATCAACAACGGCAGCAACCTGATCTTCGGCGAGATCTCCTTTGTGACGAATGCGGCGGGCGCGGTGCTGCAGCTGGCTGTCTCCCTCGACTATTCCGTTTTTCTCATCCATCGCTATGAGGAATGTCTCGGCGGGAATCCAGACCGAAGGGGCGCGATGGTCGACGCCCTGTGCAGGTCGACCTCCTCGATCCTCGCGAGCGGACTTACGACCGTCATCGGATTTCTGGCGCTGCTGTTCATGCGCTTCGGGATCGGCCCAGATCTGGGGCTCGCCCTCGCGAAGGGCATCGGCATAAGCCTGCTGGTCGTGTTCGTCTTCATGCCGGCGCTGATCCTGGAGCTGTACCCGCTCATGGAGAAGACGCGGCACAAAAGGCTGCTCCCGGAGTTCACCGGCTTCGGGAGGCTTGTCAGCGGCGTTATGATCCCGATGGTTTTGATCTTTGCCGTGCTGCTGGTACCGTCCTTTCTCGCGTCCAATCAAAACGCCTATTACTACGGCTCCTCCTACATCTACGGATCGAACACCCAGCTCGGCCGCGACACGCAGGAGATCGAGGATATTTTCGGGAAAAGCGACACCTATGTGGTTTTGATACCGAACGGGGACGCGGCGGCGGAGATAAAGCTGTCCGGCGCGCTTCACGACATACCGGAGGTCAAAAGCGTCATCTCGTACGCGGACACGGTCGGCGCGGAGGTACCGAAGGAATATCTGGATAAGGATACGCTGTCTCAGCTTGTCGGCGCGGATTGCAGCCGCATGGTGCTGACGGTGGAGACCGACCACGAGGGCGAAGCGACCTTTTCTCTGATCGAAACGCTGCGGGATACGGTGGGCACGTATTATCCCGACGCGTACTATCTTGCCGGAGAGGGGATCAGCACATACGATCTGATGGACACCATCACCGCCGACACGCTCAAGGTGAATCTGATCGCCATCGCCGCGGTGTTTGTCGTGCTGCTGCTGACGATGAGATCCATCTCCCTGCCGGTGATCCTGGTGCTTGCGATCGAGACGGCGATCTGGATCAATATGGCGATCCCGTATTTCACGGGCTCCGTGGTATTCTACATCGCCTATCTCATCATAAGCTCCGTCCAGCTGGGCGCCACGGTGGATTACGCGATCCTGTTCACCGACCGCTATATGGAGTTCCGCCGGAGCATGGGCAGAAGGGAGGCCGTCACCCGGACGGTCTCCGCGGTGACTGTGTCCGTCCTGACATCCGGCACCGTGATGGCCGGCGTCGGCTTTCTGCTCGGGAAAATATCCACGCACGGCATATTGTCGCAGCTGGGACTGTTTCTCGGCAAGGGCACCATCCTCTCCACAGCGATCGTGCTTTTTGTCCTGCCGGGGCTGCTGTATCTGCTGGACAAACCGATCGGACGCACGACATTGAATGCCGATTTTTACAAATCAAAAAGGAGAAAGATCCGATGAACACAGGAAAAAAGATATTGTCCATGCTGCTGGCAGCGATCCTGCTGTTTTCCATGGCCGCCCCCGCTTTTGCGGCCGCTGTGCCTTCAGAAAAAGAAGAAGTCATCTATATCAACCTGAAAGCGGACGGGACGGTGGAGGATATCTACGCCGTCAATATCTTCGGCAAAGGGGATATCACCGATTACGGAGACTATGCGTCGGTCGGCATCTTGAACACGGACGATGAGATCACGCAAAATGGGGATACGATCACGTTTACCGCCTCTGCGGACAGGACCTATTATGAGGGAAAGATGAAAACGACCGACATCCCGTGGAATATTTCGATCTCCTATTTCATGGACGAGAAGCAGTACAGCGCCGACGAGATCGCCGGGAAAAGCGGCCGGCTGAAGATCTGCTTCAGGGTCACGGAAAATACAGCGTGCGGCGGCGGATTTTTCGACGGCTATGCGCTGCAGGCGGCCTTCACGCTGGACACCGATCGATGCAGCGGCATCGCCGCGCCCGGCGCGACGATCGCCAATGTGGGGAAGGACAAGCAGCTCTCCTACACGATACTCCCCGGAGAAGGGATCGACGCCGTCATCACGGCGAACGTGACTGATTTTGAAATGGACGCCGTCTCCATAAACGGCATTCCGCTTTCCCTGAGCGTCGAGCTCGACGATGCCGAGCTGCAGGATAAGATCGACGAGCTGATCGGCGCCGTCGCGGATCTGGATCAGGGAGCGGCAGACCTAAACGACGGCGCGCAGGCGCTGAGCGGTGCAATGGATGCGCTGAGCGAAAAGACAGTGGAGCTGAACAGCGGCACGGGGCGGATCGCCGGCGGCGCAGCAGATCTGTACGGCGGGCTGAGCGCCCTTGCCGCCCAAAACGATCCGCTCACCGGCGCCGCGTGGTCCGCTTACGTGGGACTGTGTTCCGCGAGCGAAGAGGTACTGAACGCGCAGCTTTCCGCCAACGGCCTCAGCGCCGTCACGCTCACGCCTGAGACCTATTCCGCTGTTCTGCAGGGGGTGCTTGCACAGCTCGGCGCCGACGAGATCTATGCGCAGGCCTATAAGTCGGCGCTACAAACTGTCAGCGCGCAGGTCGATCAGCAGGCGGAGGCGCTGTACGCCGGATATATTCAGGCCAACGCCGACAGCATATATCTCGCTTATGTGCACGGGCAGGCGCAGGCGCTGTATGCGCAGGTGGCGGCGCAGGCGATTTTGGAGCAGCTTGTTTCCGACGGCACGATGGATCGGCAGCAGGCGGAGGCCTGGCTGCAAACCGCCGAGGGCGAGGCGCAGGTCGCCCGGACGGTTGCGAATATGTCGGAGGAACAGAAATCGCAGATCATCAGCGGAGCGGTCGCCGGCTTGAGCGACGCCGAAAAGCAGCAGATACTGCAGGGCGCGCTGGCCTCTCTCACGGACGAGCAGAAAACGCAGATCCGCAGCGCATATATACAGCAGCAGATGGCTGGCGACGAGGTGACGGCGGGCATCACAGCCGCTGTCGCACAATCGGGAGAAGCCGCCGCCCGGGTGGCGGAGCTGAAGGGACAGCTCGACAGCTACGGCGCTTTTTATAAAGCCCTGAAGGAATACACGGACGCCGTCGGCTCGGCCGCGGACGGGGCAAACGCCCTGAAGCTCAATCTGGACACGCTGTACGAGAGCACCGGCCGGCTCAATGCATCTGTCGGACAGCTGGACGCCGCGGTGAAGGAGCTGTACGCCGGGACCGATGAGATGAAGGACGGCACCGGGAAATTTGCGGATGAGACCGCGGATATGCGCGGGCAGGTGGACGAGCAAATCGACTCGATGCTGGAATCCCTGACGGGCGATACCGCGGAAGTCGTCTCGTTTGTGTCGGAGAAGAACACGTATGTGGACTCCGTTCAGTTTGTCCTTCAGACCGAGGCTGTGAAGTCGCAGCAGATCGACAGTGCCGGATCGGTGACCGAGGGGCCGCTCACGTTCGTGCAAAAGCTGCTTCGCCTGTTCGGATTGTACTGATACGCAGAGGATGTGCCGCTTCAGCGCGCCTGTGTTGTCTCAAGTGTGAAAACGCAACAGATCCGGATCCGCGCCGCAGGGCGTCGGGTCCGGATCCTGTTTTTCTTGCGGCCGCGGCCTATCAAGGATCAGTAAGGATTAGAGCGTGCGGCACCGGAACGAAATCCGACGCCGCACGCTCTGCTTTCTGCTGTGAATATCTATGGCTTATTATTTCAATCCACGCTCCCTTAAGGAACGACATATAATCTTACCATGAAGATTTCTTTTGCGCAAGATTAAAACGCTATTGACATTATGTTAAAATGTGGTAAAGTGGGTGTAGCAAATAGTTAATATATATAGTTTATTGAGGATGCAATGAAGCGAGAAGCAGAGGACGAAAAGCCCCGTTGTACCGAATTCCCCGCCCACATCAAATACACGGGTACAGAAAAGACCGTGCAGACGGTGCAGGCTCACTGCCGGAAGACGGCGGAGTACGCGGCCGGAGCGGCGCCGGAGACGCTGCGGCAGACCGCATATCTGTGCGGGCTGCTGCATGACGCCGGAAAATACACGCAGAGATTTAAAGACTACATAGAGCGCGCGGCGCGCGGGGAGCTTGTTCGCCGCGGAAGCGTAAACCACACGTTCGCCGCGGTGCGGCTCGTCATGGAGCGATGGCACGGCGATGCGCAGAGCTTTGAAAGCCTGACTGCCGAACTGACGGCCTTTGCGGCGGGCGCCCACCACGGGCAGTTCGACTGCATCTCACCGCAGGGGGAGGATGGCTTCGCCCGTCGTCTCACCGCCGGGGACATCGATTTCGATGAGGCGAAGGAGGGCTATCTTGCCCTGTGCGCGGACGAGACGGAGCTGGACGGCCTGTTTTCCGCCGCAGTGGGGGAGATCGCGGCGCTGTCACTGCGCATCGGGCAGTTTTCCGGCGGCGATGAGGCGCAACTGTTCTACCTTTCTCTTGCGGCGCGGCTGCTGCTGTCGGCGGTCATCGAGGGAGACCGGCGGGATACGGCGGAGTTTATGAGCGGGAGTACGCCGGCGGAGCCGGGGAGGCCGTTTGCCGACTGTCTGAAAACGGTGACAGACAGACTGGACGGCTTGCCGCAAAAGCGTCCGATCGACCGGACGCGGCGGCAGATTTCCGATATTTGTTTGACGGCGGCAAAGCGGCCGGCCGGCATTTACACGCTGTCGGTCCCCACAGGCGGCGGGAAAACGCTGACGGCGCTGCGCTATGCGCTGTCCTTTGCGGCAGAGCACCATATGCGGAGAATTCTGTTCGCCGTGCCCATTTTGAGCGTTCTGGAACAGAACGCCAAGGCGATCCGCGCGTACGTCGGGAACGACGACCTGATTCTGGAGCATCACTCCAATCTGGTGCGCGAAAAGGTCGACGGCGAGGCGGACGTAAACGAGCTGCTCACTGAGCGATGGTCGTCGCCCATTATAATCACGACGCTTGTTCAGCTGCTGAACACCCTCTTTGACGGGAGCCCCGCCTGCATCCGCAGGATGCAGGCGCTTTATCAAAGCGTCATCGTGATAGACGAGGTGCAGTCTGTTCCGTCCAAGCTGATCTCTCAATTCAACATGGCGCTCAACTTTCTGACCAAAATTTGCGGGGCCGACGTGGTGCTGTGCTCAGCCACACAACCCTGCTTCGCAAAGACGGCACATCCTCTGCTCCTCTCCCGACCACCGGTGCTTGTCCCTCGTGATGAAGCGCTCTGGCGCGTATTTCGCCGGACGGATATCATCGACCGACGCCGCAGCGGCGGTTACGACGCGCAGGAGCTGGCGGAGCTTGCCGGGGCGTGTGCGGAACAGTACGGCAGCGTGCTTGTCATCTGCAACAAGCGCGCGCAGGCCCGGACGGTGTTTTCCCTGCTTGGCGGCGGTGAGAGGGACAAATTTCACCTCTCCACATCCATGTGTATGGCGCACCGCATCAAAACGCTTGAGAGGATCAACGCATCTCTCGACGACAAAGCGCGCAGGACGATCTGCGTCTCCACCCAGCTGGTGGAGGCGGGGATGGATTTTTCCTTCGGCTGCGTCATTCGTCTGCTGGCGGGGCTTGACAATATCGTGCAGGCGGCGGGACGCTGCAACCGCAGCGGGGAATCGGACGAGCCGCTGCCGGTTTTCATAGTGAACGCGCGGGACGAAGACCTTAGCCGTCTGCAGGACATTTTAGCGGCGCAAAACGCCTGCAAGGGACTGCTGGAGGCATACGGCAGGGACCCGGCGCGATTTGAGGGAAGTCTTGCCGGGGACCGGGCGGTGGAGACCTACTACAGCGGGCTTTTCGCCGCACAGCCCAAGGGGACGCAGGATTACCCTCTGAAGGAGCTGGGCACCGATATGCTGGAGCTATTGGGCGCCAACAACTGCGGTCGGCGGAAATGCGCAGGGCCGTCCGGCTATCTGATGGCGCAGGCGTTTCGGACCGCGGGAGACGAATTCCAGGTCTTTGACGACAAGAAAACAGACGTGGTGGCCTCTTACGGCGAGGGGCGTCAAATCGTAGAGGAGCTTTGCGGCGAGCGGGCAAAACATGATTTTGCATACCGAAAGGCCCTTCTGGAGAAGGCAAAGCCGTTTTCCGTTTCGCTCTACAGGTATGAGATAACGGATCAGAATTGCAGGCTGCTCTTTGACCGTGCGGTGACGGTTCTGCAGCAGGGGTATTACTCCGAGGAGACCGGCTTTTGCGTCGATGGCGGAAAAACTCAATTTGCGGAGGTAAGAGATGATATATAGAAATACGGTGGAGTTTGAGCTCACGGGGGCCTACGCCCTGTTTTCCGACCCGGTGATGCGGATCGGCGGAGAAAAATGCACCCTGCAGATTCCCACCTATGAGGCGCTGAAGGGGGTGATCGCTTCTGTATACTGGAAGCCCACCTTGATCTGGATAATTGACGCGGTGCGGGTGATGAATCCCATTCAGACCGAGGTGAAGGGGATCCGGCCGATCAAGTATTCCGGAGGAAACGATCTGGCGTTTTACACCTATCTCAAGGACTGCCGCTATCAGGTGCGGGCGCACTTCGAGTGGAACATGAACCGGGAGGAGCTTGCAGGAGACAGGAACGAAAACAAGCACTACAGCATTGCAAAGCGCATGATCGAAAGGGGCGGGCGCAGGGACGTCTTTCTCGGTACCCGGGAGTGCCAGGGGTATGTGGAGCCGTGCGTGTTCGGCGAGGGCGTGAGCGCTTACGTGGAAACGTCCCGACTGGATTTCGGACTCATGTACCACGGCATCACCTATGCCGATGAGGCCTATTCCGACGAAACAGCGGGTAAGATGACCGTGCGCTTCTGGCGACCTGTGATGAGGGCGGGCGTCATTGAATTTATCCGCCCGGAGGACTGCCCGGCAGTTCGTACGGTCCGCGAAATGGATATCAAGTCCTTCGGAGCAGATTCGGAAAACTTCTCCGGGCTTGCGGAATTTGAGGAGGTGAAGTGAGATGGGACTTCTGGCGTCGACCTACCGCACCTATGAGAGGAACGCCGATCTTGCCGGCGTAAAGGAGGCGGACAAGCAGCCCCTCGCGCCGATATCCCATATCTTTGCAAACGCGCAGATCGAGATCACGCTTACCCGGGAGGGGGCGTTCACGGACGCTCGCTCGGTTTCAAAGGAGGAGCAGAAAACCATCATCCCCGCGACGATAGAGAGCGCCAACCGCGTGGGACCCGGGGCAAAGCTTTGCCCCCACCCGCTGTGCGATTATCTCTGGTTCCTTGCGCCGTCCATGAATCCGCAGGGATATGAGATATATCTGAACAATTTAAGGGCGTGGGCGCAGTCTCCCTTTACCCACCCGGCCGTGCACGCGGTGCTGAAATATGTTGAGGGAGGAAGCATCCTGAAGGATCTTGCGGAAAACCCGGCGATCAAAACAGCCGACAAGAGCTTTGTGCGGTGGAGAATAGTGGACGCGGAGCGTGCCGAATCGAAGGGCAGCTATGAGGATGCGCGCCTGTTCCGCTGCTTCTCGGATTACTATGGAACCATCCTTGCGAACAGGCCCCGGAAGCTTTGTCTGCTGACGGGACTGGAGGACACCGAATGCCATGCGCACCCAAAGGGCGTGTTCTCCTTCAACGGCAACGCCAAGCTCATCTCTGCGAACGATCAGAGCGGCTTCACCTACCGGGGACGATTCGCCGACGAGAAGCAGGCGGGCAGCGTCGGCTATCTCGCGTCCCAGAAGGCGCACAACGCTCTGCGGTGGCTTGTGGACAACGAGAGCCGGATCATCGGCGGCAGAGCGTTTCTCTGCTGGAACCCCGAGGGAGAATCGCGCTTCGCCACTACCCTTTTCGGCTTTAAGACGCAGGAAAAGCAGGATTTCCAAAGCTACCGCAAGGAGCTGCGGGACACGCTGAACGGATATCGGGACGGGCTTTCGGGGTTGAACAGCCATGTGGTCATCGCCGCACTGGACGCGGCCACCACTGGGAGGCTGTCCGTGACCTACTACAACGAGCTCAGCGGCTCCGATTTTCTCGACCGCATTCAGAATTGGTATGAGAGCTTTTGCGTCGAGACCGGCGTCGGCACGATCAGTCCGAGCCTCCGGCAGGTGGTGAACTGCGCTTGCGGCACACAGCAGGGAGACCTGCTGAAAACCGACGACAAAGTCATGCGGCAGCAGTTTCAGTCCCTGCTCGACTGCATGGTCTGCGGCGGACCCATCCCGGCGGATATTTCGGCGGCGCTGGTTCACCGCGCCGGGAAGCCGCTTGCTTACAGCAAGGCAAACCGGGAGTACGTCTTGACAGCAGCCTGCGCGGTGGTGCGCAAAAGACACAACGACAGCAAGAAGAAGGAGGAGTATTTTATGGCGCTGGACGAGGGAAATAAGGACAAGAGCTATCTTTACGGCCGTCTGTTGGCCATCGCGGAGCAGGCGGAGAGGTCGACCTACCCAACCGGGGAGGACAGAGAGACGAACGCCATCCGAATGCAGCAGGTGTTCTCTCAGCGCCCCGCATACGCCTGGGGCATCATCGAGCAGAGGCTGAACCCCTACTATCAGAAGATGACGCCGGGGCTGCGCAGCTACTACAAGAACATGGTCGGAGAAATACTCGACTCGTTTGATGCGAAGGACAAGGGGCTCAACTTGCCGCTGGACGACGTCTATCTGCTTGGCTACTATCACCAGCGCAAGGCGTTCTTCACAAAGAAGGAAAAGAACACTGACAATAATGAGGAGGAAAAATGACAATGGCTGCTCTGGAAAACAAAATTGACTTCGTGGCGCTGGTATCGGTGACTTTGGCAAACGGCAACGGAGACCCGTTGGACGGCAACCGCCCCCGCACCGATTACAGGGGATACGGCGAAATATCCGACGTGTGCATCAAGCGGAAGATCCGAAACCGTATGCAGAGCATGGGAAAGAAGATTTTCGTTCAGTCCGACTGCATGGCGGACGACGGCTACAAATCTCTCAGCGAGCGGGCGAGCAAGGAAATCAAGGACGTCAAGAGCAACGAGGAGTATGCGAAGACCGCCTGCGCCAAGTGGCTGGACGTTCGCGCTTTCGGCCAGGTGTTCGCCTTTAAAGCGACGGAAAACAGCGGCGTCTCCGTCGGCGTGCGCGGCCCGGTGTCGATCCATCAGGCGGTGAGCGTTTCGCCTGTGGAGGTGTATAGTATGCAGATCACCAAGAGCGTCAACAGCGAGCCTGCTGAAAAGAAAAGCTCCGATACGATGGGCTCAAAGCATATGGTCCGCTTTGGACTCTATGAAATAAAAGGCTCCATCAACGTCCAGCTTGCGGAGAAGACCGGCTTTTCCGCGGAGGACGCCGAGACGGTGAAGGAGTGCCTGCGCACTCTGTTTGTAAACGACGCCTCCGCCGCCCGCCCGGAGGGCTCTATGGAGGTGTGCAGGCTGTTCTGGTTCGAGCACAACTGCAAGGATGGGCAGTATTCCACCGCCAGAGTCCACCGCAGTGTGAAGGTATCGCTGAAGGCGGACGCGCCGCCGGAATCCTTTGGGGATTACGTGGTCACACGGGAGGAGCTCCCCGGCCTCAAATGTGAAGAGATCAATGGAATATAACGAGGACGACTTCCTTCAGCTCTCGGGCATCCAGCACTTTAAATTCTGCCGGCGGCGTTGGGCGCTTATCCACATCGAGGACCAGTGGGCGGAGAATTTTCGCACCGTCGATGGGGAACTCATGCACCAGAACGCCCACGACGAGGGCTCCTGCGAGTCCCGGGGAAACGTCGTCATCACCCGCGGCGTGCGGGTCTTTTCGCCCCGGCTCGGCGTTTCCGGCGCGTGCGATATTCTGGAGTTCCACCGTGGCAAAACCGGAATTTCCCTGAGAGACCGGCATGGGCTGTGGCAGCCCTTCCCGGTGGAGTACAAGCGGGGAAAGTACATGGAACGGACGGGGGACACCCTGCAGCTGTGCGGACAGGCCATGTGTCTCGAGGAAATGCTCTGCTGCGGCATCCCGGCCGGGGCGCTGTATTACGGCGAGGTGCGGCGACGCATACCGGTGGAGTTCACTCCCGAGTTGCGCCGTGAGGTGGAGGACGACCTTAGGGAAATGCATCTGCTCTATGAGCGGGGCACAACGCCGAAGGTGAAGCCCGGAAAATACTGCGGCGCCTGCTCGCTCAAGGAGCTGTGTCTGCCAAAGCTTATGAGTGCAAGGCCCGTAAAGGATTATTTTGCAGAAGCGCTGGAGGAAATGCCGTGAAAAAGCTTCTGAACACGCTGTTTGTGACCGCAGAGGATATTTATCTCTCGCTGGACGGAGAAAATATTGTGGCCAGCCGCAGGGGCGAGCAGGTGGCGCGGTATCCGCTGCATACCCTTTCGGGAGTGGTCAGCTTTTCCTATTCCGGCGCGTCTGCGTCCCTTATGGGCGCTTGCGCAGAGCGGGAGATCGGCCTTGCGTTCTGTACGCCCCGCGGCAGGTTTCTGGCGCGGGTGAGCGGCGAGAGCAGCGGCAATGTACTGCTGCGGCGGGCGCAGTACCGGATGGCCGACGACCCCGGCGAAAGCTGTAGGGCGGCGCGGACGATGATTTTCGGGAAGCTGTATAATTCCCGCTGGAGTATTGAGCGCACAGCGCGGGACCATGCCATGCGCGTAAACGCGGAAAGCCTCAAAGAAGCATCCGGCAAGCTGCGGGAGCTTTTGGAGCCAACGGCGACAGAAGTGTCGATGGAGTCCCTGCGCGGCTTGGAGGGAACGGGGGCGAAGGCCTATTTTGATGTGTTTGATGAGATGATCCTAAATGAGAAGGAGACGTTCTTCTTTCATGGGCGCAACCGCCGCCCGCCTCTGGACCCGGTCAACGCCATGCTTTCCTTCTCGTACAGTCTCCTCTCAAACGACTGCGCTTCTGCGCTGGAGAGTGTTGGATTGGACAGCTATGTGGGCTTTCTCCACCGCGACCGCCCGGGGCGCGCCTCTCTGGCGCTGGATCTGATGGAGGAGCTGCGCGCACCGATGGCCGATCGCTTTGTACTGACGCAGATCAACAACCGTGTGGTCTCGGAGAAAGACTTTACCCGGTTGGAGAGCGGCGCGGTGCTCATGGCGGACGACGCCCGAAGGTCATTTCTTAAAAACTGGCAGGAAAAGAAGCAGGAGACGCTGACCCATCCCTATCTGAAAGAGAAGCTGCAGTGGGGCATGATTCCTTATGTGCAGGCGCTGCTGCTGGCGCGATTTATTCGGGGCGATCTGGACGAATACCCGCCGTTTTTGTGGAAGTGAGGGGAGAAAAATGCTGGTGCTCATCACATATGACGTGAATACGGAGGATGCCGCCGGAAGAAAGCGTCTGCGGCAGATCGCCAAGCAGTGCGTCAACTATGGACAGCGGGTGCAGTGTTCTGTTTTTGAATGTGTACTGGATGCCGGCCAGTGCCGGGCTTTACAAGCGAAGCTGTGCGGCATTATGGATAAGGAAAGGGACAGCCTGCGGTTTTATTATCTGGGCAACAAGTACGAGAGCAAGATCGAGCACTTCGGCTGCAAAGCCGCCTATGACCCGGAGAAACCGATGATTCTCTGACGTGCGAACCGGAAGCACCCGGGAAAATGCGCCACGTTCGCACCAAAAACATACGGGGACGAACAGCTATTTGACCGGATAAAACAGGTTTTCAAAAGGCACATATCTATTAAGAGAGAGTAATATCGTCACATTGCGCAAAATTGCGCAGCAATAGCTGTGCAACTTTGCGGTCGCTCCCCGCACGGGGAGCGTGGATTGAAATATCGCGTCACCAAGAATATTCGTCGTGGTCT